>REEU01000298.1 GCA_007694905.1 Gammaproteobacteria bacterium | reverse complement strand
TTACCCTGCGTATGGGCCAGAAACGTCTTACAGTCACGCTCGATAAAATGCTATCGGGTTATCTCGCGATACATTTGCAGCACTCCCCTGAAACAAAGGCCGCCCGTCAGGCCGTCCGCGAATGGTTACAGCAGCGAATCGATGAGGACAATGATCCTGGGCGCCTAATCACCAGTCGTTGGCTGCAGCGTAAGGTCATAACCGCGCTGGTGAGTCCGTCCATCGTCAAGGCCTATGACGACTGGGTGATCGATGGAACACCGCCACCGCGAAGCGCGCACCCGGATCGAATGTCTTGACGGTTCCAGCCCTGCGCTGAGATACGGCATGCTCCCGGCTACACGGTCGACACAGTTCGTTCACGGGAATTGGCGGTGAGCGCACCAGAGCGCTATCAACAACAGCTCTCAGCAGCGCTGAGTCATCAAGAGGGCGGTGCGGTGATGGAAGGCGAGGGATACTTTAGCGCCGTTTAGGCCATGCGCGCTAATTAGTGTAAAATGTCCCAAACAGCATAATTAGCGCGTAGCTAATAAAAGAGGCTAAAGCCGTGACTCAAGACCCTTGGTACTACCCGCGTGGCGAACTTGCCGCACACATCCTGCAAGCCTTCACTGTGGTGGACATGATTGCGATCTTCGCGCCCAGACGTAAAGGCAAGACCTGGTTCGTGCTTCGTGATCTTTCGCCGGCCTCGATCAAGCGGGGATATGTACCCGTCTATGCCTCCCTCTGGCGAACGCCCGACAAGCCTCATGTGGCCATAACAGAATCACTGAAACTCGCTCAGGCAGCAATGGAAAACAAGAAGGTCGCCTGGAGCGAGTACCTTTCCAAGCTGTCGTCGGTGTCGATCAGTATCGTCGGCATTGGCGGTGGCAGCCTGGGCCTGTCGAGGAAGAGCGAGGCGTCAGCCGATGAGCTGACTATGATGGGTAGTCGGATGACAGAACTTGTTCAGGAGGCAGCCAAACACAAACGGAGGGTATTGTTGCTGATCGACGAAGCTCAGCACCTGGCGACGAGCAGTGCGTTCGACAGCACTACGAAGTCGCTGAGGACTGCTATCGAGGGCCTTAGGGCGACCCAGGCGGGGTCGATAAAGGTGCTGTTCACAGGCTCTTCGAGAACCGATCTCGAAGCGCTGCTGGAGCACCGCAACGCCGCCTTCTATCACAGCTTTGAGCGCCAGGAGTTACCCGACCTGGAGCGGTCGTACACGGACTTCGTGGCAGAGCAACTCGCAAGGCTCGGCAAGCTGCGTGTCGGACGTGATGGGTTGTGGGATGCGTTCTGCGAATTGCAGAAGTCGCCATACTTCATGCAGGAGATTATCCGTGAGCTCATGCTCAAGCGTGCGAAAACTTTGGAAGAAGCACGCGAGCGAGTCCTGGAGAACATCCGGGAAAACCCAGAGATCTCTGCCCGATGGAACGCGCTCAATGCGTTGGAGAAAGCCGTCTTCCGAAGAGTTTCCATCGACGCATCGCTGTACAGCGCACCGGTCATGAGTGAACTGGCGCAGGAGGTCGGGGCGAAAGCCGTGACCAGCGGACAAGTTCAAAATGTCATCAGGCAACTCACGAAAAAGGGCTATATCGGCGCAACCTCCCGGCGCGGCCAATACAGGATCGAAGATTCGGACCTGAAAACATGGCTCTCGATGCTCGACCGCGAGTGAATCTCATTGAATTGGAATCCGTGACTATCTGCTCTGTGCCTGTTCCTGCCAGGATTTGATCAGATGTCCGGTTCGCGCTCAGGGAGACAAGTGGCCGTGCCAATGCGGGGATTGCAAGGAGGTCTGTGCCTCGGATGCGTTGGCACCGATCCGGGACCCCGGAATGCGGCTGGAGCCGGGGGCTGAGACGCCGGCTGGTGAGTGTCCGTACTGCGGGGCGTTGAGTTTCCTGATGAGGCCGGAGGAGGTCACAGTGCCGGTGAGTAAGGCGTTGAGATCGTCCCCGCCCTGAAGGCCGGAGATTCCTACGGCGCTCAGGCGCGGCACTGAGCCGCCCCTGAGTCGCTTCGGTGGGTTCCTGCTGCTGGCGGCATTACTGCACCGCTCACTTCACAGGCTAACCGGGCGTGTCCCGCCCTTAAGTACAGTCAATATTGATTTGATTGATGGTGCCTTGCTGCGGAAGCTGGCGACGGATGGATTGGGTGATGATCCGCCTGAGCGGGTCGAATCAGGGTCCGCAGCCACGCCCAGCTGCCCGCGGTGCGAATCGGACATGGTGAAAAGGACGGCGAGCCGTGGGGCCAACGCAGGTAAACAGTTCTGGGGCTGTTCACGTTACCCAGCGTGCCGGGGAACGCGGGAGATCCTGGACCAGGTATCAAGTTGACGATGGGGTTGTGGCTGAATCGGTTGGGGATTGATCCGCTAAAAGTCCTCACCCCGGTATACGAAGACCGAGAAATTGCCCCAGCCAAGAGGAGCAAAGGCCCAAATCCGGCGTTACTCAATACACTGAGTGTGGCGATTGTCGAAACGAAGGCATGCGCTACGCTGGTGGAAAGTGAGACGAAAGAGGCGGGCACGATGGTGGCAAACGCGAAAGCTCGGCTGTGGCAGAAGATCAAGGCGAAACACGAGGCGTTCGGTCAGGCACTGGTCGAGGCGAAGGCCGCCGGACGCAACGAGGTACGAATCAATCGCTATCCGAAAGAGACGGAGTCCTGGATCGAGAAAGCCCTGCAGGCAGCCCGGCCGGATCTCCTCAGGATGATCGAGGAGGATCTGAGGCCGATCATCCAGGTGTTCGATGATCCTGATGCCACGATTGAGATTCAGGTCGATGAGCTGATTGATGCACTGCTGGCGAGCGAAGGCGAGAAGGGGAGGCGTGCGAGCAGGCAGGATGCTGCATAGGACGCACGCTCCACGAAAGAAGAGGAGAGGAATGGTGGATAAGCGATTCAAGGTCAGCGACTTCGGGAACGACCGGGAATACGACAGCATCGTGGGCCTATACGAGGGGCTGTTTTATCACTACAAAAATTCGCACGTCGCCATCCACACGCTGGCGGCGGACACCGGAATGGTCCTGATCGATTACGTGCACGTCGGCACGGACGGTGTCATTCGTAGTGACTACGGCTCAGACAAGGGCAAGTCCGTGGACTTCGACTATCTGGCCAAGCGAGCGGGCGTCGAACCGCTTGGGGATGCCACCCTGCGCTCGGCGTAGGCCGGAGCGGGCAGAGGCGTCGAGCCTTGGGGGGGGTTGTATGAAGAGTGGAGCGCTCCGGACAGCGGTGTTTTATCACTACGTTCGGTTCAGAGTCTGGATGGAGGAGTCGCCGCGAAAGGAGACGTGGCCGTGGTATGGCGTGCTCCCCGTATGGCTCTATACCGCCGTCATGTTCGTGTGAGGGCCGACGATGGCACGGGGCGGCTTGGTGCGCCAGCGGTCGGAGACAGTTGGAAGCTGAGCGCCACTACCGTCCCAATGTGCACGGACGAAGCCCGTATAACGAATTGCAGCCGCTGCCACGGCGGACAGCCGCGCACCCCAGAGTTACTTCGGGCCTCGCCCAGCCCGCCTTGTTCACGACTACGCGCCCAGCCAGCTTGTCGGATACCGGAGCCGTGGCATCTGTGAAAAGTGGCTCTCAATAAACCAGTGTCGTGGGATCCGGGTATCCGTATCAACGCCGCCCGGCTTCTATTCCGGGATGCGCCGACCTACGCCTTTCTGACCGGTGTGAGCACCTACGCGGAAGCCGAGAGCGCCTACCAGATGGGTCGTATCTCTGAGAGGGACTGGCGGATCTGCCAATTAGCCAGGGAGTGGTCCGCGCCGCTGTTCTCAAGTGCCAGACAGGACCGCGCGTTCGACCGGCTGGGCGCGGCCGCCTATGCGCGGCGGTTCGGTCGGGCGAGGCGCCTGATCCGAGAGTATGTACGCAACCGGTTCGCGTACTGCCACGACAACGCTTCAGCCCAGGCGGGCGGGAGCGCATGACGCTCCAGCGCGCTGGTCGAGATTCGTTTCGAGGCTATCGTGGGTCAGGACCAAACAATAACGGGGAAAGCCAAATGGATGTGACGACTTTGAGTGACGGGCAATGCCTGCGGGTGCCACTTGAGATGCTGGTGGATGCGCCTTGGGGAAACGTGCGGCGGGGGGCGCGGAATCCGCAGAAGTTCGAGGATCTCAAGACCTCGATCGCCGCGCGCGGCGTGATCCAGGGCATCACCGTACGCCCGAATGACGAGAACAATACCCTGGAAACACTGGCCGGGTACGGAAGGCGTGACGCCTCGCGGGCAGCAGGCTTATCCGATATCCCGGTGATCATCAAGCGGGTGGATGACAAGGAAGGGATCGCCATCGGGCTGGCGGAGAACCTGCAGCGCGAGGATTTAACCATCCGCGACGAAATCATCATGTCGCAACAGTTTGTGTCGCTGGCCGATGGTGACTACGAGGAAGCGGCGAGGGCGCTCGGGTGGGATGAGCGCAAGGTGAGGGCGAGAATCAGGCTCAACGACTGTAGCAGCGCCGTGCTCGATGCCCTGGGCGAGGGGAGGATCAAGATCGGACACGCCGAAGTCCTGTGCCAGTTCACCGAAAAGCTCCAGGACGGGACGCTTGAAAAGATCCTCGAAGAAGGGTGGACGGTCGACTACCTCAAAGAGCGGGCCAACAAGGCAACGCGTCTGCTGCGACACGCCAGGTTCGATCTGGGCGAGTGTCAGGCCTGCCCGCACAACAGTTCTGTCCAAGCCGGACTTTTCGACAACCATATCGGGGGCGGCAAGTGTAGCAACCTCCCGTGCTATCGGAACAAGACGGATGAGTGGCTGACGGGTCAGAAGGCAGAGCTGGAGCAGGAGGAAGGGAAGGTCTTGCTGGCACTGGAAAAGCCGCCCGAAGATCGGCGCACCGTGGGCCCGGAGATCGTGGGCAAGGAGGCGTTCCAGACGGATTGCCTGAACTGTGTGTCTCGGGTGCGAATCCTCAAGGACGGGATCAACAAGGACTGCGGAGAGGTCATCGAGAACCAGTGCATCAGCCTCACCTGCTTCAAGGAGAAAGTCGAGGCGTTCAAGGCGAAGACCACCACGGAGAACGAGGAGCCGGGGAAGAAGGACGGTAAGGGCACAAAGCTGCCGGCGGGGAAGAGGGCAGCGAAGAAGATCGGTGCGGCAGCCACACTGCCAACGGGCGTCAAGGATCAGGCCGAGGCCTTCGTCCGTAAGGTGGTCGGCGGGAAGTTGATGGAGCAGCCCAACTTCAACTTGGCGGTGACCCTGCTGGGCGTGTCCAGGCTCACCGGGTTCAGGGTTCAGATCGATGGCAAAAAGGTGACGCTGTCGCCCACGGAACAGGTGGTGGAGCTCGCGCAGTGGGATACGGAGCGGCTACGGGCCGAGATCCGAAAGGCCGTGAGCTTTGGCGTCATCGAGGCGGGGCCGCAGCACGGGTTTGACGGCAAGGCGACGGTGCTCGCGGCGGCGAAGCTGGTAGAGAGCCGGGAAGCCGATGTCACGCAGTCCTGGCAGCCGACAAAGGCATGGCTGGAGACATACCAGAAGGGTGGGATCGAAGCCCTGTGCCGCCACAACAAGGTGGCTTTCGACGAGGCCTATGACAAGGCCAAGGGGTCGGCCGCGTTCGCCAAACTGATGAAGCGGAAAAAGGCCGAGATCATCGAGGAAATCCTGAGCTTCGAGCACGACTGGAGCGGCGCCGTGCCGCCGGAAGTGGGGGCGCTTGTCGCCTGACCGGGGCGTAGGAGAATCATAGACAAGAGGGCAGGGAAGCCCGCAGAAGATGTAATAAACACCGGACTCAGGAGAGCGCAGCATGTTGATTGAAGCACTGGCAAAACTGGCACACGGGTGTGGCGCCGAAGGCATCAGCCTGGAAATCCCCCCGAGCGACGGCGGCAATGTCAAGGTACTTGTGGTCACACGACTGGGGCATAGGGCCCGAGTCGCGCAGGATGAACAGCACGCCTCCCGGCTCGCGGTGCTCGCGCAGCCTGTGGTGGTCGGAGGACACCCGGGAGAGATCGATCAGAAGCTGCTGCGTATGATCGACGAGATCGAGGAAGGGATGGTCCGGGCGGCCAGCGAACTGCCGGAAACCGACGCGAAGAAGCGGCTCAAGGCGCTGGCCGAGGCGGGCAACGAGGAAAACAAGGTGGCAGCGACAAGGGCAGCCACGTCGGATAAGGCCGCGCAACAGGAGGCGGTAGCCGAAGCAGAGAGCGAGCGGGCGTCAGATGCGTTCGCGGACGACGAAGCCGAGTCACTGTAGGAGAGCAATATGGCGATTGCGCAAACACTTCCGAGAGTTTTCAAGCTGGGCGCGGCACGGATCGCAGACCCCTGTCCAGGGCAGCCCCTGAGCGAGGCGGTCAGGTTGCTGGCTCGAAACTATCCGCAGTTCCGCTGCTATCGGCTGTACGAGGAGGACGGCGTGGTGGAGGACGACTCGGTGGTCTACGTGTTGAAGTCGCCGCCAGCCAAGGACAATGGATAATGCGCGATAAAAAAGGCATCCGAATCGATCTGGAGAATCTTGACCAGGACCCCCGTGTCGAATGGGCGGTGCGACTGGCGATGGGCGTAACGCTCATGCTGGTGGGTATGTTCCTGGTGGCCCTGGCCCTCGGTTACCAGCCCAGAAGCGGCGGACAGCTTCAGGTCCCCCCCTGGGTCGGTGCCATAGCGGGCGTATTGCTGATGGGCGGGGGCGTCGCAGTGCTTCTGCCGAAGCGACGCAGTATCGGCTGGTTGATCGCCATGGTGATCCTGGCGGGATCGGGGGCGATCAGTCTTTGGATCGGACTGTTCGGAGATCCAGCAGAGATCTCAGGCGGCCTGCCACTGCTACCTGAGAGCACCAACCAGACCATCGGCCGGGTGATGTTCACCCTAGGCGGCATCATCTGCCTGGCCATCCTGGCTTACGGGCTCTGGTTGGGGCCAGGCGGCCGCGGTCGCAAGCCGACAAACTAACAAGCTCCGCTCGACCTGGCGGCAGGGGTGATGCCAGGGAATATCTGCGCTCAGGGCAGGCAAAAACGGTTCAAGGCGGGCGGTACAGCCGGCTTCGTAAACTGTACTCAGGGGCTGCGCGTTGGCTTGTCGCAGCGGTACCCACTGATACCCTCAACGATATATCGAAGGAGATCGCGATGTTCGGTAACAGGGCGGGGAGCGCGATTGGGGACGGGGACGACTTGCAGTTGAAGCTGC
>REEU01000225.1 GCA_007694905.1 Gammaproteobacteria bacterium | reverse complement strand
CTACGTCAAGCAAGCGCAACGCGGAGGCGGGCGCACCCTGAGGGCCCCGAAGGGCTGTGAGAACCTGAACGATCACAACGCCCTGCGTGCGGACAGCCTGCTGGCGATGCTGATAGGGAAGTCGGACCTGACGGGATCGCAACGCGTTCGAGACCAGGACAAGGGCATTCCGCTGGCGAGTTCGAGCACACTCAATCGCCTGAAGTTGACCACACCGGAAACGGCCGCCGCGCGAGATCTGGCTGGATCTGGATACGACGGACGATCCGCTGCATGGCCACCAGGAAGGTCGCTTTTTCCAAGGGGACTACCGCTGCTACGGCTACCTGCCGCTGTACACCTTTTGTGGTGAACACCTGCTGTGCGCGCGACTGCGCCCGGCGAATGTGGATGCAGCGGCAGGGAGTGTCGAGGAACTCGACCGGATCGCCGCGCAGATCCGAACACGGTGGCCGAAGACACGGATCGTGGTCCGTGGTGACGGGATTCTGCCGCGACTCGATCATGCGCTGGTTCGAAGATAACGGCCTCTACTACCTGCTCGGCCTGGCCCGGAACGCCCGCTTGAACCGCATTCTGCGACGCGAGAGGCACTGGGCACAGCAAGCCTGCAAGGAGACGGGCCAAGCGGCGCCCTGCTATCGCGATGTCACCTATCAGACACGCAAATCGTGGTCCCGTAAATGCCGAGTGATCGGTAAAGCCCAGGACCGTCCAGGGAAGGCAAATCCGCGCTTCGTCGTGACTAACCTGCCGGCGAAACGTGCCGGGACCCACCATCTCTACGAGAAGCTCTATTGCATCCGTGGCGAGATGGCGAGATGGAGAACCGGATCAAGGAGCAGCAGCTGGGACAGCTCGCCAACTCCACGAACACGGCGACGATGCAGACCAACCAGCTGCGGCTGTGCCTCAGATTGAGCAAGACTCGCACGGGGCCATGGCCTGCTGCAGCGAGGTGGCTGCGGAAGACAGCAGCGCCGTTCAGTAGACGAGCAGCTCGCTGAACTCCCTAGCGTCTTCGACCACTGCCGCGAGCGCAGCCTCGTTCACCCCGAGACGAACAGCAGCGGGTGTCGACGCGGCAGCGGCGACCGCCTCAGCGTTTTCGCGTACCGCTGCCAGGGCCACAGCCAAGCCCAGCAGGTCGTTGATATCATGGGCGAAGTCCTGCTCAGCGTCCGGCGTTGTCTGTTGGGCGATGGCCTGAACCGCCTGCTCCGGCAGATTCCAGGACTCGGCGATGGCGCTACCCACGACAGGATGCCATTCGTCGAAGAGTTCATTCATGCCGACTGCGGCATCGTTGTCACCGAATTCCGCGCCGCGGCTGATGAGATAAATCCGCCCGATGTTGTGCACCAGCCCCAGGGTCAGCATGTCATCGGGATGCGCGCGCCGCGTCTTGCGGGCTAGGCTATGACAGACACCCGCGCACACTTGCCCGCTCTCCCACTCGGGCTGCAAAAGATGTCTGATGCTGCGAAACTCCTCCGCCTCGCGCATCTGCTGCATGGCGAAATGCATGCTCGCGCTGCGTACCATCGGCAGTCCAAGCCGGGCAATACAAGTAACGATGCTTGTGGTCTCAGCGCCGCTGCGTCGATAGAAAACCGAATTGCCCAGCTTCAGGATCGCTCCGGCGAAGGTCGGTTCGCTGGCGATCAGTTCGGCAATCTGTTCGGCTTCGCAGTCCTCATCAGCCAGTGTTCGCTGGATCCGCAAGACCACCTCTGGCAAAGAAGGCAGGCTCAGGCGGCCGGCGGACAGCTCTGCGGCCAGCCCCTGAACCAACCGGAAGGCCGCGCGCCCCTTATCCAGCGCTGGTGCGTGCTCGGGTGTCGTTTCGGATGGCAACGGCATTGACATGGGTGTCCTCTGACTTGGCGTCTATCCAACGTGTCGGCAACGACCCTGCATTCTTGAGGGAAAAGGGCCAACGGATTCAGCTTCAGCAAAAGAACTTGCGCAAGAGCATGTGGATTGACAAGGAACACATGGCTTTCCCGAACGCTTAAACATCAATGTGAGGCGCCTGCTTGCCCTCGCGTCCATGCAGAGCTGAACAGCCATTCCTTCCCGCCTCGATTGCGTCCAAGCCAACCAAGCGCTTCCTGCTTCCACACAGTGTCCGCAATGGGGTTCCCCGCAACGTGCGCAGAGTCGGGCTTCGCGGAACCCTGCTGGCTGAACGCACCAGACGCCGAGTTCAAGCTGCCAAACGTCGCGCCGATACATGATCATGCTACCGGTGGAGATCGGGCTCACTGGCCAGGAGGCATAACGTTGGAAACCGCGCACTCTAACGACTCGAGCGTCCCGACCGAGACGAGCATCCTTGCAGACCTGGCCCATGCACCGACTCTCCCGGTGGCCCTGACAGACCGCCAGTGTCGAATCGTGTGGACGAGCGACGCCTTCATCCGCCTCGCGGCGCATGGCGTCGAGAATGCCGTCGGCGCACACCTGGATCAGCTGCTGCCGATCGAGGGCAGGAAGGATGGTTGGTCACAATTCGCGAAGAAAGACACTGGGTTCCAGAACCCGTTCCGTCATGCCCAACAGGTCCGCGGTGAAACAGGCCGTAGTCACTGGTTCGATATCAAGGTCACTGCACGGATCAGCGAAAACCGTGAACACGTCGGCTTTATCGTTACGGCCTACGATGTCACCGAGCGCATTCTCCAGCGCGAGCGATTCGAATCCATATTCAAGGCGCTGGCGGAGGGCCTCATGATCCTCAACAGTGACGGTGAGATCACCCAGGCCAACCCGGCTGCCGAGCGGATCCTGGGACTGCCGCTGTCACAACTGCTGGGGCGAAGCCCGAGAGATCCGCGCTGGCGGGCCGTGCGCCAGGATGGGAGTGAGTTTCCAGGAGAGGAGCATCCGGCCAGCATCACCCTGAAAACGGGAGAGTCGATCCGCTCCTTCCTTCACGGCGTGCATAAACCGAACGGTGAGTTGCGCTGGGTCACGGCGAGCACGGAACCCGTTCGCGATGCGAATGGACACATCGTGGCAGTCGTCGCCAGCATAACGGATGTCACCGACCTGCACGAGAAGACACGTCTGCTGGAGACCGAGCACGAGCAGCAGCTCAGGGCGCAGCAGGAATTGTCCATCCAGAAACGCGTCCTGGAATCGGTGGTGGAATCGCACAGCAGTGGATACTGGGACTGGGATATCGAAGCGGGAAGCGAATACTACAGTCCGGGCTGGCTGCGCATGTTGGGTTACCGTCCAGGGGAGCTGCCGGAAACACCGGAGACCTGGCAGCAACTGCTGCACCCAGACGACCTGACGGTCGTCATGGATGCCGTCCGGCGGCACTTCGCTTCGCATGGCGGGGAGCCCTACTATCAGAAGGTCCGCTACCTTCACAAGGACGGCTCAATGGTCTGGGTGCTTTGCATGGGCCAGGTGGTCGAGTGGTCACCGTCCGGCGAACCTCTGCGGATGTGCGGCGCCCATATCGACATCACAGACGGTCAGGATGCCCAGGAGCAGATCGCCCAGCAGAGACTCGAGTTGCGCGCAATCCTCGACGCCATTCCGGCCATCGTCTTCTACAGGGATGATCAGAGCAAGATCCTTGCCCTCAACAAGACGGCGGCCGATTCGATCGGGCGACCAGAAGCCGAGATCGTTGGCAAGCCTAGCGAGGCATTCTTCGATGCCGACATGGCCGCCTGCCACCTCCGCGACGACCTTGAGGTCATCCGTAACGGCGAGCCCAAGACGGGTATCGTCGAACCTTACCGGACCGCCGACAGCGCATTGCGCTGGGTTCGCACCGACAGGATCCCACTGAGGGGCCCCTCAGGCGAATACGACAGGTTGGTAGCCGTGGCCACCGACATCACCGACATCACCAACACCCAGGTCGCCCTGGAAAGAGCCGAGCAGCGCTTATCCTTGGCAATGAAGACAGCCAATATCGGCCTCTGGGATTTGGGCATGAACAAAGAGGACAGTTATTTCAGCGACACCTTCTACACGATGCTCGGTTACGATCCCGGTGACTTTTCGCCTGGCATCGAAGCGCTGAAGCAGCTCTGTCATCCAGACGATCGCCTTGAAGCCTGGTCAGCATTGAAGCAACACGTCCGTGGCAACTTGGGCACCTGGCAGAATGAACATCGCTTGATCGAGAAAAGCGGATCATCGAGATGGGTCCGCGCTATCGGGGAAGTGATCGAGCGCTCGGAGACCGGAGCACCACTGCGAATGGTGGGGGTGCACATCGACATCAGCGCGTTGAAGGAAAGCAATGAGCGCCTGGAGCTTGCGATCGAATCCAGCGATGGCGCTTCGTTCGACTGGGTCATTCCTGAGCAAGTCATACACGTCGACGCCAGCGCTCGCCGCATGCTCGGTGACTCCGCGTCCGATGGATCCATATCGGAGAAAGATCTCGTTGAGCGCCTCCACCCCGAGGATCGACAAGGTTACCTTACGGCGATAAACGCCCTTTCAGCTCGCGCCCCAAGGTTCGATCACCGTCACCGTTTCCGCCATGCGAATGGCAGCTATCGCTGGTTCCGCTCCGCCGGCAAGGTGACGGAAACCGCATCAGATGGTTCACCGCTGCGCATGATCGGACAAATGGTCGGAATCACAGCCCAGGTCGAGTACGAACAATCCATGCGCGAGGCCCGTGACCAGGCCGAGGCCGCAAGTGAAGCGAAGAGCTCATTCCTTGCCAACATGAGTCATGAGATCAGAACACCCATGAATGGCGTGATCGGCATGACCGGCCTGTTGCTGGACTCCGGACTGACCGACGAGCAGCGCCATCTCGCCGAGATCGTACGCACAAGCGGCGAATCGTTACTCGCGGTGATCAACGACATTCTGGACTTCTCCAAGATCGAGGCGGGCAGGATCGAACTGGAACAGTCCGATTTCGACCTCAGGGGCCTACTCGACGACTTCGGGGCTGCAATGGCATTCAAGGCACATGAAAAGGGCCTGGAACTGGTATGCGCCGCGGAGCCCTCGGTGCCCAGCCGTGTACGCGGTGATTCAGGACGCCTGCGCCAGATTCTCACCAACCTCGTGGGCAATGCTGTGAAGTTCACCGCAAACGGCGAAGTGGTCATCACTGTCGCGATGACGGCGATGTCCGAAGACGCCGTCCACTTGCGCTTTGAGATTCGCGACACAGGTATCGGAGTGCCCGCCCATAAGCAGGCGATCATCTTTGATGAATTCAGTCAGGTAGACGCGTCCACCACCCGGAATTACGGCGGGACCGGCCTTGGTCTGGCCATTTCCCGGCGCCTCGCTGCGCTCATGGGTGGGGCCATCGGAATCGAGAGCGAAGAGGGCCAGGGTGCGACGTTCTGGTTCACTGTAGTGCTGGCCAAAGCGCTTGAGGCCGACGCAGGCGCGGGGCAGGCCACCGTGACCTTCCATGGCGAACCTGTCCTGATCGTGGATGACAACGCCACCGTCCGCGATCTGCTCACCACCCGTCTGGAATCCTGGGGGTTGCGCGCGGCCGCCGCAGAAAGCGGAACTCACGCATTGTCGCTTCTCGCTGAGTCCGCCGCGGCCGGATCGCCCTACACCATCGCCTTCATCGACACGCGGATGCCTGACATGAGCAGCGAAGAACTCGCCAGGGCCATTCGCTCGGATCAAAACTTGGCTGCCACCTCGCTGATCGAGCTGCGCGAGGTGGGCGTTTCAAGCGGCGACTCAGGCGATCAGACCGGTTTTGCAGCCCAGCTGCTGAAGCCCATAAGGACTCGCGAACTCTTGGCCGTCACCGAAGACGTCCTGGCCGGTCTGGGTACAGCCTTAGAGCAGGACCCGGCGAAACCTCAGCCCACTGCCAATGCCAGCGCGGCGGTTTTTGAAGACCGGGGTCTTCGGGTCCTGGTGGCCGAAGACAACCCCGTGAATCAGATGGTAGCGCTGGGCATGCTCAAGAATATGGGACTACGTGCCGATGCCGTAGCCAACGGCGCTGAGGCAGTGAACGCGCTGGAGAGTCTGCCCTATGATCTTGTACTCATGGATGTGCAGATGCCGGAGATGGATGGCCTCGCAGCAACAGCGAAGATTCGCGAACGTGAGCGGTCGCTCGGTAGGCCAGGCGTACCGATCATCGCGCTGACCGCCCATGCCTTGGCGCGGGACAAAGACCGCTGCCTCGAGGCCGGGATGAATGGTTACGTCTCGAAACCACTGACTCGTGAAAGTCTACTCGATGCAATGAAGCAATGGCTGCCTGCAGGCACGCTTCCGTCTTCCGGTCCAATCACGTCGTTGCCTTCCACGATGGAATTCGATCAGGCGGAACTACTGCGACGGCTGATGGACGATGAAGCGCTGGTCGCCGCCGTGACGGAAGCCTTCTGCGCAGATATGCCGCGACGAATCGACGAGCTGCGCGCTAGTGTCGAGACGGGAGATCTTGCGCTCGCAGGACGTCTCGGACACACGATCCGAGGTGCATCTGCCAACCTCTGCGCCGACGCTCTCGTGGCCAGTGCGCGTGCGGTCGAAGAGGCAGTGACGGCCCAGGACATCTCTTCTGCGCGCGCCGCAGTGCGCTTGCTTGAAGGAGACTTCGAACGACTAAAGAACGCAATCACGCTTACGATACCAAAGCTGTCACAACGTATGGAAGAAGGAAACCAGATGTGAAAACCCTGATCGTAGAAGATGATCACACCAGTCGTCTGCTCATGCGAGCGTTGACCCAGAGCTTTGGCCCGGTGCATCTCGCAGTCAATGGCCGCGAAGCAGTAGATTCGGTCGCTCGTGCGCTGAAAATGGGCGAGCCCTACGATTTCATCTGCCTTGATATCATGATGCCGGAGATGGACGGTCAAGAGGCGCTCAAGGCCATCCGCAACCTGGAACAGGATCATGAAGTTCCGTTGGAGCAACGGGCAAAGATCATTATGACTACGGCTCTAGATGACATGAAGACCGTCATGGCCGCCTACGGCGGGTCATGCGACGGCTACCTGACCAAGCCCGTGGACCAAGGCCGTCTATTGGATGAGATGCGCTCCGCGGGCCTGCTGGACACCTGGGCCGAGGCGAGGCGCTAGTGTCCTGAATCCGAAGTTCGCATGCTGTGCGGGAGCGTGTATGGCTGCTGGGCAATGCGCGTCCGCGAAGGCGTGGCGGGCTCCACGTCGAGTGGGCGCAACACCGCCCAGAAGCCATACAGGCCGCGCCCGAAGGGAGCTTGGCTGCGGCCCGGACACTGCGTTGCACCT
>REEU01000100.1 GCA_007694905.1 Gammaproteobacteria bacterium | reverse complement strand
GGCCGCCAAACGGTCAGAGTTCAACCAGTCCGGCCCACCGACCCAAGTGGCTGAACCTCGGAACTCACTCGCGCGTCTGAAGTCAGGCAGGTGCTCATCCAGAGCGCTTGCGATGACCTCCCAGCGCTCGTTAAAGGCCGTGCTAAGCCGCTTCAAGTGCGCGTCGTAGTGGCCATATTCAATGAAGAGGCTTACGGCGTGCTGAATCAACGGAGGCGGGTGCCGAAACATCAGGCGACGCAGCGCCCGCGCCTGCTCGATCAGCTCAGCATCTGCGACGAGAAAACCCAAACGAAGCCCAGGCCCCAACGACTTGGACAAGCTGCCGCAGTAGACGACGCGACCCGCATCATCCTGACTCTTGAGCGCCGGCACGTCGCGATCATCAAAGGCGCCTTCCGACTCATAGTCATCTTCGATGATCACGATGTCTTTTGACGCGGCCAGGTCAAGCAGCGCCCGACGGCGCGCCTGAGTAAGCGTGACTCCAGTGGGAGATTGAAGGCTCGGAGTGACGAATACGTAGTCGCACTGGGCTACGGCATCGTCGACAACCAACCCATCCTCATCGACCCGAAGCGGTATAACATGCCCGGACTCGAGCTGGAGCATGTTTCGGGCATCAGGGTACCCTGGGTCCTCGATACCGACGATATGGGGTCGACCGACCAGCAGCCGAACGATCAACGCCAGCGCATTCTGCGCACCAAGTGTGATGAGGATGTTCTCGGGCTTCGCCCATACACCACGCCTGGGAAGCACGCGGCTTCGCAACAGCTCGATCAGACAGGAATCATCCTGATCCAGAAGATCACAGTCCGCGTTGGCGATGCTCCAAATACTCTGGGCTTCGCGCCAGCATTCCCGCCATGCTGCGATGGGCAGCAGCGTCCGGTCCTTCTGGCCGTAAATGAATGGATAGGGATATCGACGCCAGTCGTGGGGCTTACGAATATTCCGTTGCACTTTGACCGGAATCTGGACCCGCCGATCCCAGTGGATGCCGCCGTCGAGTCCAAGCTGCCGAACGCCGCTTTTCGACGTGACACCCGCAGTCATCTGTGGATCGACAAAGTAGCCCTGCCGCTCACGGCTTACCAGATAGCCGTCGTCCACCAACTGCTGATAAGCCAGGGAAACGGTTGTCCGCGAGATGCCCAACATGCGTGAGAGACTACGACTCGATGGCAATGGTGTGAGCGGACTGAGACGGCCATCCGCAATAGCCGAGCTCAGTGCCTTGCGCAGCTGCACCTGAAGGCCGTCACTGGACTCGCCAAGCCTGACGAGGCTCCGCCAAGCCTCTTGGCCCAATTGCTCCCCCATTCTTCAGCCAACTCCCGGCAGTGGAACGTTAGTGCAATCGAATCCCGCCGTCCTGGACGTCGGGAGATAGCTCGAAGGCCACGCGCATGCTACTCCGCCGCGAGATCCGCCAATGCGCGATCCAGCTCATCTCGCATCGCCTCGACATCGGCCTCGCCAGTAAATATGTCTATTGCGGTCATGGCGAGGGCTTTCGCACCTAGCGTTACGGTGCCCAGACCGAACTCAGACCTGCTGCCTTCCGCCGCTTCCAGCGTGTGTCCGCCACCTGTGACGCGAGAACGCATGAAAGGATGGATGGAAGGAACGACCCGGCTGACGTTGCCCATGTCGCTCGCGCCACCGGATCCGGGCCGATGCATGCGGGGCGAAAAAGGTTCGAGGCCCAACGCTTCAAGGTTAGCCCGGTGGGACTGAGCAAGGGTCTGATTCGGGATCATGGATACGTAGCGATTGGCCGTTACGTTGACGTCAACGGTTGCGCCCATCGCCATCGCGATCCCTTCCGCGATTTCCCGGACCCGTCCGAGTACCTCATGGAAATACTGTTCATCGGCGACCCGCACCAGGAAACGTGAGGCCGACCGCCCAGGTATCGTGTTGACCACCTGGCCACCATCCGTAATGATCCCGTAAATGGCCGCGCCAGGCCGAAGCTGACGCCGATAAGCGTTGAGCGCATCCCAGAAGAGCATGTTTGCGTCTAATGCGTTGATACCATGGTAGGCGCTGTTGGGACTGGCTTCCCTCCCATGAAACACAACCTCGAGGGCTTCGCGGTTGAGTCTCATGATGTTTTCTGCTCCATCCGTGGTGACAGTGCTCCCGTGAATCATGAGTGCAGCGTCAAGATGCTCCATTCTTTCGAGCATGATGACTTTACCGCCCGCATTGTCCACGATGCCTTCTTCAGCGGGCGTGCCGAATAGATAAAGCGTGCCGCTCATGTAAGGCATCAACGAAGCCAAACCAAGACCTGCTCCAATACTCCAGGCCCCGGAAATATCGTGCTGGCAGCCGTGGCCGATCTCCGGCAGCGCGTCGTACTCGACCATCAAACCGACCTTTGGACCCGGTTGACCACCCTCGAGCTTGGCGATGAAAGCATGTTCCATGAAAAAAGACTGGCCGGAGTGCAGCAGGGTGCCCTCGATTCCTCTCTCGACTTGGAATCCTGCCTCCTCCAACATCGCAGTTGCTCGATCCGCAGCCAGTGGCAGGTCAAACCCGATTTCAGGATTATCGTTCAAGTACATGACGTAGTCCTGAAGCTGCTCTTCCGCAGCATCGATGCGCTCGGCGGCTTCAGCCTTAAGCTCCTCTGGCGAGCGGTCACCGCCAACGGCCCCCGCACTCAGGAACACGAGCGTGGCGGTGACTGCGAGGGAACGCAGAGCACCGGGTAGGGTCGGTCCATTCATAGCTACAACCTCCTCGAATGTCATGGGCCGAAAGTCAGGCGCACGTCTTCCCCAAGAGCCAGGCCGCCAAGACGTCGTCGAAAGGTCAGCGGCCGGGCGAACGTGGCGGCTCGTATCTGTACACTTTTCCACCTTTCATTACGAAAGCAGTTCGGCGCATTGCAGTGATGTCCTCCAGTGGATTGCCCCTTACAGCAATCAAGTCCGCCTCCATGCCTGGGGCAAGGGTACCGATGGTATCCCCGAGGCCGACGGATTCTGCAGCAAGCGAGGTTCCGGAGATAATCGCATCCATCGGATCTTGACCGCCGCGCTGAACGCGATAGATCAGCTCATCGGGACTCCGCCCGTGCGTGCCGGCCACCGCGTCCGCCGTCAGCACGATTTTCAACGCCTCGTGCCTGAGCGCACGCTTGAACATTTCAAGGATTTGCGGAAGGACCGCCTCCATCCTGGCGAACATCTCCTCCGTGAAACCCAACGCCATGAATCGATCCCGGTTTTCGATATAGTTCTGCTGGAGCACACCGACGTTAGGACCAAAATAGATACCCCGCTCAGCCATGAGCGCGAAAATCTCGTCATCGAGAAACCCGCCATGCTCGATCTGGGTACACCCCGAAAGAATCGCCGTGCGCGTCTCGGCTGGTCTGTGTGCATGGACCAGGGTGCGCAGCCCGAGCGCAGTCGCTTCTCCACAGGCGGCTTGGATCCACTCGTCCGAATTGATCCGCTCCGCCCCATCGCGCAACGTGCCCGAGACAACAAGCTTGATGAGGTCCGCCCCCATGGCGTCGAGTTCCCGGATCCGCTGCCTGACCTCGTCCGGCGTACCTCCGGAGATCACCCCGGCGGAGGTCAGTATTCTCGAACCAGGAAGCACCCCACGCTCGATCGCGCTTCGCAGCTCGAGGTCAGACTCATGCCCTACGCTTTGCAGCGTCGTCACGCCACCCATCAGCGACACGTACGCATTCTCGATCATGTGAGACATGCGCTTTTCCGGCGAATCCATGCTGCCGAACATGTCGGTCTCGGCAAAGTAGCTGTTGATGTGCTGATGCCCTTCGATCAGCCCTGGCAGTACGGTGAACTCAGATAGATCGTAGGTGACCCACGGGGCATGGGCAGAAATGTCGGTGATCCTGGAGCCTTCCACGGTGATTATGACGTCTTCACGCACCGCACCCTGCCCGTCCAGCAGGGTGCCCGCTCGGATATAAATGGGTTCGTCAGACTGCGCCTGAGGCGCCGCCAGGACAAAACTCAACCCGAAAACTGCTACAAGCTGAACCAATCCGTTCCGTCGCCTGATGGCACACCTGGCATTTGAGCAGATGTCTTTCAGTAGCCTGAGCATCAAGCCGTCGCTCCTCTGTTGTTGGTTGCAGCCCTGTTCCCGCCTGCAGTCCAACCATGGTTCGCTAAGTATCTGATACCCGACCGGCCCGCTTCCCGCTTGCATGCCATAGACGCTTCGCCTGCTTGATGAGACCACAAGCGGGCTTCATTGTTCCTTCAGGGCAGCAAGGCAATCAGTCTGTCCAAGTGATTGAAACCGCACAGGCGGGAGAGCCTGGCTTCAACGTCTGCTTGTTTCCCGGAGCGAGGAAGTTCGCCTTGGCGGCTTGACGCATGAACCAAAAACAAAACCGCCATACATTTCAGGAGTTACCACTTTTACCAACTCGCCACGGGTGCGGATAGGTCCAGATGCACCCATAAGACAATGCCAGCGTTTGGCAGCTTACCAAGCGGCCACTTTCATTGAATCGGAACCTCTCACAGGTTCCGCACGCCTCTGATGCACGGCCTCGTGAAACGCTGCGCGCCATACCAAGAGAGGGCTGGCCGCACAGCAAAGTGGCAATCGAACCCACACCCGTTCAATGCCCGTCGTGAATGCGTCCGGGCAGACGCCATTGGGGTGCCGCCATAGACCCTTGCTTGAGCCCCATGACCCATAGCAGGTTGTCATTCATGTCAGCTGACCCGCCCTGCTGGTCCGAGACTTCCACTGCTTCTGGCTCTAGGCCCCGCGCTAAAAGTTAATAGGATATGCCGAAATGATTTAATGAACTCAGCCAAGAGGTGCGGCCGCAATCGAAGCAAACCCCACACCTGCGCCCGATGTCCGCCGCAGAGCCGTCGGGCGTGCCGCCTGCTTCCTGGCCTTACCTTTCCTGGCGTTTCTCGGGAACCCTGCTGTGGCGCTTCTGGTAGGCGGCTCAATCGCACTGGGGCTGAACCAGCGCCCTTTCGCGTGCGCCGGCACTATGAGCAGATCCTGCCTCCAGGCTGCGATCGTCCTGCTGGGCTTGCAACTGGACCTGAGCACGATTTGGCAATTGAGCGCGAGCTACATGTGGTTGGTCACCGCACACGTGCTGCTCACGCTTGCTGCGGGACTGCTTGCTGGAAGACTCCTGATATCAGAAGCTCCGACCTCGAAGCTCATTGCCTCAGGCACCGCAATCTGCGGTGGCACAGCGATCGCAACGCTTGGTCCGACGGTTCGGGCCCTGCCTCACCAACTGGCGCTCGCGCTCGCCATCGTATTTCTGCTGAACGTCATCGCCGTGTTTGCTTTTCCACCGATGGCGCACGCGCTGAATCTCAGCCAGCTTCAATTCGGGATCTGGACCGCGCTCGCCATCCACGATACCAGCTCCGTGCTTGCCGCTGCAGCGCTGTATGGCGATGAAGCACTCCAAGTCGCCACCACCATCAAGCTCGGACGGACACTTTGGCTCATCCCACTGATCCTCGCATTCACACTTTGGGAAACAACGCGGGATCCAGCAGGAAACAACTCCCGTGGCGGGCGGCCATTACGATTGAAACTGCCTGGCTTCATCCTTCCATTTCTCGCCGCAACCACGGCAGGAACGTTCCTGGACCTGCCGCATAGCGTCGAGGCCAACGCGAGCGTCCTGAGCAAGAGCCTTCTCGTCGTAGCGCTGTTTTTGGTCGGCACGGACCTCACACGCGATGTGATGCAGCGCATGCGAGGGCGCGTGCTAGGACTGGCCGTTGGCCTCTGGGCTCTCGTGGTACCACTGACGCTGCTTGCCGTGCTTTGGACGACTTGAGTAAGGCGAGGCACCATGCCTCCCCAAACTTCCCGACAAATCGATTCCCTGCTGCCCCTCAACGGCGACCATTCTCACCTCAAGCCACCCACTTCGACCATAGCTCGCTGGACGATGCAGCGCATGACCGTTTCGCTCTGCATGGCGACTCTGACAGGTTGCCAGTGACGACCTCAGAAATTTCCACTCAGTTTTAGATAGATGCGAACACCGCGCGTCCGGCTACGCTTTTCGCGCAGCTCCACGTCCGACAAATCTCGTGCACCGACATACACGGTACGATCGCGCGTCCGATCGAAATCGAGGAGATTGTCCCCTTCAAGACGCATCTTGATTCCAAGCCAGCGAGTTGTTTCGATAAACGCACTGAGCTGAGTCCCTTCGTTGAAAACATCAAGCTCGTCGAGCTTGAACAATGTGCGCTCGGCACGCCTGACGGCCCCAAAGCCCCACGCCACGCGCGCAGCCTGAAAGTCCTGACGAAACTCAATGTTAACCGCGTAAGCATTGTCTTCGTCACGAAACGGAATCGAACCCGAATCTCCGCGAATTCCAGACAGATTGCGTCGCCGACCAGTCACAGGATCCCTGACGCTTGAATCCTGCCATCGGCCTCGAAAATCGAGCCTGGCATCGGTCAGGCCAAGCTGATCAAGCGGGAACGTCGCCTGCGCTTTTATCCCCCAGCGCCGGCCATTTCCGATATTTCCGGGCACCTCGTTCGGCAGAGCAAGCAGGTCCTCTACGTCAGATATCCAGTGATGAAATAACGTCAGCGTCACCGCGCTACCGCCGGCAAAGCGCTGCTCCTGACTCAACTCAGCAATCCATGTACTCTCTGGTTCGAGATCGGGGTTCCCCTCGAGGAGACCTTCATCTTCGAAAAAGGTTGCCGTCACGAAGTCCTCGAAATTCAATTGCGCCACCTCGCGCGCAACTCGAAGTCGAGTTTGAAGGCGCGGAGAAGCCGAATAGCTGATCAGACCTTCCGGCTTCAAGAACACGAAGCTGCGCTCCAGATTCGCATCGCCCGACTGCCTTATTCTAGACAGCTCCACACCCAGGCCATAGTGAACGTCAAACTGCCCCAACGTCCAAATGTCCCTGACCAATACGTCACCGCGGACCTCTTCGACCAGAGTGTTGGCATTAGGCAGGCTTTGCTGCTGCAGTCCGGAACCGTCACCAAAGTCGACCTGCTGATTCACTTTGTTATCCAAGCTGTTGTAGGCCACCTCCAGATTCACTTGTATCAAATGATCTGACCAGGCTTCCCAGCTGAATTCCGCACGACCTATTGCTTCAGTTGTCACTCTGTTCGTATTCGATTCCCGGAACGACAACAGGTTTTCTTCCGGATCGGTAACAAGAAGCGAAGATGTTGGCGTCTGCTTCTCCTGGCGAAAGATACCAATTGCTTTGCCGACCAGATCAGGCCGAAGCAATCGCTCCGCGTTGATGCCAACCTCATAACGAGTCGTCCTTGGACGGCTCTTGAGGATCGCAACATAAGCTTCTTGATCCGCTGCAAGAGGTGTCCCGAGAGAGGTCAGCGTTCC
>REEU01000236.1 GCA_007694905.1 Gammaproteobacteria bacterium | reverse complement strand
GTGGGAGCGAAAGTCGGGCGCAGCCCGGCTTTGCGAACGCCGACTACCGCCGGGCTCGAGCGTGACACAGATCGCGACGCCCGCTGCGCGGACGTAGGCTCCCACTGACGTTTCGCAAGAATCTTGCGTCGCGCTTCATTGGAACGTTGCGCAGGGCGGAGGCGATCAACTCGATAACGAAAAAGGGGCCCCGAAGGGCCCCTTTTCGTTTTGCGTTGCAGTCGTTGCCCCGATCAGAAGCGGGCGCCGATCTGCAGGCCGTAGGTGCGCGGCTCGAGCAGGAACACGTTGGTGAAGTTCCCCGAGCTGGCATCCGTGAAGTAACCACCGGTGATGTGATCCTTGTTCCCGATGTTCTTCGCGAAAGCCTGTGCGTACCAGGAGGCGCGGTCTCCCGCCTGTCCGTACAGCGTCAGTGATGCATTCCACACCGACCAGCTGGAGATCTTGTCCTGCTCGCTGTTGTACACGCGATAGTAGAAGTCATCCTGCCAGTAGAAGTCGACGCGCGGCACCAGTTCCAGGCCGTCGCCGAAGTGGAAGCTGTACTGAGCGCCCAGCTTCACCGAGAACTCCGCAGCACCAGGCAGCTGGTTACCCTTGAGATCCGCCGCGACACCGATCGGCACCAGGGTGGTGGGCGTTTGCGCGCCCAAGCCGCTGGCAGCCGGGTTCTGGGTGAAGATCGTGGCGCATTCCAGGCGATCCTGACCGCACTGGTTGGCATCGAACGTGCCGCCAGCCAGAACGTCCGTCGGCGTGATGAAGACATCGGCGCCGCCGTTCTTCACAGTGACGAAGTTCGGATTGCCGTCCGTCGGATTCGCCGGATCGATGCTGGTCCCACCGGTGATCTCGGTGTCGAGCCAGGATGCGAACGCGTCGATGCGCAGGTTGTCGATGGGCGCCCAGTT
Source organism: Gammaproteobacteria bacterium (assembly GCA_007694905.1). Taxonomy (GTDB): domain Bacteria; phylum Pseudomonadota; class Gammaproteobacteria; order Pseudomonadales; family Azotimanducaceae; genus SLTB01. The sequence continues at coordinate 6,496 of REEU01000236.1, read as the reverse complement.
GAGCTCGAACTCGAGGCCCTGGATCTTCGCATCGATGTTTTCATTCACCGAGGTGCGGTCGATGATCTTGGTGTTCTGCAGACCATCGTAGTCGTACCAGAAGTAGGTCAGGTTCAAGAGCATGCGCCCGTCGAACAGCCGGTTCTTGGCACCGATCTCGATTGCGTTGATGTACTCCGGCTCGAAGGTTTCTTCGAATGCTCCGGAGAAGGACGGCGGGTTGATGCCGCCGGACTTGTAGGAGCGGGACAGGGTCGCGAATACCATGGTCTCGTCGGTGAAGCCGAGGTCCAGGTAGTGGTCGAGAGAGACCTTGCCGGTCAGTTCGCTCCAGGAGTCGCCGAACTCGCGGAAGTCCGGTACCGCATTGTTGCCGCCGGTGCCGAAGCCGTAGAAACGCTCGTCGACCACGGCGAGGCCAGCTACACCGCCGGGCGCGAACGCGTCGGCGAAGGTGTTGTCCAGATAGGCGCGGTTGGAAACGCCCGGGACGAACTCCAGGGTCGGATCGTTCAGCAGCGTCTGGCGATCGCGGACATCCTTGGTCTCGTCCGAGTAGCGCAGGCCGATGGTCAGGCGAGTGGCGTCACCGAGATCCGCGTAGAACTCACCGAAGATGGCCCACGTCTCGAGCTCGTAGTCGGCCGTGTCATTGCGGAACCATGCCAGCGGAGCTTCCCGACCATCGACTTCCACCGTGCCTGCCGGCGTGAAGGCGGCCAGCGTGTTGCCGCGGACGTCGTAGATCGTCGAGTTGTCGCTCTTCAGGTAGAAGACGCCTGCCAGGAAGTCCATCGGGCTGTCGTCCCAGCTCGAAGCGATCCGGGCTTCCACCGTGAAGGCCTCGTTCTCGAACGCCGAAGTGTCGTAGGCGAACGGGCGATCGAAGCCTGAAACCGTCGGGTCGGAAGGCGTCATCAGCCGGCCGGCCTCGTCGGTGAAGCCGAAGCCGGGGAAGGGGACCGGTTGAACGTTCGGGAGGAACGTTTCCGATGGCACCGCCCAAGCGTAGTCAGTGACCGTATTCAGCTCGATTTCCTGATACGTCGCCGACAGCGTCAGGGTGTACTGGTCCAGTTCGTGCGTGATCTCGAGGTTGTAGATGTCCTCGTCCATCTCGTAGACCGGCGTGATCGGCGTCTGCACCTGACGCAGGTCCCTGCTGCGCACGGAATTCGCGAAGGCGTCTACACCCGGCTCGAGGAAGTTGGCCGCGAGGATGCCGCCGAGCTGACCCGCCGAGTTCAGGACACCGAATGCTTCCGGATCATCGAGGGCCACATTGGGCTGGCAGCCGAGGCTGAACGGGAACGGATTCTCGTCCTTCGCACAGAGCTGGTTCGACGTCCGCATCCGGGTGCTGTCTTCGCGGAAGCGCTGCCAGAAGAAGTTGAGCTCGGTACGCTCGGTGGGCATGTAGTTGAACGCCACCCGGGTCGACCACAGATCACGGTCGTCGATGTCCTCGTTGAGGAACGTGTTCTCGACGTAGCCGTCACGCTCGAGCCAGCGGCCGGATACGCGCACCGCGGCCTGCTCGCCCAGCGGCAGGTTGACCATGCCGCTTGCCTTGCGGGTGCCGAAGTTGCCGGCTTCCAGATCGATCGAGGCGTCGAAGCCCATCGGATCCGCCTTGGCGGGGATGATGTTGATCACGCCGCCGGTGGTGTTGCGGCCGTACAGCGTCCCCTGCGGGCCTCGCAGCACCTCGACCCGCTCCACGTCGAACAGCTCCGATTCGAAGATGGACGTGGTCTGCAGGTAGGCGCCGTTGAAGTTGATGGCCGTTCCGGAGTCCGAGCTGGCGGCCACGGCATTGTTGCCGATGCCGCGGATGCGGACGTTGGAACCGGTGAAGTTCTCCTTGGTGAAGCTCAGGTTCGGCACCGAAAGCTGCATGTCGGAGACAGTGTTGATGTTCTCGCGATCAAGTGCTGACTGGTCGAAGGCGGACACGGCGAGGGCGGTGTCCTGCAGCGTGGCTTGGCGCCGCTGGGCGGTCACCACCACTTCTTCGATAGCGCTTGGACGTTGGGGTTGGGCCTGCGGCTGCTGAGCCTGGGCCTGGGCCGAAATAGTCGCGATGGCAGCGCAAAGGATTGCGCTTCCCGTACGCAACGGGAAAGAACGTTTACTCATGGATCGGACTCCCTGGAGGGTCCCGGACAAGTGCGGGACGCAACTGCTCTCTGCGTCGGCTGAAAAGTGGTCGCGCCTGGGGCCGACCGTGCTGCAGCACAACGTTGGTCCAACTGTTTGACAGCTGAACTGTTACAACTTGCGACTCGATTGTAACAAAGAGCTGGCTTAATTCAAGGGCATCACTCAATCCGGCGACGAGCGGTGGCCCTCCAGGTATGACATCAGGGCTTTTTCGGTCGGGTCAGTTGATGGCCATGCTCAGCGCCACATGGGCACTGACGGTCACTTCACCGGGTTCCACCGGCACGCTGGCGAACTCCGCACGCATGTCCATGCTGGCGGCGCGCAGCATGGGTGGGGGCTGGGTGGAAGCACCGTCGAGCCGCAGCTCGAGAATACGCCCGCGGCGCACTCCGGCCGCATCGGCGAGGGTCGTTGCTTCCGCCAGGGCACGCTCGGTGGCGATGCGGATCGCGTCGGCACGGGCCGACGCATCGTCCTCGAGGCTGAAGTGCACCCCGTCCACATCCGTCGCGCCGGCGCGTACTGCGGTCGCCAGCAGGGTTCCGACGCCGGCCAGATCCGCCGTCACCACCTCGATCTGGTTGCGGGCCTGGTAGCCGATGATCTGCGGGCGCCAGTTCTCGTCCGCGTTGCGGGGCCGTGGCGTCCAGACCGGATGCAGCCGTACGCCCTGGGTTCTGATCTGCTCGGTCGCAATCCCCGATTCGCGCAGCGCGGTCAGCATGCGCTCCGTGCGCTCCGCGTTGGCTGCCATGACGGCCTCGGATTCCTCACCCTCGTTCACCACCGCGGCGCTGAACCGGGCCCGGTCCGGCGCCGTGCGCACTTCGGCATGGCCGTTCACGCTGAGCGTCGCCTGCGTGGCTGAAGTCGTGGTGGTCGGACCACTGCACGCCGCAAGCAAGAGCACCGTCACGGCAAGCACACTGAAACGCATCATGATCCACCCCTCCAACGCGGCGCCCGAGTGCCCGCTAACTCTATAGACCACAGGCCCCGCGAAAAGTCCCCATCGCTGCCCCGAGCGCGCCGCAAATCGCCACGCCCGCTGCGCGGACGTGCGCTCCCACTGCGTTGTGCCGGGGTCTCGCGTTATGCCAGTGGGAGCAAACGTCGGCCGCAGGCCGGCGTCGCGACCGCCGACGGATCCAGATTCAAGCGTCACGCCCGAAAGCTCGGTCCGTCCGCGCTGCGCGCGGCCTGGACTGTCCCACAGGACCTACTCGAACGAAGGCTGTGGGAGACGGCAGGCGCCGCAGGCGACGCCGCGATCGCCGACTGCCGTTGGGCTTGGGGCGTGACGTCAGGCCCGGCGGCGCCCGCTCGGGCGCCCGCCGCCGGAACGGCCGCCGCTGCTGCGGCCGCTGTCCCGCCGTCGCGGCCGGTCATCCGACGGCACCCGCGACTCCTTCGGCGCCACCAGCAGTTCCTCTTCCGGCTGCGTGCAGTCGAACTTGCTGCCCAGCAGCGCCTCGATCTCCGGCAGCAGGAACGCATCGCTCTCCCCGAGCAAGCTGATGGAGATTCCCTTCGCCCCAGCCCGCCCGGTGCGCCCGATGCGATGCACGTAATCCTCCGGATCCTCCGGCAGGTCGTAATTGATGACGTGACTGATGCCTTCCACATGCAGGCCGCGCCCGGCCACGTCCGTGGCAGCGAGCACCCGGATCTTGCCTTCCCTGAACTTCTCCAGGGTGGAAATCCGTTTGCTCTGGGGAATCTCGCCGGAAAGCATGTCGCAGGGCACGTCCAGCGCCTTCAGGCGCTCATAGATCCGCCGCGTGCTGTCGCGCCGATTCGCGAACACAAGCACCCGATCCAGCTCCAGCGTGGTGATCAGGTTGTAGAGCAGGGCGAATTTGCTGCGCGCCGGGACCATGTAGATGCGCTGCTCGACGCTGTCCACGGCCACGCTCTCAGGCTCGATCACCACGTGTTCCGGCTCCAGCGTCCACTGCTCGGCCAGCCTGTGCACCTCGTCGTTGAACGTGGCGCTGAACAGCAGGGTCTGCCGCCGCCGCTTGGGCGGAGTCTGGCGGATGATGCGGCGCACGTCGGGGATGAAGCCCATGGACAGCATGCGATCTGCCTCATCGAGCACCAGCTGCTCGACGTTGCGCAGATTCAGCTTGCCGCGGGTCAGGAAGTCGATCAGCCGTCCCGGCGTCGCCACCAGGATATCCACCCGCTCCTTCTCCAGCACGTTCCGTTGCCGTTCGAAGTCCATGCCGCCCACCACGCTCAGCACTTTCAGACCACTGTGGCGGGTCAGGTCTTCGGCATCCTGCGCGATCTGCAGTACCAGCTCCCGCGTCGGAGCCAGCACCAGCGCCCTCGGCGTCCCGTTGGGAGGCGCTTCCGGCAGCGGGAATTCCAGCTGATGGCTGATCAGCGTGATCAGAAACGCGGCGGTCTTGCCGGTGCCGGTCTGAGCCTGCCCGGTGACGTCATAGTTCGACAGCGAGTGGGGCAGGGTCTCCGCCTGGATCGGCGTGCAGTGGGTGTAGCCGAGTTCGACGATGGCCTGCATCAGCTGCGGCGGCAGGCCGAACTCCTCGAATGCCACCTGAGTGACGGCGCCGATCTCGGGCGCGGAAGCGGCGGGCGTCGAATCGTCGTCGACCACCGGTGTTTCGTCGCTGCTCATCAGCTGTTCTCCTGGAGGCTGGCCCGCGCACTCGCGAGACGAACACAGTTGATGAAGACCTCCATGGCCCGGCGCACGTCTGCCAGTGGCGGAAAGGTGGGAGCAAGGCGGATGTTGCGGTCTTCCGGGTCGCGGCCGTAGGGGAAGGTGGCGCCGGCCGGTGTCAGCTTCACGCCGGCATCGGCGGCCAGGCGGATCACCTCACGCGCCAGACCGGGCAGGGTATCCACGGAGACGAAGTAGCCGCCGCGGGGTCGGGTCCAGGTGGCGAAACCTGTTCCTGCGAGCCCCGCCTCGAGGGCCTCCTGCACCGCTTCGAACTTCGGCTGGATGATCGCGGCATGCCGCCGCATGTGACTCGTCAGGGCCTCCATGTCCGGGAACAGCTTCGCATGGCGGAGTTGATTGACCTTGTCCGGGCCGATCATCAGTGCCCCGAGACGCTGCTCGAACGCGCCGAGCACCGGCGTGCTTGCCGCCATGAAGGCGACACCCGCACCGGCAAACGTCACCTTGGACGTGGAGCCGAACATCACCACCCCGTCCTCCGTCCCCGCCTGCTTGGCGAGGCTGAAGAGCTCCGCAAGATGCGGCGGATCGGGCTCCAGGTCATGCACGGCATAGGCGTTGTCCCAGAGGATGCGGAATCCCGGTGCCGCCAGCTTCGGCAGCCCGGCGAAGCGCGCCACGGTGGCCTCGTCGTACACGCATCCGGTGGGATTGGAATACTTCGGTACGCACCAGATGGCACGAATGCTCGGGTCATCGCGCACGGCCGCTTCCACCGCGTCCATGTCCGGCCCGGTGGCGAGCATGGGCACGTTGACCATCTCGATGCCGAGTTGCTCGCAGATGGCGAAATGGCGGTCGTAGCCCGGGACGGGACACAGCACCTTCGGCGCACCGGCCGCATCGTCGCGCCATGGGCCCTGGTCGCCGAGCCCGAACAGATGCGCGGTCTCCACGAACAGATACATCAGCGTCAGACTGGAATTGCCGCCTGCCATGACCTGCGCAAGAGGTGCTCCGAGCAATGCCGCGCCCAGGCGACGTGCCTCCACGATGCCTCGCAGACCGCCGTAGTTGCGGGTGTCGGTACCGTCCTCGCTGCGGTAGTCGCCCTGCAGGGCCCCGTCCAGATGACTGGCGAGATCGAGCTGATCCGCCGCGGGTTTGCCCCGGGTCAGATCCAGCGCCAGGCCGGCCTTGCAGAATTCGGCGTGACGCTGGGCGCACTCCACTTCCAGGGCGCGCAGCGCTTCGGCATTCATGGTCGTCTCGGTTTCAGTCACATCGCTTTCCCAGGATGGGTTCGGTTCACAGGGCCAGTCCGGACAGTTCGTCCTCGCCCAGCATCAGGTTCAGGTTCTGTATTGCGGCGCCGCCGGCACCCTTGCCCAGATTATCCAGGCGCGCCACCAGCAGCAGGTGTTCCTGCTCGCCGAACACCATCAGGTCCACCCGATTGGTGTCGTTGCAGCGCTCCGGATCGAGGAATCCGTCCTCCAAAATAGCGTCACGCTCCGGTTGCAGCACCCGCACGCAGGCTTCCTCCGCATAGCGTTCCGCCAGCAGCGCCCGCAGCGCCGCAGCGTCCACGGGGCGCTTCAACAGGCCCTTCGGCAGCGGGATCTGCACCAGCATGCCTTTGTAGTAGTGCCCCACCATGGGCGTGAACAGCGG
>REEU01000164.1 GCA_007694905.1 Gammaproteobacteria bacterium | reverse complement strand
CATATCCAGAGCGCCACGCCGAAAGCTCGGCCCGTCCGCCTGCGGCGGCCTGGGCGCTCCCACAAGGCCCGTAGCTTGCCGTCTGATCACCGATCTCGGCCATCAGACTCCGCGCCGGCCGGGGGATGCAGAAACGTTGGAAGCAGAGCGGATCCCTGACCCTCGTCTGGTCGCTGTCCCGCCCGCCCGGTACCATGCGCCCACCGACAGCGAGGACCCGGAGCCATGATCGAGGATCTCGAAGGCGCTGCAGTGGGCACGCGGGTGCCGCTGGACGATCTGCTCGATGACCTGCGCTTCGACGCCCAGGGACTGCTTCCGGTCATCGCCCAACAGCACGACACGGGTGCGGTGCTGATGCTGGCCTGGATGAACCGTGACGCGATCCGGGAGACGCTTGCCACTGGCCGAGTGTGCTACTACTCACGGTCGCGCCAGGCGCTGTGGCGCAAGGGCGAGACGTCGGGGCAGATCCAGCGGCTGGTGGAACTCAGAGTAGACTGCGACGGTGACACCCTGCTGCTGCAGGTGGAGCAAACGGGGCCCGCCTGCCATACCGGACGCCACAACTGCTTCTACACCCGCGCCGACGGCAGTGAGGCTGAGGTCTTCCTGCCCGTGGTCATCGATCCGTCATCACTCTACGGCCCGAAAGCCTGAGCCTGTGACGCGAAGACCAGGCAACGCTATACTGTGCGGCCATGACCGCTGACTCCGCCATCCGTCTACCGCTCACGTCGCGATGTCGCCGGCGCTGAACTTCTGTGCCTGAAACCGCGCAGCCGGCGCGGGTCCGACATTCGCCAGCAGACGGAAATCAGCCATGACGCTGCACCTCTACGACACGCTCAGCGGCGGCAAACGCCTTTTCGAACCCCTCGTGCCCGGCCACGTGACCCTCTATGTGTGCGGACCCACGGTCTATAACCGCATCCACATCGGCAATGGCCGTGCCGCCGTGGTCTTCGACCTGCTCTACCGGGTGCTCAGGGCACGCTATGCGAGCGTCACCTATGCGCGCAACTTCACCGACATCGACGACAAGATCATGGCTGCGGCCGCCCGGGAGGGCGTGGCCATCGATGAACTCACGGAGCGCTACGCCCAGGCCTACGACGAGGATGTTGCCGCCCTCGGAACGCTGCCGCCGGACCTGAAGCCGCGAGCCACCGGACATCTCCCCGAGATGATCGCCATGATCGAGCGACTGGTCGCCAAGGGGCACGCCTATGCGGCCGAAGGACACGTGCTGTTCGCAGTGGAATCTGACCCCGCATACGGACGGCTGTCCAAGCGCTCCATCGAGGACATGATCGCTGGGGCCCGGGTGGAGGTCGCGCCCTACAAGCGGCATCCGGCGGACTTCGTCCTCTGGAAGCCGTCCACCCCGGAGCAGCCGGGCTGGGACAGTCCCTGGGGGCGCGGACGGCCGGGCTGGCACATCGAATGCTCCGCCATGATCGACAAGCTGCTTGGCCGCGTCATCGACATCCACGGCGGTGGTCGCGACCTGACGTTCCCGCACCATGAAAACGAGCTGGCACAGAGCAGCTGCGCCCACGGTGGCGCCGAACTTGCGCGCTTTTGGTTACACAACGGCATGCTCACCATGGCCGGTGAGAAAATGTCGAAGTCGCTGGGCAACATCGTCACGGTGCAGGAACTCGCCGCGCGCCACGACGGTGAAGTCCTGCGCTACGCCCTGCTCGCTGCCCACTATCGCTCAACGTTGGTCTGGTCTGAGGATCTGATCGAGCAGGCCCGCAAGAGCCTGCTGCGCTTCTACCAGCTGCTCGAGGCGGCAGGTGATCCAAGTGCTGACGATGTGCCGGTTCCCGAATCGCTGCAGGCTGCGCTCGACGACGATCTCAATACGCCTGAAGCATTCGCGGTACTGCACCGCCTTGCTGACGAGCTGAAGCAGGCGCACGGGGACGATGCCAGACGCAGGGCCGGTGCCCTACGTGCCGGTGCCCGCCTGCTCGGACTGCTGGAACGACCGGCCGCAACCTTCCTCGCCGAGGACGACGCACGCCGCGCCTCAGCGTCTGCGCTGGCGCCGGACAGCATCGACACCCTGGTCAAGGAACGGGAAGCGGCACGCAAGGCGCGGGATTTCGCCCGTGCGGACGCCATCCGCGAGGAACTGTTCGCCGGTGGCATCGAGGTGAAGGACGGTGTAGATGGACCAAGCTGGAGCTATCGCTGACGAGGTGCGACTGTGAAGGTGGTGATCGCCGGTGCCGGGATCGGTGGCCTGACTGCCGCGCTGGCACTGAAGAACTCAGGCTTCGATCCCGAGCTGCACGAGCGCAGTGACCTGCTCGCGGAGGCAGGTGCGGGCATCCAACTGTCCCCAAACGCGGTCAAGGTGCTGTTCGCGCTCGGCCTGCGCGATGCGCTCGAGGCCATCGGCTTCGAGCCGAAGGCCGTGCGCCTGCGCAGCTGTTCGAGTGCGAGGCTGATCGCCTACCGACCTCTGGGCGCCTTCTCCACGGACCGCTACGGCGTGCCCTATCTGCACCTGCGCCGGGAAGCGCTGCACGCGCTGCTGCACGAAGCCGTCACCAATCGCGACATCCCGATCGTGACCGGCAGCGCGGTGGAGACGTTCACAGAGTCCGACGAACACGTCGACATTCAGTGCAGTGACGGCAACGTGACCGCCGCCTCGCTGATCGGCGCTGACGGCATCCATTCCCGGGTGCGGCGCGCCTTCGCCGAGGATGAACCGCGCTTTACCGGGATGGTCGCCTACCGGGCAGTGGTTCCCGCCTCGGCGCTTCCGCCCAAGCTGGTCGAGCCCACCGCCACCGTATGGATGGGACCGGGCCGCCATCTCGTTCACTACTACGTGGACGGCGGCGAGCAGGTGAACGTGGTCGCGGTGGTGGAATCCGATGCCTGGAGCGAGGAGTCATGGCGGACGCTGGCGGAACCCGGCGAGCTGCCAGCCGCCTTCAGCGGCTGGCATCACAAGGTCCGGACCCTGCTCGAAGCCGCGGTGGACTGCCACAAGTGGGCGCTGTTCGACCGTGCGCCGCTTGCCCGCTGGAGCAGCGCACGGGTGACGCTGCTCGGTGATGCGGCCCACCCCATGCTGCCCTTCCTGGCTCAGGGCGCTGCCATGGCGATCGAGGACGGCTGGGTGCTGTCGCGGGTGCTCGAACATCGCGAAGACGAGGGGATTGCCACGGCACTCGATCAGTACCAGCAACTGCGGCAGCTGCGCACGGGCAAGGTAGCGGAAGCGTCAAAGGCCCAAGGCAACATGTTCCATCTGCACGCGACCGGAGCACGTCTGGCCAGGGATTTGAAACTCGGTATCGGCTGCCGGCTGCTGCCGGAAATCGCCATGGCCGAGTATGACTGGCTGCACGGCTACGACGCGGTGCGCCGCTTCAAGTGAACGCGTCGTTACAAGCGATCAGCGCCAGCCGACACGATCGGCAATGCGCACGGCTTCCGGATTGTGAACGCCGAGTTCGGCCACGTTGAGATCATCGAGCCGCAGACTGCCCCAGGCCTGAAGCACAGGGTCGAGTTCGACACCGGGGACCACCGGGTACTCGTGGTTGCCCCAGGCGAACAGCGCCTGGGCCTCGTCGGATGCAAGGTACTCGAGCAAGCGCACCGCGTTCGCGCGATTCGGTGCATGCCGCGCGACGCCGGCGCCGCCGACATTGATGTGCACGCCCCGATCCGCCTGGTTGGGAAACACGATGCCCACCCGATCCGCCGCCGCCCGGCGATCGGGATCCCCCGACGTCAACAGGCGAACGTAGTAGTAGTGGTTCGCCACCGCCAGTTCACACTCGCCGCTGGCAACCCCCAGGATCTGATCGGTATCGCCACCCTGAGGTGGCCGGCTCAGGTTCGCCCCCAGCCCGCTTGCCCACGCCGCCGCCGCTTCGCTGCCGCGATGGCTGACCATGGACGCCAGCAGTGACTGGTTGTAGACGTTGGTGGAAGACCGCACGCAGATGCCCATGCCGAGCTCGGGATCGGCCAGATCCTCGTAGCGCTGCACGCGATCAGGGTCAACGCTCTCGCGGTCGTAGAAGATCACGCGCAGACGCTGGCTGAATCCGAACCAGTGCCCTTGCGGATGACGCAGATGAGCCGGCACCCGCTCCTCGAGCAGCTCCGTACTCACGGGCTGCAGCAACCCGGCCTGATCCGCACGCCACAGACGCCCCGCGTCCACGGTGATGAGCACGTCTGCGGGGCTGGCAATACCTTCCCGGCTCATGCGCTCGATGAGTTCGTCCGACCCCCCCTGCAGGACCCTCACCTCGATGCCGGTACGCTGCGTGAAATTGTCGAACAGCAGGGTGTCGGAATCGTAGTGGCGAGCGGAGTAGACGAAGACCTGCTCTGAGGCGGGCTCGCTGCAGGCCATCAGAACCAGCACAGCGAGCGGCAGGACCAGTAAGCGCATCGGAGGGATCACCTGAATTCAAGTGAGAATGATTATTATCTTCAGAAACGGTACACTGCGCAAGTGTCGTTTAACCTGGAGGCTCTGGACTGGGTGCGCCACGGCTCTGCGGGGCGCACCCAGTCCAGCGTCTCCCTAATGAATCTCGTTTGCCTATTTTTTGCAGCAGACCCAAGGACCAACGAAGCCATGGCAACCCTTCCCCAGCATCTATTCGCGCCGGCGCAGGGCGGGCAGGACCCGAACGCCGCCGTCGGTTTTGCTGAACCGGTTCTGTCGCTCAAACATATCACCCATGACTTCGGCAACGTGCGGGCCGTGGACGACGTCAGTCTGGACGTACTGCCTGGCGAAGTGGTGTGCCTGCTGGGGCCTTCCGGGTGCGGCAAGAGCACGCTGCTGCGGCTGGCCGCAGGCCTGGAAATTCTGCAGGTCGGCGAAGTGCAGCTGGAAGGTCGCAGCATCGCGCGGGCAGGTCACCCCCAGGTCCCTCCGGAGAAGCGCAACCTTGGCCTGATGTTCCAGGATTCAGCGCTGTTCCCGCACCTGAAGGTGATCGACAATGTGACGTTCGGGCTGTCGCAGCTCGCACCCAAGGAGCGAAAGCGACGAGCCCTGGCCATGCTGGACAAGCTGGGTCTCGCGGCCCACGCCGAAAGTTTTCCGCACCTGCTCTCGGGAGGTCAGCAACAGCGGGTGGCACTCGCGCGCGCGCTGGCGCCGGCACCGAATCTGATGCTGCTCGATGAGCCGTTTTCTGCGCTCGACGCCCGCCTCCGGGAACAGACCCGGGACGACACGCTGCACGTGCTGAAGAACAGCGGTGCGGGCACGCTGATGGTGACCCACGACCCGGAAGAGGCCATGTTCATGGCCGATCGCATCGCGTTGATGCGCGACGGTCGCATCGTGCAACTTGGCACGCCCTATGAACTCTACTGCCATCCTGCGGAGCCGTTCGTCGCCCGTTTCTTCGGCGAGGTCAACGAGGTGCAGGCCGAGGTCCGCAACGGGCACGTGCACTGCGCGTTTGGAACGGTTCCAGCGCCGGGGTTAACTGAAGGCTGCCCGGTGAGGGTGCTGATCAGGCCCGAAGCGGTTCGCGTCCGCCTCATCGGTGAAGCTCGCCAGCATCAGCGTTCCCACGTGGTGGTCTCGCGCCTGCTCGGTCGCACCAGCCTGCTGCACCTGTGCGTCCACGGCGAGCACGGCGAGGAATTCCACGGCCACTCCCGCATGCCGGGCGTGTTCCTGCCATCGCCGGATCAACCGGTGGCGCTGGAGCTCGACCCGAGCCAGGTGTTCATCTACCCGATCCCCTGACCCGTCAATGACTGCCGGGTCGGGACCGGCTCATGGCGAGACTCAACAGAATCACCGGAATGATCCCCACGGCAACGATGGTCAGCGCCGAGGTCGATGCCTGGGCCAGTCGCTCGTCGGATGCGAGTTCGTGGGCCCGCACGGCCAGGGTGTCGAAATCGAAGGGCCGCAGGATGATCGTCGCCGGCAGCTCCTTCATGACGTCGACAAACACCAGGATGCCCGCCGCCAGCAGACTGCCGCGCATGATGGGCAGATGGACCCGACGCAGGGTGGTACCGGCACCCACCCCAAGCGTGCGGGACACCGCATCCATGCTCGGCGTGATCTTGCCCAGACTCGCCTCCACTGTATTGAAGGACACCGCCAGAAAACGCACCACGTAGGCATACACCAGCGCCACCATGGTGCCTGTGAAGATCAGCCCGGGCAGGATGCCGAAGCGCTCGTACATGAACAGGTTCAGGCGCGAGTCGAGCCAACCAAGGGGGATGAGCACGCCGACTGCAATCACCGAGCCTGGAATGGCGTAGCCCACCGACGCAATGCGAGCGGCTGAGCTGGTCACGGCATTGCGTTTCAGTCGCACGCCGTAGGAGAGCAGGACGGCGAGCGCGACGGCCAGCGCCGCCGCCACCGTGGCCAGGGTCAGGCTGTTGCGGGCGTACGCGAGGAACTGGGCGCCGAACAGTGGATCACCCTCCCGCAGATGCATCACGAACAGCAGTCCCGCCGGCACCAGGAAGCCCAACAGGACCGGCAGGGCGCAGGCCGTGAAGGCCAGCGCAGCACGGCCGCCACCAAGAACGTACTGGGGCAACTCTCGGTAGCGGCTCGATGTGTGGAAGTACTGGGCCTGGCGCCGCGAAGCCCGCTCCAGCGCCAGCAGAACGAACACGAAAATCAGCAGACAGGCGGCGAGCTGGGCAGCTGCCGCCTGCTCTCCGAGACCGAACCAGGTTCGATAGATGCCGGTGGTGAAGGTATCGATGCCGAAGAACTGTACCGCACCGAAGTCGTTCAACGTCTCCATCAGTGCCAGCGCGACGCCCGCCGCAATGGCCGGGCGCGCCAACGGCACGGCGATGCCGAGGAACAGGCGCATCGGCCCCCGCCCCAGGGTTCTGCCGACTTCCAAGGCGCATACGGACTGCTCGATGAAGGCGGCCCGGGAGAGCAGGTACACGTAGGGATACAGCACCAGCGACATCAGCGCGATGGCGCCGCCGAGGGAACGGATCTGCGGGAACCAGTAGTCGTTGCGCCCCCACTCGAACCACTCCCGAAGCGACGTCTGCACCGGACCGGCGAACTGCAGCAGGTCCGTATAGGCGTAGGCAATGACGTACGTGGGGACAGCGAGGGGCAGCAGCAGCGCCCACTGGAACAGACCGCGGCCAGGAAAACGGAACATGACGACGAGCCAGGCTGTCCCGACCCCGATCAGCGTGACGCCGATGCCCACGCCCACCACGAGGCCAAGGGTGTTGGTCAGATAGCGCGGCAGCACTGTGCTCCAAAGGTGCGTCCAGACCCCCCCCGCAGGCACGAAGACATGCAGCAGCACCACAACGATCGGCAGCGCAATCAGCGCCGCGATGGCCACGGTAAGCAGCGTCCAGCCGTGGCGTCCCCGCCATCCGAGCGCGGCGGGCCGATCGGGCTCCGCCAGGATGGCCGTTTCCATCGTCATGAGTGGATGACTGGACGCATACGATCGGGTCGCCGCGACCGGCCAACCCATCGCCCCGCATCGACTTGATAACAATAATCATTCCCGTTCATTCGCGAACTTTATCACGCCCGCTTCGTCCATGGCATCAGACCTGCGGTTCGCTCTGCGCCGGACTTGGAGGTAATCTCGGCTGTCAGGACGCGGGCCCGAACGTTCAGCGCGGACATCGATGGGAGTCATCATGCACTTCGCCCTGATCCACGGCGCCTGGCACGGCAAATGGTGCTGGGAGCATCTTGAGGCCGAGCTGCGGGCGCGGCACCTCGACGTCACGTCGTTCGACCTGCCCGGTCACGGAAGTGACACCACGCCCCGCGAGGAGGTGAATCTTGCGGCCTATGTGGACCGGGTCGTGCACTGGGTCCGGGAACTCGATCGACCGGTGGAACTGGTGGGCCACAGCATGGGCGGCGCAATCATCACCCAGGTGGCTGAACAGATTCCCACCAACCTCTCCGGTCTGACCTACCTGTGCGCCTTCCTGCCGCGCAACGGAGAAAGCCTCTCCCAGCTTGCCCAGGAAGACCGCGCCAGCGGGCTGCACGGCAACCTGGGAGCAGGACCCGAGCCGGACACCCTGGTCGTGCCGGCCGACGCTGCGCGCGAGATTTTCTATCACGACTGCCGCGACGACGATGCAGATGCTGCCATCGCACGGCTCGTCCCGCAGCCGATGGCGCCTCTTGCTGAAGCGGTGGTCACCACCGACGCGGGCTTCGGCAGCGTGCCGAGATCCTACGTGCTGTGTACCCAGGATCGCGCCATCACGGCCGCCATGCAGCGCCGGATGCTCGAACGGTTGCCGTGTTCCCCCGTGGTGGAGCTGGCCCTGGGCCATTCGCCCTTTCTGGCCAATCCGGCCGCCCTGGCCGAGGCGCTGGAGCGCATCGCGCAGACACGTTGAGCAACCCGACGGGGGAGTGATCCATGGGCGATTCACGCTGGGGCGGCACCTGGCTGCTTGCAGTACTACTGACACTCATCGGATGTGGCTCCGTGGAGGACGTGCCGCCGGTGAGTGCGGACACGGCCAGCCTGAGGCACATCGATCAGGGCGGGCTTGTCGGCTTCACGAGCGGTGACGCTCATGTCTGGCGGGGCATTCCGTTCGCGGCCCCCCCTGTCGGAGACCTGCGCTGGCGTGCGCCGCGACCGCCATCGTCCTGGTCGGGAACACGGGAAGCGCTCGCCTTCGGGCAACCCTGCCCCCAAATCGCGAGTCCCTTGGGCGGTGCGCCGGAGGGCCTGACGGGCGAACTCTGGGGCGACGAGGATTGCCTGTTCCTCAACATCTACGCACCCAAGCGAACGCCTGACACCCTGCCGACGGAAGGCGAGCGTTTCCCCGTGCTGGTGTGGATTCACGGCGGCGGCAACACCGTGGGCCACAGCGGCTTTTACAACGGCGCACCACTGGCGTCCGCGCACGACGTCGTGGTCGTGACGCTGAACTACCGTCTGGGCCCCCTCGGCTGGTTCCTGCACCCTGCTCTGGCGGAAGCCGGAGCCGACGCCGACGGCCGGGACGCCTCCGGCAATTTCGGCACCCTAGATCTGCTGTCCGCCCTCGACTGGATCGGGGACAACATCAGCGCATTCGGCGGTGATCCCGAACGCGTCACCTTGTTCGGTGAATCAGCAGGCGGGACCAACATCTTTTCGCTGCTGGTCTCGCCCCTGGCGCGGAACCGGTTCCATGGCGCCATCGTCCAGAGCGGCGGCACCGCCAGCAGCACTGCCGCCAACGCCATGAACTACCGTGATGACCCTGAGGCACCCGGGGCACCATTCAGCAGCCGCGAAGTCGTGCTGCGCCTGCTCGCTGACCAGGATTGCGACCGCGCTTGCGCGCGCGGCCGAGCCGATTCGCTGGAGGATGTCGCGCTGGCCACTCGACTCCGCGCGCTCGATTCAAGCGACCTGTTCGCCCTTTACCGGGATGGCGAGAGCCTGCTCGGACCGTCGTCACCCACCGTGATACGCGACGGTCACGTGCTGCCCGAGCGCAGCTTCGCGAGCGTCCTCAAGGATGCTGACGCCTTCGTAAACGTACCGATGATTCTCGGAACGAACCGTGACGAGCCCAAGATCTTCATGGTGTTCTCCCCGGACAACGTGGTCAGGGTCGCCGGCCTGCCGCTGTGGCGCCGCGACGCCCGACTGTATGACCTGCAGGCGGAATACGGTGCCCTGGCCTGGCAGCTTCGGGGGGTGACGGAACCTGCGACCGAATTGCGGAACGCCGGGATTCCGGTGTGGGCCTATCGCTGGGACTGGGACGAACAGGGCCGCAGGTTCGGCATCGACCTCTCGGCGCTGCTCGGTGCCGCGCACGGCCTCGAGATCCCGTTCGTATTCGGGCACTGGGACGTCGGCCGGCTCTCCGGCCTCCTCTACCACGACCGCAACCGTGAGGGCCGGGAAGCGTTGTCTGAGCGGATGATGGCGTACTGGGCGGGCTTCGCCCGGGACCTCGATCCGGGCCGCGGAGCGGACGGCGGCGGACCGCCGTGGCAACCGTGGCAGGGCAGCGGCGGGAACACGTTCATCCACCTCGATACCGAGGCCGGGGGCGGAATCCGCATGAGCCGCGACTACCTCAGCCACAGCGACGTGATTGAGCGACTTGCGAGCGACGACCGCTTCAAGGACCGCGAGGAGCGATGCCGGGTGTTCTTGAGCAGCTTCCGTTTCGGCGGGGACGACCGCCTCGTCGACGATGCCCGCCGCCTCGGTTGCGGGCTAGCGGGACCCTGAACGGAGTGCGCCGCGCAGGCGGGCGGAGCGCGCCGCCGCGCGGCCCAGCAGCAGGATGCCCAGGCCGCTTGCGAGCTGCAGGACGCAAAACAGGCCGAAAGCGAGGTCGTAGTTCCCGAAACGGTCGAACACCCAGCCCGCGAAGGGAATCGCCGCCACCACCAGCGGCAGCTGGAACGGACGCAGGGTCCCGGACACGGACCCGAAGGAGGAGCGGCCGAAGGCCAGGGCCGTGATGGCGTTGCGCAGCGGCACCATGCCGCCATAGCCGAGACCGAAAAGCACAGCTGCGAAGATCAGGGGCTCGAAGGCGTGGGTCACCAGCAGCAGGCCGAGCGCAACACCCTGGCATCCCACCGCAAGCGCGACCGACAGCCGCGGGTCATAGCGATCGATCATGAAGCCGAACAGTGGTTTGGCCAGCAGCGCCGCCGCGGCCATGGCCGACAGCACGGCCGCGGCCCTCCCGGACGCATGACCGACGTCCGTCATGTGGGCGAACAGATGGGTGGAGGTGCCGCCGAAGGTGGCGAGCATGACGCCGAACACCAGCACGATGCCCCAGAAGTCGGCACTGCGCAGGAATTCGCCCCGTGTCCAGATGCGTTCGTCGTCTCCGTCGTCCTCGCCCGCCGGCGCCGGCTCGGGTTCGACTCCGGCTTCCTGCGGATCGTTGCGCACGAAACGCGCCAGCAATGGCGCGACCACCAGCAGCAGGATGACTCCGAATACGACGAACTGGCCGCGCCAACCCACCGCCTCGATGAGCGCAGCAATGACTGGAGGCATCACCACGCCGGCGGTGGACGCACCCATGGCGATGATCGACAGCGCCATTCCGCGCCGCGACCGGAACCAGTTCACCACCAGCTTGGCGGGGCCGGCATCCGCAAGCGCGACGAAGGCCAGCCCAAGGAAGGTGCCCATCACCAGATAGAGCATGAGCAGGTTCGCCACCAGGGAAAGCAGCAGATAGCCAAGGCCAAGCCAAAGGGCGGCGATGATCAGCACCCGGCGCACGGGCAGTCGATCGAGCAGACCGCCGATCCAGGGACCGCTCAGCGCGGCGACCACACTCACCAGCGAGAAGGCCAGCGACACCTGAAAGCGGTCCGCCTCAAGCTCGCTTGCCAGCGGCGGCAGCCAGATGCCGCGGGAATAGGCATAAAACGCGTTGGTCAGGAAGCCGAGGCCGAAGGCGAGTCCCACCATGGACCAGCCTGCGTAGATGCGCGGCGTCAGCCGCGACTGTCCGCTGTCATGGGTTGTGGCCACTCAGTCAGTGCTTCTGGCGACTGTCGCGGCCGAACTGCGCCTTCAGGAAGGCCATCTGGTCGCCGAGGATCCGGCCGGAATTGATCAGCGCCAGATACTCAGCGAAGTTGGGCGTGTAAGGCAACGCCTTGAGGTCGAGGCTGATTTCCTCCAGCAGACGATTGCCCTTGTGGTGATTGCAGCGTTTGCAGGCCGCCACCACGTTGTCCCAGACGTCGGTTCCGCCGCGTGAACGGGGCACCACATGATCGCGGGTGAGGTGCATGTCCAGGAACTCGTTACCGCAATACAGGCAAAGGTTCTGGTCACGCCGAAACAGCGCCCGATTGGTCAATGGCGGTACGGGCTTGGCCCGCGGCACCACCTGCCCGTCGCAGGCGATGATGCTATGAAGGTCGAGGACGGTGCGGCATTGATGAATACGGGAGAAGCCACCACGTATCCGCAGGACCGGCTCGCCCAGCGTCCAGACCACGAGATCGCGCGCGTACAGACACACGGCCGCCTGCCAGCTCAGCCACTCGATGGGCTGGCCGCCGACGTTCACCCTCAGGATGCGCGGTAACCGCTCACCCGAGCCGTGCGTCTGCAACATACGCGGACTTCCGATCAACACGGTCGCTGCATCTTCTCCGAGGGCGGGCCGAAATTCAAATCATCGGCAGCCCAGATGACCGGATCATGAACTGCGGCGCACCTGCAGCGGACCAAGCCCGTTACGGTCGTGCGGCGCGGATAGATCCAGCACCGGACCCTTCGGAACGATGCGCGACGGATTGATCATGTCGTGGCTGTAGTAGTAGTGCTGCTTGATGTGATCGAGATCCACGGTCCCGGCAACGCCGGGATACTGATAGAGATCGCGCAGATAAGCGGAAAGCGCAGGATAGTCGCGGATGCGCCTCGCGTTGCACTTGAAGTGACCGACGTAGACCGCATCGAAGCGGATGAGAGTCGTGAACAGGCGCCAGTCCGCCTCCGTGATCACGCCACCCACCAGGAAGCGCGAGCGGGACAGCCGCTCCTCCAACCTGTCCAGGGTCGCGAACAGGTCATCGAAGGCTTTTTCGTAGGCCTTCTGGCTGGTGGCGAACCCGGCGCGGTACACCCCGTTGTTGACGTTGTCGTAGACCTCGGCGTTCACCGTATCGATCTCATCGGAGAGATCGGTTGGCGAAAAGCAGGCGTCGGACTCGGTCAACGCGTCGAAAGCAGCGTCGAGCATGCGCACGATGTCCGCCGACTCGTTGGAGACGATGGAGTCGCGTTCCTTGTCCCAGAGCACAGGAACGGTCACCCGACCGCTGCAATCCGGGCGGGCACGCGTGTATACCTCACGCATGAATTTCGCGCCAAAGAGCCGGTCACCTGTGGCGCCAGGGAAATCCTCCGCAAACGTCCAGCCATCAGCTAGCATGTGCGGATGCACCACGGAATAGTCGATGACCTCCTCCAGGCCCTTCAGCTTGCGCAGAATGAGCGTGCGATGAGCCCAGGGACAGGCCAGCGACACGTACAGGTGATAGCGGCCAGCGGCCGCCGCAAATCCGCCTTCACCCGTGGGGCCCGGCCGGCCGTCCGGCGTCACCCAGTTGCGCCATGCAGCGTCCTCGCGGACGAACTCGCCTTCGTGGGCTTCGGTGTCGTACCACTCGTCGACCCACTTGCCTTCGACCAGACGTCCCATGACGCGCTCCTGTCAGCTTGATGAGACCGCAGGGTCGCGCGTCGAACACATCGATTCCAGCGCAAAGTTCCGTTGCAACCCTTCGATTCAGTCGATATCAACAGGCCAGGTCATCAGGTCGCCTCAATCGGACGCGGCCGCGTCGGCTCAGGGTCGCTCACACGCACCCGCTCGTCGTCCTTGCGGTGGAAGATCACGTAGATCAGCGGAATGACCAGCAGTGTGACGAACACTGCGCTCAGCAGACCACCGATCACCGAACGCGCCATGGGGGCCTGGGCTTCCGCACCCTCGCCGATACCAAGCGCGAGCGGCAGCATGGCGAACGAGGTGGTCAAGGTGGTCATCAGCACCGGCCGCAGCCGCCGGCGACCAGCCTCGAGCACCGCATCGTGAACGCTCAAGCCCCGCGAGCGCCGGAGCTGGGCGGTCTGATCAACGATCAGGATCGAGTTGTTCACCACGATCCCCACCAGCATGATGATGCCGATCATGGACTGCAGGTTGAACGTGGTGCCGGTGACATAAAGCATCGCGGTGACGCCGATGATGGACAGCGGCACCGTGAACATCACGATCAGGGGATCACGCAGCGACTCGTACAGTGAAGCCAGCACCATGTAGACCAGCAGCACTGCCATGATCATGGCCAACCCGAGTTCCGAGAACGCCTCCTGCTGGTCCTCGAACTGGCCGGAGACCAGTACGTCGTAGCCATCAGGCATTGCAATTTCCCGCAGCATCGCCTGCACGTCTGCGGCTACGGAGCCCAGGTCACGACCGCTGATGTTGGCGTAGATCACCGCCAGGCGCTGCTGATTCTTGCGGTCGATCTGCTGCGGACCGACGCCCTCCTCGATGCGCACCACGTTGCGCAGGGCGATGGAACGGTTGTCCGTCACACTTGGAATCGTGAGGTTAAGGATCTGGGACTGAGTGAGGCGCTCGGCATCACGAACCTGCAGTCGGATGCGATACTCGCGCCCTTCCTCAGTGAACTCCCCGGCGCGGACACCGCCGATGGCCGTCTCGAGGGTGCGGGCCACGCGCTGCACGGACAAATCGAGATCCGCTGCACGATCGCGATCGATGCGCATGAGTTCCTGCGGAACGCCGGTCTCGCGACTCACCCGGGTATCCGTGACGCCGTCGATCAGCTCGACACGCTCGCGCACGTCTGCCGCGATCGCTTCGAGCCGGGCCAGATCGAACCCGCGCACTTCGATCTCCAGCGGTTCCGCATCCTGCCCGCCAGTGCCCATACGCAGCAGGAACAGACCACCCCCCTCACGCGCCCGGATGTTCGCGCCGGGAATAGCGGCAAGCACGGGGCGCAGGGCGGCGGCGATCTCTGCGCTGCTGCGGGAGCGTTCGGTGACGCCGACTAAGGACACGCGCAGTTCACCCCGATTGCTGCCGCCGCGAAAACCGGACTGGCCGAACTGGGTGTAGCTGGACTTCAACTCGGGAATGTTGGGCAGGACGATGGCCTCGACCTGGCGCATGGTGCGATCGAGCACCTCGAGCCGCGTCCCCGGCTCCATCTCCACACTGATGCGGACTTCGCTCTCGTCTGCGGGCGGCATGAATTCGGCCCCGATGCGCGGAATGAGCAGCAGTGCCAGAACGAAGATCATGGCTGTCACCGCCAACGTCTCGCGCTTATTCGCGAGCAGAACCGTGAGCAGGCGCTGGTAGGCGAGTTCGAGCCGGGTGAAGCCCTCGCCGAGCCTGTCGCCAAGCGCCTTGAACGGATGGAATCCAAGCGTGGGCGGCGTGTCCTCCGGCTCCAGGATGCGGGACGCCAGCATGGGAACGATGGTCAGAGCGGCCACCAGGGAGCAGACCAGCGCGAAGCTCACGGTATAGGCGAGCTGTCTGAACATTTCACCACTGATCCCTTCCCCGAATACCAGCGGTGCGAAGATCACCAGGGTGGTGACCGTACTGGCGATGATCGCGGGGCCCACCTGGGACGTGCCCTGTATCGCCGCCTGGATGCGATCGGAGTTTTCCTCCTTACGCACCCGCGCGATGTTCTCGAGCACGACGATGGCGTTGTCCACCATCAGACCGACCCCCAGAGCGAGGCCGCCCAAGGTCATCAGGTTGATGGTGAAACCGCCGAAGTACATCACCGCGAACGTGGTGACAATGGAGGTCGGAATGGCAACCGCGACCACCAGCGTGCCGCGCACGCTGCGCAGAAAGACCAGCAGGACCAGCACCGCAAGTGCACCGCCGTAAAGGATGGTCCGGGTCAGGTTGTCGATGGAGTTCTGAATGTACTGGGACTGATCGATGATCGGAAAGATGTTCACTTCCGGGAAATCACGTCCGACGCGTTCCATCTCAGCGAGCACCTGGCTCGCAACTTCCACCGTATTGCTGCCGGCCTGCTTGCGTACAGCCATCCGCACGCCCGGCTCCTGATTGATCCGGACGATTCGCGTTTCACGCTCGTGCGTGTCGACCACATCGGCGATCTGGCCGAGACGGACATTGCCACCGGCACGTCGGGCGACCACCAGATTGCGCAGCTGATCGAGATCATCGAACTTGCCGGGCGTACGCACGGACACGTCGAGCCGCCCTCGCTCCACGTCCCCGGCGGGAACCGCCACGTTCGCTTCCTGGATCGCGGTGCGGATCCGATCCATCGGCAGATCGAGGGCCTGCAGCCGAGCAGGATCGACGCGCACCTGGATTTCCCGCTCGAGGCCGCCCCAGATGTCCAGTGACGCCACGCCTGGTATGCGTTCGACGCGATAACTGATCTGTTCATCGATCAGGCGCCGCAGCGCCAGCGGATCGAGCCGGCTCTCGACACCGAAGATGACGATCGGAAACGACGCCGGATCGAACTTCCGCAACTGCGGCCGATCGGCACCGTCGGGGAGCGCGTTGACGATGCGGTCGAGACGATCGCGGATGTCGTTCGCCGCCACGTCGAGGTCCACGCCCCACTGGAACGTGACCCGAACCTGGCTGCTGCCCTCCTGGGAGACGGACGTCAGTTCCTCGATGCCGGCAACGGTGGCAACCGCTTCCTCCACGCGGCGGGTAATGGTCTCCTCCACCTCCTCAGGCGCCGCATTCTCGTAGGTGGTGACCACGCTGAGCGTCGGATAGGTGACGTCAGGCATCAGATCAATGGGCAGGCGGGTCATGGAAAACGCGCCCACCAGCACGGCGATCAGAGCCATCATGGTGGTGAACACGGGTCGGCGGACGGTGAACGCGGCAACTTTCATGGCGCGCGCCCCTCAGCCCGCAATACGGTCTTCGGGTGCAAGCCGCACCCGCGAACCGTCACTGAGACGGTGCTGACCGAGCGTCACAACGCGGCCGCGAATGTCTGGTTCCAGAATCTGCACGTGACTGTCGGTGCGCACCCCTTCAACGACCGGGATCCAGCTCACCCTCGCCTCGCTGCCCTCATGGTCCTCATCGATCAGGAACACACCGGTGCGGCCGCCCTGCCGGGCGATGGCATCCCGCGGCACCACGAGCGCATCCTCGAGGTGTTCGACGTCGACTTCCACGTTGACGAAGAAACCGGGACTCAGGCGACGATCATCGTTGGCAATGAGAATTTCGACCCGGGCCTGGCGGGAATCCTCACGCAGCAGCGGTGCGATCCGCTCGACGCGCCCCTCGAACTGTTCGCCGGGCCGGGCCTCGCTGCGGATGCGCGTGACCTGGCCGACTCGAAGACGGGCGAAATCGCGATCGGTAACGAACGTCACCGCGCGCAGACGATCGAGATCGATCACCGAGATGATGGGCTCGTTGGCAGCCACGTTCGCGCCTTCGTCGACGAAACGCTCGCCCACGTAGCGCACCGCTCCCCCGCCATGACCGTTCCACTCCGCCCGGACCCGCGTGTACGACAGGCGGACCTCGGCACCGCGTAGCGCCGCCTGGCGCTGAGCAACCTGGGCCTGGGCCACCCGCACATTGGCGGCAGCGGCATCCGCTTCGGAGCGCGCGAGGTCGAACTCGGATTCGGAGGCGAGATTGCGGCGCCGCAGGTCGGAGATGCGTTCGAAGGAGCGCGCCCGCACCTGACGCTGGGCTTCCGCATCCTCGAGCTGGGCCTGGGCCACGTCCAGCGCAGCCCGCTGCTCGGCGACGCTCTGCACGAACTCTTCGTCGTCGAGCTGAGCGATCGTCTCGCCCTGCTCCACCGGATCGCCGATGTCGACCAGGAGGTTGCGCAGGCGGCCACCCGCCTTCGGCGCCAGCATGAACTGACTGCCCGGTTGCAGCGTGCCGGTGTAGAACGCTACATCCGTGATGTCGCGGCGAGCCACATGCCCGATTTCCACCGCCACTGCGGGCCCGTCTCCGCGCGCGCCGCCTCGGTCGAAACCACCGCGGTTGTCGCGATCGCCGTCCGGCAGCAGCAACCACACCGCTACCGCGAACGCTGCCACGACGCCAAGACTCGTTGCCAACCGCTTGCTTATCATGCGCTTTCCATCGGAGGGTGAAGGCCCGTGTTCAGAACACGTCCCGGTCTGACAGCGGGACTTCGAGCAAGTTTCTCGCGCTGAACCGCGGATTTCGGCCGCTGATGGCCGCAGGTACTGGCAGAACCACACCACGCGTTGCATGCGGCACTCAGGCCAGGACGATCAGGACGCCGTGCTGCTCAGGCCGTCCGTTAATGACTGAGCATTATAGCGCATGAGCATCCTTGCGCTCGGACCGAGGCCGGATCTCCGCTAAAACTCCACCATTGTGACCAACGTTCTGCACTGCAGCGGTGCGACTTGACGATCCACGCACCGACGTGGATCGTGGAAGGGTCGCCGGCTCAGGCGATCCCACCTGGGAGATCATCATGAAACATGTCATTGCATTTCTGTTCATCGTTTCGTTTGCTGCCTCCGCGCTGGCGAGCGGCTGTCCCGGCCTGATGGCCAAGATCGACAACCGCCTGGCGGAAGGCCCCATGCTGGACGCCGAAGTGGTCGAGGAAGTCATCCAACTTCGGACGAAAGGCGAGGCCATGCACCAGCAGGGCAACCATAGCGAAGCCATGGCCGCCCTCGAAGAAGCCGTGGAGCTCCTCGACGAGGCTGACGCCGGCTGAAGAGGCCCCATGCCGATCCACTGCTGCGGCCGTGGCCACGAAAGCTGACCACACGGGCGCCTGTACGACAGCCATGCTGCTCGACCGGCGCCCGTCCCGACAGACGACTCGGCTCGTGCCTCCTGCGCCAAGCCGGGGTGTTCGGCGTCCGCGGTGAGCTGGCAGCCTTCCCACCGAAGATCAGGTAGCCTCTCACCAACCAAAGCACGGGCCGCACCGCCGGAGACCGCCGCCCATGACGCAGCTCGTGCTGGTACTCGGCGACCAGCTCAGTACCGCCATATCATCCCTACGCGATGCCGACCCGGCATCGACCCGCATCCTGATGGCGGAAGTCGCCGCCGAGGTCGAGTACGCCCCTCACCATGCGAAGAAGCTCGCCTTTGTGTTTTCGGCCATGCGTCATCATGCCGCCGCACTCGCGAAGGCGGGGTTCGCCGTGGATTACGTCGAACTTGACGCCCCAGACAACAGTGGCAGTCTCACGGGCGAACTCGAACGCGCCTTGAAGCGCCACGGCGACCTGCCGGTCCGGATCACCTTCCCGGGGGAATGGCGGATCAAGGCGGAACTCGAATCCTGGTCCGACGGCAACGGGATCGACTTCGCCTGGCTCGAAGACGACCGCTTCCTCTGTACGCCGCACGACTTCGCCGACTGGGCCAAAGGCCGCAAGTCCCTGCGCATGGAGCACTTCTACCGAATCATGCGTCGCCGTCACGACCTGCTGCTCGAAGACGGCGAGCCCGCAGGCGGCCGCTGGAACTACGACGCTGACAATCGTGCACCGCTACCGCCGCCGATGGCACGCCCGAGGCTGCCGCAGCCCATGCATTTCAAACCGGACGCAACAACGCGCGACGTGCTGCGCATGGTGCGCAGCCACTGCCCGGACGCCTTTGGCGAACTCGAACCCTTCTGGTTCGCGGTGACGCCCGGCAACGCCAGGCGGGCCTTTGCACACTTCCTGAAGACCGCCCTGCCGCTGTTCGGCGATCACCAGGACGCCATGGCGAGCGGCGAGGACTTCCTCTACCACGCAGTCATATCCATCTATCTCAATGCCGGCCTGCTCGATCCCCTGGAGTGCTGTCGCGCGGTCGAGGACGCCTGGCGCAACGGCGAGGCGCCGCTGAACGCGGCGGAAGGATTCATACGGCAGATTCTCGGCTGGCGCGAGTTCATCCGCGGTATCTACTGGCAGTACATGCCGGACTACGCCGAGCAGAACGCCCTCGAAGGCGAACTGCCGCTGCCCGCGTTCTACTGGAGTGGCGAGACCAGCATGAACTGCATGGCCCAGACCATTGCGGGCATCCGTCGCAATGCCTATGCGCATCACATCCAGCGCCTCATGGTAACGGGCAACTTTGCGCTCATCGCCGGCCTGGAACCGAAAGCCGTGTGCGACTGGTACCTGGGCGTGTATGCAGATGCGTACGAGTGGGTGGAGTTGCCCAATACCCTGGGGATGGCGCTCCACGGCGATGGTGGCGTGTTCGCATCCAAGCCCTACGCCGCCAGCGGTCGCTACATCCAACGCATGTCCGACTACTGCGAAGGCTGTCGCTACGACCCCTCCGACGCGGTCGACGAGCACGCCTGCCCGTTCAACTACCTCTACTGGGACTTCATCGCCCGTCAGCGGCAGCGCTTCGAAAAGCATCCGCGCATGGCCATGATCTACCGGAACCTGGCGCGGCAGGATCCGCAGCGCGTGCAGAGGATGCGGGAGCTTGCGGCGACTGCGCGCCGTGATCTCGACGCACTGTGATCCCGCCTGTTGCCGGCGCCTGCTGAGCAGGCGGGACGAGTCGCAAGTCGGATTCCGCTATCATGCCGCCCTTCGAATTCAGGGCGAGGCATCCATGAATCCAGTGCTGGCCGAAATCCTCCACCTGCTCGATGTGGAGAAGATCGAAGAAAATCTGTTCCGGGGCCACAACGCCCCCAACAGCCATCACGTCTTCGGCGGTCAGGTGCTTGCACAGGCCATCGCATCGGCCTACCGGACCATCGAGTCAGGCCGGATGCTGCACTCTCTGCACGCCTACTTCCTGCGACCTGGAGACTGGAACCTGCCCGTCCTCTACGACGTGGATCGCATCCGCGACGGGCGCAGCTTCACCACCCGCCGGGTCGTTGCCATCCAGCACGGGCGCGCCATCTTCAACCTGTCGTCATCCTGGCAGGTGGCCGAGGACGGGCTCGAGCACGCCGTATCCATGCCGGACGTGGCGGGTCCGGAGAATCTCGTCAGCGATCGCGAACGCTATGCGCAGATCGCAAAAAAACATCCGGAGGTGAAACGCTTCGCTTTCCGCTTCGATGCCATCGACAGCCGCCAGGTCGAAGGCCTGCTGCTGACCGAAGCGGCCCCACACCCACCCTACAAGCACACCTGGATGCGTGCGGCGGAACGGCTGCCTGATGATCCGGAGGTGCACTTGTGCCTGCTGGCCTACATGTCCGACATGGATTTCATGAGCACGTCGCTCCTGCCCCATGGGCGCCGACCTGGACCGGGCAACGGTATCCAGGGTGCCAGTCTGGACCATGCCTTGTGGTTCCATCGTCCGTTCCGGGCCGATGAGTGGCTGCTGTTTGCAAAAGAGAGTCCATCGAGCAGCGGTGCGCGGGGGTTCGTGCGGGGAACGTTCTTTGACCGTGAAGGGCGGCTGGTGGCCTCGACCATGCAGGAGTGCCTGATCCGACCGCGGGACTGAGTCAGGACGCGACTTCGGCTACAGCAGCGATGCGGGAGAGCTCCGTAAGAAGATCGTCGCGGGTGAACGGCTTCTTCAGAACGCCTGCGGCGCCTTCTCCGAGCACCCGTCGTAACACCGAACCTCGATCGAATCCGGACATCAGGATGACGTCCAGATCCGGACGCAGCTCGCGCATGGCTCGGAACGCGTCGTCACCGGACATGCCCGGCATCGTCACGTCCATGATCACGAGGTCGATGGCGTATGGATCTCGGGACAACGCCGAGACGGCCTTCTGGCCGTCAGCGGCCACTTCGACCGTGTAGCCCATGCGTGCAAGGTTGCGCTCGAGGGTGTCGCGTATCCCCGGCTCATCGTCCACCACCAGGACCCGCCCATGGAAGCGATCGCCCAGCGCCGTCACCGGCGCCTCCCGGCCAGGCACGATGGGCTGATCCACCTGCTCCGACGAGATCGGCAGATAGAGTCGGAAGCTGGAGCCTTCTCCAGGATGGCTGGTGACCGCCACCGTCCCGCCGTGCGCCTTCATTGCACCGTAGACTGACGGCAGGCCAAGCCCGGTGCCCTGCCCTTTCGGTTTGGTGGTAAAGAACGGGACGAAGATGTGTTCGAGGGCATCTGGCGGAATGCCGCAGCCGTCGTCCCGCACCTGCAGCAACAGGTAGTCCCCTGCCGGCAGATCCGGATCCACCAGCGGCGCCTCCAGTGCGGACAGCTCTATCGTGCTGGTACTGACCTCGATCTCGCCGCCGTCCGGAAGCGCGTCACGGGCATTGATGCAGAGATTCAGCAATGCGTTGGAGACCTGGGTCTCGTCGCCGACCAGTACGGCATGACGTGCATCGAGCCGGGTCACCACGCGGATACGCGCATCCAGCGTCTGGCGAAAGAGATCAACCATGTCGCCGATGACGTCGTGGACATCGATGGGCTGCTTCTGCATGGCACCCTGGCGAGAGAACGTGAGCAGTTTGCCCACCAGATCGGCGGCCCGCTGGGTGGTTTCCATGATGCGGCCTGCGTAATGAGCCACGTCGTTGGGCGCCTCCCGTGCCAGCTCGATGAGCTCCGTGTAGCCCTGGATGCCCGCCAGCAAGTTGTTGAAGTCGTGGGCGACGCCACCGGCAAGGCGACCGATGCTCTCCAGTCGTTGAGCCTGCTGCAGCTGTTCGAGCAGCCGGAAGCGCTCCTCTTCCACCTCCCGGATCGGCGTCAGGTCGCGGATCGTGATGAGGTGGCAGCGCTCGTTGTCCACCACCAGATGACTGGATGAACACAGCACCGCGAGCCGGGAACCGTCCTTGCGCAACAGTTCGGTCTCGAACGCGTCGACCCGCTCGTTCTCCAGCGCGAGACGGCTGAACCGGCGATAGTGATCCGGCTCGACCCAGAACTGCAGATGCTGGTTCCAACGCGCCTTCAGCTCATCGATGCTCCAGCCGAACATCCGCTCCAGAGTGGCGTTCACTTCCAGCAGCGCCTGATCACGCCGCCTGACCAGCAGCAAGGAATCCGGACTCTGCTGAAACACCGAAGAAAACTTCGCCTCGCTCTCCCGCAGGGCGCGCTCCACCTCCTCCTGGCCGGTGACATCCAGTCCGAGCGATGCCACCTCGGTCACCACCCCTGACGGATCGCGCAGCGGGGTGTGATACCACTGCACGACGACCCGGCGCCCGTCGCCGGCCAGCTGCTCCACCCGCCGGCTGCCGTCACGGCCAGCCTCGGCGCGGGGATCCGAGAACGGCGAGGTCCGCTGCCCCTGATCCTCGTCAGCGACCAGCTCCCATGCGCTGCGGCCGAGCGCGCGTTCCCGCGGCATGCTGAAGATCCGCTCGGCCGCCCGGTTCCAGCCCCGGACCCGGTGAGCCGTATCAAGGACCACAGCAGCCAGCGGCGTGTGTTCCAGATGAGAGCGCAGCTGCAATTCCGAGGCCCGCGCCTTAGCCTCGGCCAGCCGGATCGGCGTCACATCGGCGCAGACAGCAGACAGCCGAACACCTTCGCCGACCTTTTCGGCGTAGGCCGTGACGACCACGAAGCGTTGCATGCCAGAGCGCTGGGCGAACGTGGTCTCGAAGCTGCGCCGGTCTCCGGGCGTGAGAAATCCAAGCACGGCTTCGACGCCGGCGCGACGCTCCTCGGGCAGCCAGTCCACCAGGCGCGTGCCGAGGACCTCTTCGAGCATCGGCGAGCCGATCATTTCCAGCCAGGGTGGGTTCGCATCGAGAATCACGAGCTTAGCGTCGGTTGCGACGAAACCCGTATTGGCACCGTCCAGCACCCGGGTCACACGCAGATTGCTGCGCTCCACTTCGTCGCGTGAGCGCCTGAAGGCGAACAGCAGCGCCGAAACGAGCAGGAGCTGCAGCAGCATGACGCCGCGCAGGCCAACGAAAGCCGGTTCGCCGATCAGCCAACCCGTCGTCACGATGCCAAGCAGAGACGCGCCGATAAGCGCGATGGCCCAGGAAACGGGAAGCCAGAAACCAACGACGATGGGCGTCACATACAGCGCAATGGCGAAAGGCAGGTCGGCAGACAGAAACACGTCGGCCGTCAGCGCCAGCGCCAGCATCGCGAGCGCTATACCCAGACGAATGAATTGACCCAGTCCCCGGCCCGTCATGCGCATGCCTCCGGACCGAGCATAGACGACCCTGGCGCCCTGCGCCGCACCAGGGCCGGGGCTGCCGGAATCAGAGCGCCTCGAGAATCGCCTCGGCCTTGCTGACTTCGAACTGGCCCGGGGCCTCCACGGCGAGCTTACTGACGACGCCGTCGTCAACGATCATCGCGAAGCGCTGGGCGCGGACGCCGAGCCCAAAGGCAGAGGCGTCGAACTCCAGGCCCATGGCACGCGCAAGATCCGCATTCCAGTCGGCCAGCATCATGATCTCTTCGGCGTTCTTGTCCTTGCCCCAGCAATCCATGACGAAAGCATCATTCACCGACAGGCAGGCAATCGTGTCGACACCCTTAGCCTTGATCTTGTCCGCGAGGGTCACGAACCCCGGCAGGTGAGCCTGGGAGCAGGTGGGGGTGAACGCACCGGGAACCGCGAACAGCACCACTTTCTTGCCGCCGAAAACATCTGCAGTGCTGATGTCGGTGGGACCTTTTCCGCCCATGATCTTCAGTTTCGCGTCGGGGATACGGTCCCCTTCCTTGATCGCCATAGCTATCTCCATTCTGCGAACGTGCTGGTCAAGAATCGCTCCCGAAGGAGCGCCGCGCGCAAGGTTAGCCCGGAGCCTGAAGCGAGTACAGCCGCCAGAGATCCAGGTCGGTCACCGCCAGGCGAAATGGGGCTGCTCGAAGTGGTCCACCCGGGTATCGCGGTCACAGAGCAGCACTTCGCGGAACTGATACAACAACGCAGCCGTCGGGGTCGCAATGGCACCGTCGCCCACCGGCATGCGCAGGACCGGCTCCTCACTCCCTTCCTGTGTCTCGAGCCGCGGCGCGTCCTCGCGCAGCAGTTCCGCCAGCGGAACCCGGTGGATGCTGGCCACCTCACCCGGATTCGCCACCAGCTTGCGCGCCGGACCACCCCAGACCACCACCGGTGTCATCACGAAGCCGGACCGGGTGGTGAAGTCATCCAACCGCCCGAGGACCGCATCCGGCGGCAGCGCCAACCCCACTTCCTCCTCGAGTTCGCGCAGCGCGCTGATCTCAGGCGTCTCCCCGGGATCGAGACGACCGCCGGGGAGCGCCCATTGCCCCGCGTGGCGACGCAGATGGCGGGCCCGGCGGGTGAGTATCAGCGCCGCCTCGGAGCGCCATCGCTCATGGGCGGGAAGCCCATCGAGGTCGGCGCCCAGGCCCTGTTCCACCACGGTCAGGGCAACGGCAGCGTGGTGGTGCGCGTCCACCGCATGCCGGCGGACGGCGAACGCTTCGATGCGTTCCTGCAGCAGCTGCCGCAAGTTGGTGTCGCACATGAGTTCGGATTCGGAATGCACGGCAGCTTCGCAAATGGCAGATCAGCAGCCAGTATAGCCGTCACGGAGCGGAGAACGATCATGCTGGTAACCGCAGCAGAAACAATGAAGATCATCGCTCGCTGTGCGCGGATCGACGATCTGCTGACCCGCCACGCCAGCCTCTGGCGCGTCAATCCATACCGGGAGCCGGCGCCGGACTGGATTCAAGACCATCCGGGACTCGCCGCCGTCGTGATCGCCCTTGACGAGACCCGAACGACGACCCTGGAGCAGAATCCGGACGCGCGAATGGCGTTGCTCGCGCCCTACCTGCCTGATCTCGCCGCCATGCTGGCCGAATGCGAACCGCCGCAGGCAGCCACGCGCATCAGCGTCGACCGCTTCGCCGGCACCCACATCCCGGGACGCAAGTGGCAACAGATCCGCCATTTTCTGGGCGCCCTGCCCGCAAGCCGGACCCCGGCCGTGGACTGGTGCGCTGGTAAGGGCCATCTGGGCCGCACCCTGGCGCGGATGCAGGGTCGAAGCGTCCGCTGCCTGGAGCGCGACCCCGCACTGTGCAACGCAGGCAGTCGCCTCGCAGGAACCCTCCCGGTGACGTTCGAGCACTGTGACGTACTCGAGGACGTGCCGGCCATCGGGCCCCATGAGGCATTGTTCGCCCTGCATGCCTGTGGCGCCCTCCACGAGCGGCTGCTGGAACGGGCGATTGCGGCCAGGGTCCCGAGCGTGGCGGTGGCGCCGTGCTGCTACCACCTGACGCCGCGCTGGCAACCTCGGGG
Organism: Gammaproteobacteria bacterium; assembly: GCA_007694905.1. Taxonomy (GTDB): domain Bacteria; phylum Pseudomonadota; class Gammaproteobacteria; order Pseudomonadales; family Azotimanducaceae; genus SLTB01. The sequence continues at coordinate 6,385 of REEU01000164.1, read as the reverse complement.
GCCCGCCTGGAATGCGCCCCAACTCGATTACGACGCGCTGCACCTCGCGGTCGAGGACACCGTCACGGCGCCTGGACCCATCCGCCGGGCGCGCCTGAAGGAGCGTGCGTTCCGCACCGGTTACGATGCCTTGCAGCGTTCGCTGCGAGGCATCGATGCCTACCTGCCGCAGCCTTCGCTGCGAGGCCCGGAGCGGCGCCTGGGCTTCGAGTCCTTCTGCGCACGGCTCGCCAGCCACCACGGGCTCGACATTCCCGCAGGCACCGACCTCACGGGCTGGCTGAGGCTCGGCTGGGAGCGGGACGCCCGCTGCCGGCGCCTGGAACTCGTCCGCCACGGATTCAGCCGGCTGCTGGAACTGCGCATCGTCCTCGACCGGGCGCTTGGGCTCGCCGCCGCGGACTATCGCGTGTCCCTGACCCGATTCTGCCCGCGGGCGTTGACGCCTCGCAATCTGCTCCTGACCGCCACCCGCTGAGATCTATGGACGAGGCCGTGCCTCGGCCATGAGCTGCACCCAGTGCTGCACCGGCAGCTCCTCAGCGGCTGCGAGATGCATCTGACAGCCGACGTTGGCCGTGACCACCCGTTCAGGGCCATGCTGCGACAGCGCCAGGATCTTCGCGTCCCGCAGCTGTCGCGACAGCTGCGGCTGCAGGATCGAGTAGGTGCCCGCAGCGCCGCAGCACAGGTGCGCATCCGCCACAGGCACCCGCTCGCAACCGATCCCATCCAGCAGCCGCTCCACGAGGCCCGTGATGCGCTGACCGTGCTGCAGGGTGCAGGGGGCATGCCACGCCACCCGCTGCGGTTCGGGCAGCTGCCAGGAGCCAAGATCCTCGCCAATGAGGAACTCCGACAGATCCAGGGTCCGCTGCGCCAGCTCGTATGCGCGCTCAGCATAATCAGGATCCGAGGCCAGGATGACACCGTAGTCACGCACCTGAACGCCACAGCCGCTGGCAGTCATCACCAGCGCTTCCGCGCCCTGTTCGAGCAACGGCCACCAGGCATCCACGTTCCGGCGCGCCATCTCCCGCGCCGCTTCTGGCTCGGCCATGTGCTGCGGCAGGGCGCCGCAGCACCCGGCATGCGGTGCCTCAATACCGCCGACACCCAGTGCATTGAGCACCCGTTGCGTCGCGCGATTGGTGACCGGGGTCGCGAGGCTCTGCACGCAACCCGCCAGCAAAACCACCCGCCGGCCGAAAACCGACTGGTCCTGTACGCGGCCGGCTCCAGTCTGCAGCAGCGGCACCAGATCACGCAGCCGCTCCGGCAGCATGGGCCGCAGCCACTGCCCGGTGCGCAGCAGCGGGCGGAAGCGTCGCGGCCACGGCACCAGCGCCAACAGCACGCGGCGTAACCAACGCTCGCGCCAAGGCCGCGCCACATGCAGTTCGAGCCGTTCCCGGCCGATCTCCAGCAGGCGTCCATAGCGAACACCGGAGGGGCAGGTGGTCTCGCAGGCCCGGCAGGTCAGGCAGCGATCCAGATGCAGCTGGGTCTCTGGGCCCGCTGCGTCGCGTTCCAGCATTTCTTTGATCAACCAGATCCGACCTCGCGGCCCATCGAGTTCATCACCACGGAGTTGGTAGGTGGGGCAGGTGGCCGTGCAGAACCCGCACTGCACGCAGCTGCGCAGGATGCTGTCTGCTTCCTGGCCGGCGTCCGTTGCGAGCAGGTCGGGATCGAGCCGTGTCTGCATGGGCGTCCTTCAGAGCAAGTCGGGATACAGCACACCGGGATTGAGAATGCCGCCAGGGTCGAATACCGCCTTGATGCGCGCCTGCAGGCCGGCCATGGCCGGCGGCAACGGGGACCGCGCGGGCGTCGGCCGCTGCCGCATGGCGTGCCCGCCCAGGGCCTTGGCTGCTGTCAACACCGTCTCAGCTGGCGCATCGGTGCGGCACCAGCGCTGCGCACCGCCCCAGTCCAGCAGCCAGTTCGCGGCCAGGTCCGGCTGCGGCGCGGTGACCGGTAACGACAGGCGCCACAGGGGACCCTCGCCGGCAAAGAAAGCCAGCGTGACGTCACGCAGGTCGTTCCAGTAGCTGTCGTTTTCCTCGCAGGCGTCTCCGCCGACGGCTGCGACCGCAGCCGCGACACCCACTTCGGAGCCGGCCAGCCGGACCCGCAGGCGACCGGCTTCCCAGGCGAGCCCGGTGATCGGCAGCGGTCGCCGGGCGAGGGCCGTCATCCGCGCCCTGGCCTCGGCGAGACCAACCTCGAGGACACGGGTCATCCGCTGCTCCGGCACGGGCGCCACCCGCAGGCTGATGTCCAGCAGGACACCCAGGGCACCCATCGCACCCGCATTCAAGCGCGCAACGTCATAGCCGGCCACATTCTTCATGACCTGACCGCCAAAGTGACCGCTGGCAGCGCGGCCGTCGAGCAGCGTGACACCGAGAACGGCATCGCGCACCGAACCGTGCCAGGGCCGCGATGGACCGGCCAGTCCGCTGGCCACCGCCCCACCAAGGGTGCTTCCGGGCGCGAATCGCGGCGGATCGAAAGGCAAACACTGACGCGCCTCGGCCAGCGTCGACTCGATTTCCTCAAGCGGTGTCCCGCCGCGCGCGGTGAGCACGAGTTCAGCCGGCTCGAACGCAATGACGCCCTGGTGTGGGCGTACGTCGAGCACCTCGGTATCGCAGCTGGCATCGCAGCGCAGGAAACTGCGGGTGTCACCCCCGCGAATGCGCAGCGGACGGCCCGAGGTCTCCGCCGCGCGTATCTGCTCCGCGAGTTCGTGCGCGCAGTCCGTCACCTCAAAACCGCTCCAGCTCTGGATGCGGCAGCGCTCCGCCGTGAACGTGCATACCGCCAAGTTCTGCGCAGCGGGCCAGCGTCGGCACCGCCTTGCCCGGATTGAGGCGCCCATTCGGATCGAAGGCGGCCTTCAGGCTGTGGAAGCGCTCGAGCTCAACCGCTGAGAATTGCACGCACATCTGATCGATTTTCTCGATGCCGACACCATGCTCACCGGTGATGGTGCCACCCACCGAGACGCAGAGTTCGAGAATGCGGGCACCGAAGGCCTCGGCTCGCTCGAGCTCACCTTCAGCATTCGCATCGTAGAGAATCAGCGGGTGCAGGTTGCCATCCCCGGCATGGAACACGTTCGCCACGGCCAGTCCGAACGTTGCGGCCAAGCGCTCGATCTCGAGCAGGACCTGGGCGAGATGCCGGCGGGGAATGGTGCCGTCCATACAGTAGTAATCCGGCGCGATCCGACCCACCGCCGGGAACGCGGCCTTACGCCCGGCCCAGAACCGTGCCCGCTCGGCCGCGTCACGGGCCACCCGAATCCCCGTGGCCCCGCTGGCGGCGAGAATCTCCGATACACGGGCGACCTGGGCTTCGACCTCGTCAGGCTCACCGTCCACCTCGCACAACAGGATGGCCGCCGCATCGCGGGGATAACCGGCGGCCACGAAGTCCTCCGCCGCCTCGATGGCCAGGCGATCCATCATTTCCATGCCCGCAGGCACGATACCGCCACTGATCACCGCGGCGACGGCATCCGCCGCCGCATCGATGGCATCGAAGGCTGCCAGCAGCACCCGGGTCGCGGCCGGCGTCGGCAGCAGCCGGACAGTGACCTCCACCACGAGGCCGAGCAGGCCTTCGGAACCGGTCACCAGGGCGAGCAGATCCAGGCCGGGCGCGTCCAGCGCCGCACCCCCGATCTCCAGCAGCTCACCGTCCGCGGTGATCAGCTTCACCCCGAGCAGGTTATGCACGGTCAGTCCGTACTTCAGGCAGTGCACGCCGCCGGAGTTCTCGGCCACGTTGCCGCCGATGGAGCAGGCGATCTGTGAGGACGGGTCGGGCGCATAGTAAAGCCCGTGGGGTGCGGCCGCCTCGGAAATAGCCAGATTGCGCACGCCGGGTTCGAGCCGCGCCGTTCGGGCCACCGGGTCGAGATCGAGAATGCGATTCATCCGCGCCAGCACCAGCAGCACCCCGGACTCGTCGGGCAAGGCACCTCCGGAGAGCCCGGTCCCCGCCCCCCGGGCCACCACCGGTACGCCCTCGAGCGCACAAAGACGCATAACGGCCTGGACTTCTTCGATGCTCCGGGGCAACGCCACCACCCGCGGCAGGCGCCGATAGGCGGTGAGCGCGTCGCCCGCGTAAGGGCGCAGCGCCTCCTCTTCAGCCACGACGGCATCAGCGGGCAGGATGTCCCGCAGGCGGGCCGCCAATGTCGCTCGATCCATGATCGTCAACTCCTTGCAGACCCATCAGTATGGCCGCGGCGGATGCGCCGGTCGAATGCTGATAATCTCAGGCCGAAACACCTTGGGGATGGGAGCAAAAACGCATGAGCTATTTCGTCACTGGCGCCACCGGATTCGTCGGCATGCACCTGGTGGATCGTCTCCTGAACCGTCGGGGGACCATCTACGTCCTCGTCCGACCCGGATCGAAGGCCCGCTTCAAGCGCTTGAGTGAACGCTGGGGCGACGCAGCGAAGCGGGTGGTTCCCGTCACCGGTGATCTGGGCAGAAAGAATCTGGGCATTGCCAAAAAGGACCTTGAGGCCATGACCGGCAAGGTGCAGCAGGTCTTCCACTGCGCAGCCATCTACGACCTCACCAACGACGATGCCGAGTCGCAGCTCAGCGTCAATGTCGAAGGCACCCGGCATGCGCTGCAGCTTGCCGGCGTCCTGGGCGTGACGTGTTTCCATCACGTTAGCTCCATCGCCGCTGCCGGGCAGTATCAGGGCCACTTCCGCGAGGACATGTTCGATGAGTGGGCGCCCACCGATGATCCCTACTTCCGCACCAAACACGACTCGGAAGCGGTGGTCCGCTTCGAAAGCAGCGTGCCATGGCGGATCTACCGTCCCGGTATCGTAGTCGGCCATTCGAAAACCGGCGAGATCTCCAAGATCGACGGCCCCTACTACCTGTTCAAGCTGATCAAGCGCCTCCGTCACGCCCTGCCCGGCTGGATGCCGCTCATCGGCATCGAGGGCGGGAGGCTGTCCATCGTCCCGGTGGACTACGTCACCGGCGCGCTGGATCACATCGCCCACAAGCGCGGCCTCGACCGCGGTACGTTCCATCTTGTGGCGAAGGAACCGGTGTCCGTCGGCAAGGTCATGAACCTGTTCGCCGATGCGGCCCATGCGCCCGGTTTCTCCATGCGCATCGACCATCGGCTGCTTGCCATTCTGCCCAAGGGCGTGCTGGACCTGATCGGCAATCTGCCGCCGGTACGCCGCATCATCGACAGCCTGCTCGGCGATCTCGGCATTCCCAAGGAACTGTTCCGGTACATGGGCTTCGCGACGCTGTACGACGATCGCGAGACCCAGAAGGCGCTCAAGGGCTCCGGCATCAGCTGTCCGCCGCTCGAGGACTATGCGCCAGTGTTGTGGGACTATTGGGAGCGGAACCTGGATCCGGATCTGTTCCGGGACCGCAGCCTGAAAGGCCGCATCAAGGACCGCACCGTGCTGATCACCGGTGCATCGTCAGGTATCGGCAAGGCCACCGCGCTGCGCCTCGCTGCCGCCGGCGCGCGCGTGCTGCTGGTGGCGCGCAATCTGGACAAGCTCGAGGAGACGCTGCGCGAGATCGAGTCCCACGGCGGCAAGGCCTGGATCTACTCGGCGGACGTCTCCGAACTCAGCGGCTGTGACGATCTGGTGGCACGGGTGCTGGCCGATCACGGCCACGTCGACGTACTGATCAACAACGCCGGCCGCTCCATCCGCCGCTCGCTGGAGCTGTCCTACGATCGCTTCCACGACTTCGAGCGGACCATGCAGCTCAACTACTTCGGCAGCGTGCGGCTGATCATGAATCTGCTGCCGAGCATGCTCGAACGCCAGGACGGACAGATCATCAACATCTCCTCCATTGGCGTGCAGACCAACATGGCCCGGTTCTCCGCCTACGTGGCTTCGAAGGCTGCGCTGGATGCCTTCTCACGCTGTGCCCAGACCGAGTTTCTCGATCGCAATCTCACCTTCACCAACGTCTACATGCCGCTGGTGCGCACGCCGATGATCGCGCCAACCGCCCATTACAAGTACGTGCCGACGCTGTCGCCTGAAGAAGCGGCCGATCTGGTGGCGAAGGCGGTCCTGGAGCGGCCGAAGCAGGTCTCCACACGTCTGGGAACAGCGGCGTCCGTCGCCTGGGCGCTGTGGCCCAAGGCTATGGATGTGATCCTGAACGCCGGCTACAAACTGTTCCCGGATTCCGCGGCAGCCCGCGGCGACCGCAAGGCGCTGAAGGCCGAAGAGCAGGAAATGGCACCGGAAGCCGCCGCTTTCGCGGCCCTCACCCGCGGCATTCACTGGTAGCGCAAAAGCTCGGCCCGTCCGCCTGCGGCGGCCTGGGCTCTCCCACAAGGCCAC
>REEU01000294.1 GCA_007694905.1 Gammaproteobacteria bacterium | reverse complement strand
CACGAAGCGCTGTGGGAGACTGCAGGCGCCGAAGGCGACGCAGCGAGCGCGGACTGATCCAGCTACCCAGCGTTACGCGCAAAAGCTCAGTCAGTCAGCGCGGGAATAGGTTGCGACGCGACCGTCCGGCATGGTGAACGAAAGCACGTCATCGTCGATACTCACCGGCGCCTCGATGGGGTCGCTGGTCACCCGCGGACCGCGCAGATCCAGCAGCACCTTGTCGCGGGCCAGAAACTCGTAACGCCCTTCGAGTTCCATGCCCTCGAAGTGGAGCACCACACTACCATCCTCATCGAATTCGATACGCTCCGGACCGTCGCGCTCCACCCATTTGCCGATGATCTCCTCCTCGATGTTACCGCCACAGGCAGTGACCACCAGGGCCAGCAGCCCTGCCGCGAGAACGCGAAGTGTGGACACGAAAATGGAAGGGGGTGTCATGTTCCTCTCCGGGTCGCATCGACGCGTCAAGGGTAGCATCCGGACCGCCCGAAAATCTCACCAGCCGGCCACGTGCACGCAGAAGCACACGAGGTGGTAACCTGCGCCCCTCCGGATCGACGAGCTTCACCATGACCACCCTGCGCATCGTCAACGGCACCCTGGTCAACGAAGGCCGGGCGTTCGAGGCCGACATCGAGATGCGCAACGGGCGCATCGACGCCATTGCGCCGGATCTTGGCGGTCGACCGGCAGACCGGGTGATCGACGCTTCGCGCATGCTCGTGCTGCCCGGAATGATCGACGATCAGGTCCACTTCCGGGAGCCCGGTCTCGAGCACAAGGGTGATCTCGGCAGCGAGTCCCGCGCCGCCCTGGCCGGGGGCATCACCAGCTTCATGGAGATGCCCAATACCGATCCACTGACCATCGACAACGAGGCCCTGCGTGACAAGCACGCCCGCGCCCGGGACAAGTCCTACGGCAATTGGGCGTTCTATTTGGGCGCCACCAACGACAACCTCGAGGCGATCAAGGCCGTCGACACGTCACTGGCCTGTGGCATCAAGGTGTTCATGGGGGCTTCCACCGGCAGCATGCTGGTGGATGACCCGGATGTGCTCGACGCGATCTTCGCATCCGCCCCACTGCTGGTCGCCACCCATTGCGAGGACACGCCTACGATTAAGGCCAACTACGAACGCCTCACACGGGATCTCAAGGGCGAATTCCGGCCCGAGCTGCACGCCGAGATACGCTCCCGGGAAGCCTGCCTCAAGTCGTCCACGCTGGCCGTCGAACTCGCCCGCCGGCATGGAACCCGGCTCCACGTCCTGCATCTGACCACTGCCGACGAACTCCACCTGTTCGAACCCGGACCCATCGAGCGCAAGCAGATCACGGTGGAGGCCTGCGTCCATCACCTGTTTTTCGACGCCAGCCACTACGCGCGCAAGGGCACGCTCATCAAGTGCAACCCCGCCATCAAGCTGGCCAGCGATCGGCAGGCACTCCTGGCCGCCGTGAACGAGGATCGCATCGACATCATCGCCACCGACCATGCACCGCATACCATGGAGGAAAAGGGTCGCCCCTTCCTGCAGGCACCGGCCGGACTGCCGCTGGTACAGCACGCCCTGCTGAGCCTGCTGGAGCACTGGCACGACGACGTCTTCAGTCTCGAGCGCATCGTGCAGAAGACCGCTCACGCGCCGGCTTTGCGCTTCGGCGTCAAAGAGCGCGGCTTCCTGCGGGAGGGTTACCACGCCGACATCGTCATCGTGGATCCGAACACCACCACTGCCGTGCGCGAGCAGCAACTGCTGTCGAAATGCGGCTGGTCACCGTTCGAGGACGTGCGCTTCCGTTCCCGCATCCGAGCCACCATCGTCAACGGTAAGGTGGCCTGGGAGAACGATCGCCTGGCAGCGGAAAGCGCGGCCATGCCCCTCGAGTTCCAGCGGAACTGACGCCTTTGGATTGGCATCCGGACCGCTACGCCCGCAACGCCCGCTTCGTCGCGGATCTCGGTGCGCCACTCATCGACCTGCTCGCACCCGAAGCAGACGAAACCGTGCTCGACTTGGGCTGTGGCGACGGTGCCCTGACCGAACAGCTCCTCGCCCGCGGCTGCCGGGTGGTCGGGATCGACAGCAGTGCACAGCAGGTGACTGCCGCCCGTGACCGCGGCATCGACGCCCGCGTGCTCGACGCCCAGACGCTCACCGCCCAGCCCGAACTCGGTGGACGCTTCGACGCTGTGCTGTCCAACGCCGCTATGCACTGGATGCCACAGCAGGATGCCGTTGCCCGCGGTATCGCGCATGTCCTGCGTCGCGGCGGGCGCTGTGTCGCCGAGCTCGGTGGTGCAGGCAACGTCGCCCGGGTACGTGCCGGACTGTTCGCCAGCCTCGAAGAGCAGGGCATGGACCCGACTGCGCTCGATCCCTGGACCTTCCCGGACGTGGCCACCATGACCCGCCACCTGCACTCGGCAGGTCTCAGCGTCGACTTCATCGAGCTGTTTCCCCGCCCGACGCCCCTACCCGGCGACATCGCAGGCTGGCTGGAGACCTTCGCCGGGACCTTCCTCGACGGCCTCGGCCAGGGGCAACGCCAAACGGTGATCGATCGGGTCCGCGCCCGGCTGCAGCCCGAACTCGCCAGCGACGGCGTCTGGACCCTGGACTACGTCCGCCTGCGTTTCCGCTGCAGCCGCCCCTGATTCGAGCCACATGCCCGGCTCTGCAAAGCCGAAACGCAGTCGTCACCCTGGCCATTGCGGGTGGAGGATGATCCCAAGGTCGCCCACAAACCTATGGATCGCTGAGCAGGGCGGCCCAGCCCTTCGGCTGCCCGTCAATCACACTGTCAGCCAAATGCCGTGCGGCGTCCTGCATCGGGTACTTCAATCCGCTGCCGCAATTGAACAGCAGCACCCGCTCGTCGCGGCCGGTGGGCAGGCGGCCTGCTTCGTAGCTCGCCCCCGTCATCGAGCATTCGAGATGAGTGACGAACGTGGCGTGTTCAGTCACCGGTGGGCTTCTTAAGGAAGACGCCGATGCGCCCACGGTCACGGCGGGTGTGAAACCGCTCGCCTATCCTCAGACACGTGTTTGCGGCAAGATTCAGCCCCGCTTACTCATCTGTACACGGGGGTTTCATGGCAACGCCGCTCGACGGTATTACGGTGATCGAGGTCGACAACTGGATGGCTGCGCCCAGCGCTGCCGCGGTCCTGGCCGACCTCGGCGCCGACGTAATCAAGGTGGAGCCGCTCGGCGGCGACCCCATGCGGGGCATGGGCCGGCCGCCGAAGATCGACGACGAGAAGGCCAAGGCCTACGACTACGGCTTTGACGTGGACAACCGCGGCAAGCGCTCCATCGCGGTGGACCTCGGCCTCGAGTCCGGCCAGGAGCTGATCCGGAGGCTCGTCTCCAAGGCAGACATCTTCCTGTGCAACCTGCTGATCAGGCGCCAGCAGAAGTTCGGCCTCGATCCGGACACGCTGCTCGGCGTCAATCCGCGCCTCGTCCACGCCACGCTCACGGGCTACGGCACCAGCGGACCGGAAGCTTGGCGCCCGGGTTACGACGTCACCGCATTCTTCGGCCGCTCCGGCATCTATGACGCCATGCGCGAAGGCGACGACGGCATCGTCCCCATGGCTCGCCCGGCCCAGGGCGATCACACCACTGGGCTTGCGCTGGTGGCGGCCATTCTGGCGGCACTGCGCCTGGCTGAGCGCAGCGGCGAGGGCCAAGTGGTGGAGACATCCCTGTTCGAGACCGCGGTGTGGACCCAGGCCACGGACTTCGCCACCACCGCCGTGGATCGGGCCCCGGTCCGCCGTCGTCCCCGGCAACAGATGCTCAGCGCCACCGCGAACCGCTATCCCTGCGGCGACGGCAGCTGGCTGGTGCTGAACATGCCGGAACCGAGCGCCTGGCCGAAGTTCTGCAAGGCCATCGGCCAGGAAACCTGGATCGACCATCCAGACTACAAAGAGCCGCGGGACCGTTACCGCAACATGGCAGCGCTGGTGGACGCCATCGATGGGGTCATGGCCGCGAAATCCCGGGACGAGTGGGGCCGTGTCTTCGACGAGCACGGCATCATCTGGGGACCGGTGCTCGGGCTGCACGAAGTGGCCGCCGATCCCCAGGCCGAGGCCATCGGCCTGTTCCCGGAACTGGAGCACGGCGAGGCAGGACGCTATCGGACGGTGGCTGTGCCCATGCGCTTCCGGACCGCAGACGTGGGCCCACGGGGCCCGGCGCCGCGCATCGGCGAACACACCCGCAGCGTGCTCGAGGCTGCAGGACTGACTGAGGTGGAGATCAAGGCGCTGCTCGAGGAGGGTGCCATCGGCAGTTCCTGACCCGGGGCGTTCGGCCTCGGGGCAAGCGGCGCTAAGCTTGCGCGCTCGGACGTCCTGAGACGTCCGCATGCCAGCGTGCAAGGTGGGTCAGATCCGCTGGCGGCGCGAGCTCCACAAGGGCAGTGGCGAAGTCGATGGTGCACAGCGTGGTGATGTCGGCGATGGAGTAGCCCTCGCCGGCAATGAACGGCGACTCCGCCAACCAGCCGTCCAGACGGCGGTAGAAGCGCCGTGCGCCGGCCTCCGCATCCTCCTTCGCGGCTTCGTTCTGACGGAAGCGACCCGGCGCCATGCGCGCCACGATGGGACCGTTGCGCCAGGCGACGCCAACCTGGCTCAGTAAACCCAGTTCTACGCGGCGATTCCACATTTCCACCTCGGCCTGCGCCACCGGCGTGTCGCCGAACAACGGCGGCTCCGGCTGCACCGCCTCGAAGTAGCGGCAGATGGCCACCGATTCGCTTATGCAAGTGCCGTCGTCGAGCTCCAGCACCGGAATCTGCCCCATGGGATTGCGCGCCAGCGCGGAGTCGTCGCGGTGTTCGCCGCGGGCCATGTTCACCTCGATGCGCTCGATCATCCCGCCTTCCAACGCGATGCCTTTTTCCGCCAGGAAGATGCGTACGCGACGCGGATTCGGTGCCTGCTCGACGTCGTAGAGCTTCATGGCAGCAGCGTCGTGCCGCGGCTGCCGTCGGCGCGGCGCGCGATGCGGGCGGCCTTGCGATCGAGCATGCCGCGCAGGCGGGCGTGGCGATCGGACGTCAGCGGCCAGGTCCAGGTCAGCCAGAAGGCGAACACGAAGGAGATGGTCGGGACGATGGCATACAGGAAGCCGAGCCAGAGCAGCTGCAGGTCCGTGTGCTCGGCACCGACGGCGGTGGAGTAGCCCACCAGTGCCAGCAGCGGCAGGGACACGCCACCGAGGGAGTACGCGCACTTGGTCATGAAGCCGTGTCCGGCGAAGTAGCTGCCGGCCCGGTTGTCACCGGAACGGGCCGTGTCCAGGTCCACCACGTCTGCCAGCATGGCCCGCGGCAGGTAGGAGAAGGCGCCGAAGCAGAAGCCCTTGATCATGAACAGCAGCAGGAACTCGGTGGTCTGGCCTTTGCTGAGCGTGAACATGGCGATGTTGGTGATGCTCACCACCACCATGGCCACCGCCAGGGAGCGGTGTTTGCCCAGGCGTTTCGCGATCCAGTCCCAGACCGGAATCGCTGCCAGACCCATGGCGAAGTAGAGCGCGTAGTAGGTGCCGGCGAGACGGATGCCGATCACGTCCTGCATGAAGAACAGCGACAGCGTGTTGCGGAAGCTCTCACCGCCCGTGACCAGCACCTCAATCAGCAGCACCCGGCGAAACATCCCGTTCTTCCACATGAGCTTGAGGGAGCGGAAGATGTTCACGCTGCCTTCGCCGGGCATCCGCTTCGGCTCGGGTACCCGGTTCAGGACCAGCACCGCCACGACGGGCAGGATGATCACGATCAGCAGCCCGAACGCGTTCAGCACCTCCACTGCCGGTACCGAACCCTGGCGCCACTGCTCCATCGCGAACGGAACCAGCGCAGCGCCGATGAGACCCAGCAGCACGAATTTCTCCCGGGCCGAGCTGACCTGGGTCCGGACGTGGTAGTCCGGAGACATTTCGGCGCCCCAGGCTGCGTAGGGAATCGTGACCAGGGTGCTGCCGACACGCAGGAACAGATACCAGAACGCGAGATACGCGACGCCGCTGGTCATCGGCGGGTTCAGCAGCATCCAGAACGCCAGTGCCAGCAGTGGTATACCGGCGGCAAGCCAGGTCTTGCGGCGACCGAACCGGGTTCGGTAGCGATCGCTGCTGTAGCCGATCACGGGATCGGTGAAGGCATCGAACAAGGCCGCGGCGGCGATGATCAACCCGATCATCGACAGATCCACGCCGATGTCCGTGCTGTACGCCCGCGGCAGCCAGACGCCGAGCGGATAGCCGATCAGCGCCAGAGGAAAACCGAGACTGCCGTAGATCCAGATGCTGCTGCGCTGGATCGGAGTCGCTCGAATGCCCTCCGCCTGGGTCTCTGCCATGCGTGACTCCCCTCGCAACCCCACCCGTACGCCGCGGGTGAAGCTGACGCTGAATGATGAACTTGGAGCACCGGTCGCGGATGACCGGCGACGACCTCTCAGGCCCGAGCGTAGCGCAGAACTGCAATGGCGTCAGCGTGGCATCATCAGGCCGGCCGCCGTGTGCGGATCACGCGCGTGCGCGCCGCCCTGCGCGATCGCTCAGCCAGCGGGACCCCAGAGCTGCTCGAGGCGGGCCTCCCGCCCGCAGGCGCTCTTGTAGTAACGGTAGCGCAGCGGATTGCGCCGGTAGTAACCCTGGTGGAAATCCTCCGCCACATAGAACGTACTCGCGGCGGTGACTTCGGTGACGATGGGCGTCGGGGCCTCCGGGTTCTCCTCGAGCGCCCGCCTGGACGCACGCGCCAGACGCTCCTGGTCGGCATCGAGATAGAAGATCCCCGCCCGGTAGGAGCTCCCACGATCGCAGAACTGCCCACCCGCATCGGTAGGGTCCGTATTGCGCCAGAAGACGTGCAGCAACTCCTCGTAGCTGACTTGCTCCGGATCGAAGCGGACGCGCACAGCCTCCGTATGACCTGTGCCACCTGCGGTGACCTGGCGGTAAGTCGGATTGGCTACATGACCGCCGATGTAACCCGATTCGGTCTCGACGACGCCCGCGACCGCATCGAATGCCTCTTCGACGCACCAGAAACAGCCCGCGGCGAAGATCGCCGTGCCGAGATCCTCCTCGACAGGCATGGATCCCTCGGCTCCGATGCTGCGTTCCACGGGCCCGCCGCAGCCGGCAAACAACGCGCAGACCAGGATGAGGGGCAAGCGTCGAACAGCAGCAGAAGGCGCCATGGCAAGACCTCAGGTTCGCAAAGGTGCACCCGTGTATGAACAGGAACGTGATCGCAGCGGCTCTGCGCTGCCGGCCGCCGCGGGGACAGGCTCACCGAGCGGGCCCGCAGGAGACGTCGTGCTCAGGCAGGGTGCGGGACGCCCGGTAGATTCCACCACGCCGACTGAGTTCCGGAACAGGGCAATCAAAGCTAGTGTCCTGAGTCCGAAGTTCGCATAGCTGTGAGCTTGGCTGCGGTAATGCGCCGGCAAACGCCCGCCCTTCGGGGCCCTCAGGGTGCGCCCGCCTCCGCG
>REEU01000293.1 GCA_007694905.1 Gammaproteobacteria bacterium | reverse complement strand
CAATTCCTGTTCCAGTACCCGATGCTCGGCGAATCGGGCGGAAAAACGAGCCACCGCATTCCTTTGATCACGATCGAGACCTCGCGTTCCGGTATGGAGCTGCTCAGCGCCTTTGGGCAGTCCACCTACCCGAACGCAAACGGACCTGGCGTTCACGACATCCACTCGCCAAGCGGTCGGGCGCGAGGGTACCCAAGGCGCGCCAGGCGCCTTTGAACTCGTCGATCCTGGCGATGCGGCTCCGGATCTCCGAGGTGATCTGGGGAGTGCCCGTTTTTAGCACAAGCCAATACTAGACCCATTTACACCCAATTCCGGGTGACACCCATTACGACGCCGATTCGCACCCAATCTCGTGAGGCTGGCTGTCTTGCGGAGAATGGCCGTCCTATTCGCCGCAAATTATACGGTGAATAATCTGGTGCATGGATATCGCCTGGCTCAAGTAGCACCGGGGCCGCGCACCCGCAAGGCGAGGCCATAACCCAACGGCAGACCCGGCTGGGCATACACGGCCCTTGATCCGCCTCGTATTGACCAGTGGTCGGACAGGCAGTCCTGGAAACATCGCTCTCGTGCTGCCTATACTCCTGGGCTAATATCCTGCGGATGATCAAAACGATGCGGCGGTGGTCTCTAAGCTCTCTCAACATCACGCCCAAGCTTCTGGTATTGACCGGCGTTCCACTCGCTCTGTTGCTGCTCGGCATGGCGCTGATCCTCGTGATGCAGATCCACGGCCGCGTCGTGCCGATGATCCATGCCTCTAGCGAGCAGCTCACGGCGGGCGGCTCGCAGCAGGTAGCCTGGTGGGTCCAGTCGCATCGCAACACCGTGGCGACGCTGGCACGCGTACCGGAATTGGCCTCCGGGGACGCGGACATGATCGCGGCCTTCATGCAGCGTTACGGTCGTTTCAAGGACGACGCCCACGAAGTCGTGTTGTTTGCGGACGTCGACGGGGAGGCGTACTACCACAATGCGCACCGGGCCAATCTTGCGGATCGCGGGTATTTCCGGCAGATCGTCGTCGACGGGACCGCAGAGAGCGTGGTCAGCGACCCGGTGCTGTCCCGCAGCACGGGGAACCCGATCGCGGTGATGGCCCACGCGGTTCGAGACCGCGGGAATCAGACGGTAGGCTTGGTGCTGGCTACCGTGACCCTTGACATGCTCAGCGTGATCGCCGATGAGGCCGCGTTGCAGACCGGAGGGGCCTTCGGATGGATTATGACAGCCGATGGCACCGTCATCGCGCACCCGGATCCGGCAAAGCGCCTGAACCTGAATGCACTGCAATCGGACGCAGAGGGTTATGTCGGTCTAGCCCAGGTGGCTCGGGAGATGGTTTCGGGTGCGAGCGGGATGGGAACGTACACCGACAACGGTGGGCGACCTATGAGCGTGACCTATCGCGCGATCGACGGCACTCCGGGCTGGTCGTTTGCCATGTCGATGCCGACTGCAACGCTCATGGAGACGTCGCGCGCTCTGCTTGGGCTAGTCGCGGTTCTTTTTGCACTGGCACTGGCTGCGATGGCTGCGGTGGTGGTGTTCTCGGCACGGCTAATCGCGCGGCCGATCGCGCGGACCACGCTAGCGCTGAACGACATCGCAGAGGGCGAGGGCGATCTGACGCGGCGTCTGGACGTGCCGGGTACCGACGAGTTGGCGCGTCTGGCCGCCGCTTTCAATCGTTTCGCAGAGCGTATTCAGGCGCTGGTTAGGCAGTTGGCCAGCGCGGCGGCGCAATTGGCCGCGGCCGCCGAGGAGCTTTCTGCGAGCAGTGAACAGAGCACACGGGAGATCGGTCGTCAGCAGTCGGAAACCGACCAGGTGGCCACGGCGATGAACGAGATGACGGCCACCGTCCAAGATGTTGCGCGCAGTGCGAACGAAGCTGCCCGCTCAGCGCAGCAAACCGACGACCAGGCTGCCGCCGGGAGAGATGTAGTGAGCCTGAGCATCGATTCGATTCAGTCGCTGGCTGCCGAGGTCGAGGACGCGGCAGGGGTCATCCAGCGTTTGTCCTCGCACAGCGAGGAAATCGGTACGGTGCTGGATGTGATCCGCGGCATTGCCGAACAGACCAATCTGCTCGCACTCAATGCCGCGATCGAGGCGGCGCGGGCGGGCGAGCAAGGTCGTGGCTTCGCGGTGGTGGCGGACGAAGTGCGTACGCTGGCCTCGCGCACGCAGACTTCGACGCAGGAGATCCAGCGGATGATCGAGGGGCTGCAGGGGAATGCGGGCAAAGCCGTGGAAGCGATGGAAAAGGGC
Organism: Gammaproteobacteria bacterium; assembly: GCA_007694905.1. Lineage (GTDB taxonomy): Bacteria > Pseudomonadota > Gammaproteobacteria > Pseudomonadales > Azotimanducaceae > SLTB01. The sequence continues at coordinate 5,273 of REEU01000293.1, read as the reverse complement.
CGGTTACAGGCGAAGGACAGCGTGGAGCAGGCCGGCAAGGCAGGAGAGTCGCTCGAGGCGATCACCGTCGCGGTCAGGAACATCAGCGACATGAATACGCAGATCGCCAGTGCCGCCGAAGAACAGTCGGCCGTAGCCGAGGAAATCAATCGCAACGTCGCGAACATTGGCCAATCGATCGATGAAACGGCACGCGGTTCCGCGCAGATCAGCGGGGCGAGCCAGGAGTTGGCTCGGCTCGCTGCGGACCTGCAGGAGAAGGTGGGGCAATTCAAGGTCTGACAGCATCCCCACTCCTTCGCAAAGAGCAACAGGCTCAGCGGTTCGGAGCGACCTTTTCTATCGGCGTCAAGGATCTTTTCGATCAACTCGGAACCCTTGATCCAGGCGCCGCTCAGATATCCGCCATACATGCGACGGCGGTTCGGTATTCGTACCCGATGACCGACGGCTCACGGCTTTTTGGCGACCTGCACAACGATATGGGTTCTGACCGTTTCCGCCAACACAATGCTTCTGGGGACAGTGAACGGTCGTGACCCGATTGATGGGGTCCGGCATGATGCGCCTGCCGTGCCGAGAACAGAGGAGGACATGGAGTGCTGAGCGCCCGCGTCAAAACTGCATTGAAATTCTGTCCCAACCTGCCGACCCCGCCAGGCATCGCGATGCGCATCGTGGAGATGGCTAGCGAACCCAACCTGGATCTGGGTTCGCTGGCGCGGCTCCTGTCCCAGGATCCCGCGCTCGCGAGCCGGGTGGTACGGGCCAGCAACTCGGCCCTTTTCAACTGGCCCCGCCCCACGGAGAATCTTCGCCAGGCGATCGTGGTGGTGGGACTGGACGCGACCATGAACCTAGCGCTGAGCTTTTCGCTGTCCCGCACGCTGGGCAAGGGTTTGACCTCGGAACAGGGGGTCAAGCTCGCCTGGCGCCGAGCCTTGATCGCAAGCTGTGGCGCCCGCCTGATCGGCGCCCGGATGAACCGCAGAGACGGAGAGGAACTCGCCTTAGCCGCCCTGCTTCAGGACATCGGCATCCTCGCCCTGAACGCCGCACTGCCGGACGAATACCCCCCGATCCTCGACGGAGCCCGGGATCATGACGACCTCCTCCGCCGCGAACGCGAATACCTGGAGACCGATCACGGCGAGGCGGGCGCGTGGCTGATGCAGGCCTGGCAGTTGCCGCAGAAGATGGCGACTGCAGCGGGCTGCGCACACGGCGATTGCCCAGCCGGTCTGAGCGGCAACGATACGACTTTTCACCGCATCATCGCCTGCTCCGGGCGCATGGCGGACCTGATAATCGAGGACGATACGGAAAAACTCACCACCGAACTCGCTTTGGCCTGCCGGGAGGTCGACCGGATGTCCCAGGAGGATCTGGACAGCCTGCTCACGTCGCTTGCGGAAGTACTGCCAGCGACGGCACAACTATATGAGACTGAACTGATGTCCCCCGCCCTGGTCACCGGCATCACCGACCAGGCTCGCGAGATTTTGAACACGCGAAACCTGATGCTGGGCCGTACGGGCCGCGGGCGGGGTATGGGCGCTCAAGGCGGGAGCTTCGACTGATGCGTGGTCCCTGCCCGCCCGAGCAGCAGCAGTAGCGAGAGCACCGGGGCCGCGATCCGAACGTTCCATGAACCTCGTACGAAAGGCCACCAGAGAGGCCAATGGACGCCTGCCACCCTCACGGCACGACGTTGGACATCTGCCTCATGTTGTGGCGGATATGCACAAGCTTTCCATTCACCTCGCGAAACATGCCGGTCATCAGCTCCACGTCCTGGTCCAGAACGGCGACATGGTCGCGCATGCGCTCCATGCGCCCGCGGACGCCACCGAGGTCCTCCTCGACTCCCTGCATGCCGGCGCCAATCGACCCCATCTGGTCGACCACGATCGGCAGCCTGCCGGCACTATCGCCGATCCGTTGGACATGGACCTGCATTCCGGTCATCCGATCGCCCATCTCCTCGAGATGCACGACGCTGCGATCCATGTTGCGGATCAGCACTTCGATTTCGTGGGCAAGTTCGCCGACGAAATAGAGGTTGAGCAGGGCGACCAGCGCCAATCCCGCGACCATGGTCTGAGTGAACCGATTGGTACGATGCACATGTTCTGCATCGGCCACCTGCTTCTGCCGGATGTCGTCCTCGATCTTCTGCAGGTGACGGACGATCGTGTCGAGGCTATGCCCTGGGCCCATGGGATACCTACCAGAAGGGGTTGAACTGGTTGAACAGGCGCATCGGTCGTGACATGTGCTGAACGTCATGGGCCAGCATGCCCATGTTGCCGTCCATCACGCGGAACGACTCGCGCATGCCACCAACATGATGGGAAAGCCGTCCGACGTCCTGGTCCAGAGCGGTCATATACTCGTGGATCTCGACCATGTCCCCGGCGATAGTGCCAACACTGCCGTTGATATCGTCCATCCGACGCACGATCCCCTCCATTCCCCGCATGTTCGTATCCAGCCGGGCAACCGTGCCCAGCATTCGGTTCATGTCCTGGTTGATCTCTCCGACGTGGTCGTTCAGCACCGAGATCACCCGGTTCATGTTACTCATCTGGGCGGAGATCACGATCACCAGGAAAAACAGGGCGCCGAGCACCAGCGCCAGCCCCAGGAACGTGACGCGGTATAAGAAGTTCAGCCGCTGTGCCAGCGCGGCCGCACCCTCAAGGTGAAGGGAATGGATGTGATCGAAGCGCTCGAGCGCCTCTTCAACCATCTTGTCCTGGTCGAAATAACTCATGCTTCACCACCCTCCCCCGCCTTGCGGATGCAGTCGATCTGCCAGGCGACCGCGACATCGTCGGGATACTGCTCCTGAAGCGTATAAAACCGATCCAGCGCGGCGTCGGAATCCTGCTCCACGAACCTGAGTGCCAACGCGGCCTCGTACCTTGAGATATAGTCGCGCCGGGCGATGAGTGCCGTGTCGTCTGCATACCCACATAGTTCGTGCACGTCCAAGATACCGTCGCGGTCAAACATCCCTACCCGATCAACCCATCGCCAGATGAAGTCCCGGGCGGTGTCCTCACGGATCGCATGACTGGCCAGAATCGTTGTGCCGTAGCGCTTGTTCAGGTTGCTCAACCAGAAGTTCACCGATACCGCGCCCCCAACCACCGAGTAGAACATACGGTCCTCGGATCCGAAGTTGCCCACCATGCAGACGTCGCGATGCAGACCGATCCTTACCCCCATGGCCGGGTGGTTCTCCCAACGCAACGTCTGGCTGAGTTGATGGATCGCCGCCTGGCATTCCAGGGCGGCCGCACAGGCGCGGTAGACATCGTTCGAGGCTGCGTCAGGGGCGCCCCAGAATGCGATCACGCGGTCGTCGATGAACTTGTCGATGGAGCCACCGTTGCGATGGACGGCCTCAAAGATCTCGCCCTGGTAGCGAGTCAGGTAGTCCGCCTGCTCCTCCGCCCCCATTTGGGCACCGACCTTCGTGAAACGGTTGATCCCCGTGTTCAGCAGCACGAGAGGCCGGGACTCCGCTCCCAGGGTTGCGTCTTGCTTCTCCGAAAGCAGCCGCTGCAGTAGCGCTGTGGGCACATATCGCTTGAACGCCATCAGACTGGCGGCCATCTGGCTCAGCGACCGGTCGAGCGTTCTGAACTCGTTGAAGTGCGCCTCAACCGGCTTGAGTTCACCGAAGCGCAGCTGCTCCAGAAGCCGGGCATTGTCCACCATCTGCCGGAGCGGGCGGGTCAGCTGTCCGGCGGTGACGAAGATGACATAGGCCGCAACGATCATCATGATCAGGGCCAGCGTGACCGAGGTGTGCAAACCGCGGCTGACTCCCGCCAGCACCACGTGATCCGGAACCATCAGGAAGAGGTACCAGTCCTCGTCCAAATGCTCGGTCAGCCGCTTTTTCTGCACGAGATACTGGCCGGGCTCGAGATCCAGCAGGACAACCCTGGAGTTTCCCTGAGCATCCGCCTCCTGCATGCGCATCTGCGCCCAAGCCTGCCCGATCCACCGCTGCCTCAACTCCGTGACCTGCGGCAACTCACCCGGATCGCGCCCGACTCTCCCCGGGACCTGCCCGAGAGGATGCGCAATCACCTTGTCCGCGGCGTTGATGATCAGCAGCGTCGAACCCTCGCCGAAGGAGTAGGCCGAAAGCAGTGTATCCAATCCCGCCAGGGGGATCTCAACACCAATCACTCCGGCCACGACACCGTTCGGCCCTGCAAAGGACCGCGACACGGTGACCCCGGGTTCCCCCGAAAGACTGAGTGGGTGGACTCCGCTGAAACCGGCATTCACCGTATCCATTTCTGAGGACAGCCGCTGGATTGCCAGGGGGCGGTCGGTAGCCGGCTTCTGCAGGCTTGCCATCGCAGCGAAGTCCGGATCCCGGTAGATCCACTCTTCCACCTGCTCGCTGTCTTGAGTCAGCACGAACCGGGTGGCCGGGTTTGGCAGTGACCGGGCCTCGAGGAAACGCCCCTCGAGATCGGCGATGAAAGCAGCCTGATGCAGCGACGACTGCTGGGTCAGCTCCCAGAGGCTGCGCAGGATCCGGTCCCGATGCTCGTCGAGATCCATCCCCGAAAGCGCCACGGCCAGAAGAGCCAGACTGTCGCCGACCTCCGCATATCGCTCGACGAGACGCTGCCGCGCCTCTTCCTGCACGCCGTCAATGACCTGCGTACCCACATCCACCACGCCGGAACGCGCATGGTTGTATCCCGAGGCGGCAACCACCGTCACGGTGATGATCATCATGGTGATGAACAGCACCTGCACGACGGTGCTGAATCCCAGGCGCATGGCTTACTCCCGCAGTTGCACGATACTAATCCAGAACCCGCCCACACGCGCCAGACATTTACACTGTACGCTGGCGAGACTCAGCCTCCCGGGAAGATTGCAACAGAACCCTCGTCGCCGCAATGCCGCCTCATCGCGAGTGACCCACAGGAATCGTCACCGCAGGGCCTCACGGGATCTCACCGGGTACGACAGAGCGCGCGATCCATCCACGCCCCGATCGAGCGGGGGGGCACCCGTGGTCAGCGAGCGCCACGGTCGACAGTCGCGCGCATAATGGACACTCCCCCCGGATGCCCCTGGGTGGTTTCAGCCAAACAAGGCCAGTGTGGCGGGCCGGGAAAAACGCTGTCAGGCGTAGGCCGATCGACCCGGTTTGCGAGGCTCGCGCTTCTACGCCGCCTCGGGGTTGAATGCGCGTATGCGGGCCTGGATCCGCTCCTTTCCACCGCGTT
>REEU01000213.1 GCA_007694905.1 Gammaproteobacteria bacterium | reverse complement strand
GGATCGTGAAGTGGGCCGGGGACAAGACGCACGGGTGGTTCGGTGGGTGAGATTGCACACGAAACTGCCACGAAGTGGTAGGACTTGATACCTGGGGCGGTTCCGGCCATGTTTGCCCTGAGAACCCCCACCCACCGGCGAGGTGCCAATGTCGGGACGCCCCAGGATCGTGCAGAGCCCCGAGGAGTTTGACCGGCTGGTCGACGAGTACGTGGCGCAACAGCGGGACCGAGGTGAGCCCGTCACGTACACCGGGATGGCGCTCCACCTGGGGTTTTCGTCGCGCCTGAGTCTCTACGACTACGCGGACTACGAGGGGTTTTCCTACTCGGTAAACAGGGCCAAGGCCATCGTGGAGTCCCAGTACGAGGCGCGACTCAACCAGCCCGGTGCCGGGGGCGCCATCTTCGCCTTGAAGAACCACGGGTGGGCTGACACCCAGCGTCGGGAGCACACCGGGGCCGACGGCCAGCCGCTCCAGCCCCAGGTGTCGGTGGTGTTCGTCGCCCCGGACGAGGACGACGAGTGATCCGTGCAAGTCGCCCTACCTCGGAAGCTCTACCGCTTCGCTTCGGCCCCGCTGGGCACGTACCGCTACCGGGTGCTCTACGGGGGCCGGGGGTCGGCCAAGTCGTGGAGCATAGCGCGTACCCTGATCCTCCTGGCGAGTCAGTCGCCGCTCCGAATCCTGTGCGGACGGGAGTACCAGTCGTCCGTGCGGGATTCCGTGCATCGGCTGCTCTCGGACCAGATCAGCGCGATGGGGTTGGGTGGGGCATGGGACGTACAACGCTCGACCATCGTTCACGGGACGAACGGCTCGGAGTTCATCTTCAAGGGCCTACGGCACAACCCGCAGGAGATCAAGTCCACCGAGGCCGTGGACGTGGCATGGATCGAGGAAGCCGAGGCGGTATCTGCGGAGTCCTGGCGGGTTCTGATTCCCACGATCCGCAAGCCTGGTTCGGAGATCTGGGTCAGCTTCAACCCGGCGCAGGAGACGGACCCGACGTACCAGCGATTCGTGGTGCAGGATCCCCACCGGGCGCTGGTCATCAAGATGGGCTACAGGGACAACCCGTGGCTTCCGGCGGTGCTTCGCGAGGAGGCCGAGGAGGCCAAGCGCAGGGACCCGGAAGCCTACGCCCACGTTTGGGGCGGGGAGCCGTGGACCCGCTCGGACGCGCAGGTCCTGGTGGACAAGTGGGTCGTCGAGGACTTCACGCCAGCGAAGACCTGGGACGGCCCGTACTTCGGCGCCGACTGGGGATTCAGCCAGGATCCCACGGTGCTGGTGCGCTTCTGGCTGGCCGACGGATGCCTCTGGATCGAGTACGAGGCGGGCGGCGTCGGCGTGGAACTCCAGAACCTTGGGGACCTCTTCCGTCAGGTACCTGGGGCCGAGGACTACCGGATCCGCTCGGACGGGTCGAGGCCGGAGACGATCCGGTATATGCAGACCGAGGCCAACCTCGACGTGATCGCCGCACCGAAGTGGGCGGGCTCCGTCGAGGAGGGCGTGACGTGGCTCCGCTCCCACGACCGCATCGTGATCCATCCGAGGTGCCGCAGGGCATCGGAAGAGGCACGACTCTGGTCGTACAAGACCGACCGGCAGACGGGCGACCCGCTCCCGGTGCTCAAGCCGGGCTACGATCACGTCTGGGATGCGGTGAGGTACGGGGCCGCGCCCATGATCCGCAAGACCCCAGAGCCCGGGCTACGGGCACTGTGAGCGCGTGATGGGCATCAAGGACGTGGTCCGCGACTGGGTCTGGCCCGAGGTGACGCCCGAGGCACCGGAGGTGAAGTCCGAGGCGCTGCCGCAGTGGACCGGCGGAAGCTCCACCGTGGACTTCTGGCCGCACACCGCAGACGAGCCGCTGACCGACCTGTCGAGCGAGGGTATGCGCCGGGTCATGATGGCCAGCTACGTGCTGTGGTCCATCCTCCGCTACCGCGCCACCAAGCTGGTCGAGGCCCCGCCCTACGTGGCCAGGGAAGACGAGGAAGGAGAGCCGGAGCACATCGATCACGAACTGGATGCACTCTTCCGGGAGCCGAACCCGGACGAGGACTGGGTCGAGATTGCGACGGTCACCCAGATGCTGGTTGACATCGACGGGCAGGCGCTGTGGACGAAGCACCGCGACAACGCGGGCCGGGTCCGCATCGTTCGCGCCTACAACGCCGACGAGTTCACGGTCCACCCGGGCGAGACGGACGACGGGATCCCGAGGCTCTACGGGCACTTCCGGGTGCAGCACTCCGGCCACTCCAGGGACTACGGGTGGGGGGACGTGGTCTACTTCCGCAGCCCGCACCCGTACCAGCGATACGAGACCCTGAGCCCCACGGATGCGGTGCTGGGGATGCTCGGCATCGCGGGCGACCTCAACACGCGGGTCAAGGCACTGATCCGCAACGCTGCCGTCCCCTCCGGCTTCTTCGTGAGGCCCGAGGGCGCGGAGCGGCTTGGCGACGATGAGTTCGCGAGGGTCAAGCAGGAGGTCAACAGCCAGTACAGCCGGACCAACTCAGGACGGGCTGGGCTACTGGAAGGCGGGCTCCGCTATGAGCGCACGTCCATGTCGCTCGACGACATCAAGTTCGGTGACCTATGGCGGGAAGTGGAGGCGGCGTGTTGCGCTGCGTTCTCCCTGCGCCCCGAGGTCATCGGCTTCCTGGTCGGCCTGGAGAACGCCCCGTGGTCCCACATGGAGACGGCGCGGCGTCTGGCCTACGAAGACTCCGCGATGCCGGTCTGGAACTTCTGGCACCGGACCCTGGGCCGTCAGCTACTGGAGCCCCGCGACCGTGACGCCGGCCTGACCATCGAGTTTGACACATCAGCCATTGGTGTCCTGAAGGAAGACCAGGACCGCGCCTCGCGGATCGCCCGCCGGATGGGTGACGACCTCAGCGTCAACGAACGGCGCCGGATGGCCGGGCATGAGCCGACCGGCAAACCTGAGCATGACGTCGTGCGCGGTGCGGACTACGGCACCAGCCGGTCACCCACAGAGCCCGAGACGCCCCCGCAGACCATGAGCCGGGGCGCGACGCCGGAAGCCAAGGCGAGGGACGAGACGCGATACAAGGCGTGGCTTGAGTTCGACGAGTTCGCCCGGGCGCTCGAGCCCATCGTCGAGCAGGCGGCGAAGAACGAACTCCAGGCCGACCTCGACTTCGTGTTGGGGCTGCTGGATGAGGCGAAGTCGGTCAAGGAGTCGGAAGAGCAGCGAGTGCGCCGGATCATGGCCATGCTGAACCGCGAATACGACCAGCTCCGGGGCACCGCCTGGATGGCCTCACTCGCGCCCGCCATCGGGCAGGTGGCCGAGCGCGGAGCCCGCAGGCTGGCCGACCGCATGGGAATCTCGTTCGACCTCGTCACCCCCGGGGTGGCCCGGTGGGCCGAGGAACACGCCGCCGAGATGGTCACCGCAGTCAGCGACACGACCAAGGAAGCCATCCGCCGGAGCTTGGCTGACGGGCTCCTGGAAGGCGAGGGCATCCCCGAGATCGCGGAGCGCATCCAGCAGTCGGGCGCGTTCGCTGAGTCTCGGGCAACGCTGATCGCCAGGACCGAGGCCACCACGACGGTGAACGGGGCGCAGAAGGAGGCCCTGAGCGTTTACGCGTCCGAGACGGGTTCGGTGGTCCGCAAGACGTGGCTGGCGACTCAGGACGACCGAACCCGGGATGACCACCTGCTCATGGACGGCACGACCGTGGGGCTCGACGACGACTTCGACTCCCCGGACCTCGGCGCCATCCAGTACCCCCAGGCACCTAACTGCCGCTGCACCCTGACCTACGCCATCGAACGCACCTGGGACGAGGACTGAACATGACAGAGCACAAGACCATCCGGGTGGGCTTTGAGGCCAAGGCCGTCTCGGAAGAAGAGCGGACCTTCGAGGGGCTGGCGGCAGCGTACTCGCTCGACCTGGGCGGCGACGTGATCCAGCCGGGCGCCTTCCGTCGCACCATCGACCACTGGAAGGCATCGGGCCGGGTGCTCCCCTTCCTCGATCAGCATTCGCCGTCCGTGAATCCGTCGCACTCCGTCACTCAGCACACGCTGGGGCGGATCACCGACATGGAGGAGCGGGACGGCGGTCTCTGGATCCGGGTGAAGGTGGCCCGCACCCAGGCCGGTGACGATTACATGGCGCTCCTCCGCGACGGGATGGTGGAAGGCTTGTCCATCGGATACCGGGCGGTCAACCCAGAGATGGACGACGAGGGTGTCCGCCACCTGAAGGAAGTCGCGCTCATGGAAGTCAGCGCCGTGACGTGGGGAATGAATCCCGACGCACTGGTGGACCTCGCATCCGTCAAGTCCACGCCCACCGAGGGCCAGTTCCTCGCCGTCTGCCGGATCGTAGAGGCCATGACGGACGAGCAGAAGGACCGAATCCGCGCACTCGCAGAGCCACCGGCCAACGCAGAGCCCGAGGTGATGCGACTCGCGCCCGAGAAGCAGGAGGAGCTGCAGCATCGGCTCCTATCGCTTCGACTCGACCGCCTCGTCGCTCGCGCACCGGCGCACCGACACGCGGACTGAGCATCGCACCAGAGAACCCACGCAACAGGAGACACAATGAGCATTGAGCAGAAGCGCCGGGATCTGGCCGCGCTCTACCGCGAGCTGGAGGCCGGACAGAAGGAGATGGAGGCGGGGCCGATCCCGCAGAACCGAGGCGAAGAGCTTGACGCCAAGGCCAAGGAGGCCGAGACGCTTCAGGCTGCGGTCGAGCAGTATGAGCGCATCAGCGGCCTCGCGGCCAACGGCAAGCGCATGGGGCACGTCCCCCTTCCCCGCGACGAGCGGGAGGCCAAGGCCGAGCAGTCCGTGATCCGGGCGACCCCCGGCGAGCTCTTCGTGGCGTCGCAGGAGTTCCAGACCTACAAGGCCAACGGGAAGCAGGGATGGTCCGGCAAGGTCGACGTGAGCAACCTGAACGGGCGCCCCGTGGGCCTCAAGGGCGAGGCTGCGACCCGCTTCATGGAAGCCAAGACCAACGCCATTCCGGTCCTCGGCACCGACGCGATCATCCCGTTCGACCGGGACCCCGAGGTCGTGCGCTTCGAGGAGCAGGAGATTCTGAACCTGCGGCAGCTCTTCGGGAGCCTGCCGACCACCAGCGACACCGTCCACTACGTGCGGCACTCGGCCACCAACCGGGGCGCCGCCGCGCAGGACGGACGTGGCGCGGCAAAGGGCTATCTCTCGGTGGAGTTCGCTCCGGCAACCACGCCGGTGCAGACCATCCCGGTCCTGTCGAAGATCGCGGAGCAGGACATCGACGACGCCGCCCGTCTCGTGCAGATCATCAACGGCGAGATGGACCTGGACATCCGGGTCGAGACCGAGCGTCAGCTTCTCTGGGGCTCCGGTGACGACGGGGAACTGGAAGGCATCTTCGAGGTCGGCGTCCCTGAGTTCGACCGGGCGCAGCAGGACGACACCCTGATCGACACCGTGCGCCGGATGCGTACCGACCTGCGCGTCAACCGCGTGATCCCCACGGCTCTGGCCATCCACCCGCTGGACTGGGAAGAGATTGAGCTGGAGAAGGGGTCGGACGATCGGTACGTGTGGGCCGTGATCCAGACCGTAGCCGGTCCCCGGATCTGGAGCCTGCCGGTGGTCGAGGTGGACAGCCTGGAGAACGAGGACGGAGTCCGCCGCATCCTGATGGGCGACTTCACCCGGGGCGCCACCGTCTACGACCGCAACATGGTCCGTCTCGCTGTCGGGTACGTCAACGACGACTTCGAGAAGAACCTGCGGACGCTCCGGGCCGAGCAGCGCCTCGCGTTCGCGGTGAAGCGGGACTTTGCCTTCTCCTTCACGGAGACTGCGACCCCGACCCCGACGGCGTCCTGACCGCAACCTGAACCATGACGGGAGCCGGGTGGCGCTCAGATAGGCCACCCGGCAACCCGCTAACCTGGGGGTGATCGTGAAATATCTCGAAGCCAAGGCCCGAGCGGCGCGGTACGAGAACAAGGCCGAGGCGGGTCCCGCTGTGCCGGAGGCGCTGGAGTGGCCGCTCGTCACGTCCCCGAGTGAGTATCTGGAGAGGTACGGACCCGACGCACCCCGGTCCGAGTTGGCCCGCCGCATTCTGGCGGAGCAGGAGAGCGAAGGATGATCACGCTGGCCGATGCCAAGGCGCACCTCCGGGTGGAGGACAGTGCTGAGGACACGCTGATCTCCGGTTATATTGATGCAGCGACCGAACACATCGAGGGGCGCGTCGGTTGGCGCCTCCGGGAGCCCACGGAGTTGACCTGGCGCCTGTACTCCAACGGGTCGGACCAACTGTGGCTCCACCAGCCGATTGGCGCGGACGACGTGCTGGAGGTGCGGGACTCCTCCGGCGATGAGGTGGACGCAGGGGATTACGTGTCGCGGGGATACTACCTGCTCCGCACTGACGGCTACCGCTGGCCCCTGGGCCACGCCTTCGAGGTGGATGTGGTGGCCGGATACGTGGCCGGATCGGGGCGATCTGACCTGATGCAAGCCTGCCGGATCATCGTGGCCGACCTGTACGAGCAGCGGCAGGACCTGGCGCAGACGATGGCCGGTGAGGGCATCCAACCGCTAGGCCAAGTGGACCGCATCCTCAGCCGGTACGAGAGGGTGAGGGTATGAGTGCCGGGGGCTTCCGTCGGAGGGTCGACATCTACGCCCAGGTCAGGATCGACGACGGGGCGGGCGGCTATTCCGAGGGGTGGTCCCTGATGGATACGCGGTGGGGTCGGCTGATCAACCTCACGGCGCGGGACAGGATCGAGGCGATGGGGCGTCAGCTTGAGGTGTCGGCGCGTCTGCGCTTCCGGTGGCGCGACGACTTCCCCTTCCCGGCGCTCCTGCGGATTGACGGGTCCTATATGCTGTCGGTGGGGCCACCGGTGGACATAGGCGACCGGCGCCGGTACCTGGAGTACGACGTGCGGAGCATCAAGGAGCCGGTAGCGATACTGGATCCCACACCGACGGCGACGCCGCAACCCACACCCACGGCGACTGAGTAGGGATGGGCCATGATCGACACGAGCATCGAGGGTCTGGAGCGGGCAATGGCCCGCCTGCGAGAGATCGGCGGGCAAGCCGATGAGATCGCGGGCCGGGAGATCGTCGCGTCAGCCGTCGCCGTCCAAGCTCGGGCCAAGCAGATCCTTACCGAGACGGCTGCGGTGGACACGGGGCGCCTCCGCAACTCCATCGCCGCCGCCGACACCGAGGATCAGGTGGTGTCGGCCTCGTCACAGGCCACGGGAGCAGATGAGGGCGGCGTCGAAGCGCCGAACCGCCTGAGCGCCGCAACCCGGAACGCCACCATCGGGACGAACGTGGAGTACGCGCCGAAGATCCACTACGGGACGCGCAGGATGCCCGCGAGGCCGTTTCTGGTCCCCGCCGTTGAGGAAGAGCGGCCCCGGCTGGTTGAGCGGCTTGAGAAGGCCGTCAAGAGGTTCGAGCGATGAGCGCCGCCGCCGCCATCCAACGCGCCATGTACACGCGCCTGGACAACGACG
>REEU01000186.1 GCA_007694905.1 Gammaproteobacteria bacterium | reverse complement strand
TGGCCAGGAGTCCGACCACCTCCAGCATCAGGTTGAACGGCAGCAGCCACTTGCCAAAGGGATGGAAAGAAATTTCGGCCAGAAAACCGCCGAGACCCTTTTGCCGAATACTGAAAAAGATGATCAGCGAGAACACCGCAAGCGCCAGCCCCATGGTGATGTTGGGATCGGTGCTCGGAACGATCTTCATGTACTCGACGCCGAGCCCGTACTGGGCGATGTAAGGGATCAGGTCGACGGGAACCAGATCCATCAAGTTCATGAAGAACACCCAGACGAAGATCGTCAGCGCCATCGGTGCGACGTAGCTGAGGTCGGGGTGCTTGAACACGCTCCTGACCAATCCGTCGATCATGTCGATCATGGACTCGACGAAGTTGCGCAGACCGGTGGGAATGGCCGCAGGATTCTCGGCGGCGCTGACCGCGACTCTGCGGAAGAAGTACATGAAGAACAATGCGAGGCCGATGGACCAGCCAAGCGTGTCCACATGGATCGCCATGAAGCCCATGGCTTCGGCCTCGGTGCCGGAGCTTGCGAAACCCCATTCGCCGGCACGCTCGTGCCCATCGGGAAAGCGCCCGAACGTGGCATTCACCAGGTGGTGGGAAATGTACTCGTCTGTGGTGGTTTCGAATCCACTGGCCATGCGCTGCTCTCAGGCCTCTCGTCCATCCCCCGTATCGAGTACGAGGGCCGCGTGATGTGTCGCCAGGGCGACGATGAAGCCGGCGAAGAAGGCCGGCGCGCTCAAATCTTCCAAGCGCAGTAATGAGAACGCCAGCAGACCCACTGTCAAGGCCAGCTTCTCAAACGCTCCGAAAAGCATACGCCAAGCCTCCCGGCCGGCATCTGTTCCCATCCTCCGCCGCACCCGCCACGCCATCCAGGCGTTCGGAACCAGCGCACACAAGCCACCGGCAAGGAATGATTGATGCGGGCCCGTCAGCAGAACCAGCCCCAGCGTCACCAGTGCGAGCACGGCACCCTGCAAGCCGACTAACCGGTATTCGAGCGGCAGTCCCGCTATCAGCTTGCGTCGTCCCGTGCTCACGGCCTGACGCCGGCGACATGAGCTAGCATGGGGTACGGCCCCATCGAAAGCGCGCGGATTATAGGCAAGGCATCAGCCCGCCGCAAGGAAAGGTAAGGTCATAGCGATCATTCACACCTTCCCGGCGCCACTTCAGGACGACCGGACCTCACTTGATGTGGGCCAGGATGCCGTCGAGCTCTTCGAGACTCGAGTAGCGGATCACCAGCTGACCGCTGCCGCGCGCCGTATGGCGGATGCTGACCGGCGCGCCCATCTGATCCGAAAGCTTGCGCTCCAGCGCCGCCGTATCGGGGTCATGGCCCGCATCACTGCGCGCTCGCCGTGGCGCAGCGCCGCCCTCGGCGGCGCGCCGGGCAAGCGCTTCCGCCTGCCGGACCGACAGGCCCTTGTCTACGACCTCGCGGGCAATGGCGAGCTGATCCGCGGGGTCCAGCGTCAGCAGGGCCCGGGCATGCCCCATCTCAATGTCGCCGCGATCGAGCAGTTCCCGCACCTCGCCGCTGAGTTTCAGCAGCCGCAGCATGTTGGTCACTGTGGTGCGCGACTTGCCGATGGTGTTTGCCAGCGCCTGCTGAGTCATGCCGAACTCCCCCACCAGGCGTTGCAGCGCCACCGCCTCCTCGATGGGGGTGAGTTCCTCGCGCTGGATGTTCTCGATCAGTCCCAGCGCCATGGCGGCTTCGTCACTGAGCTCCCGGACGATCACGGGAATCCGCTCGAGGCCGGCCAGCTGAGCCGCCCGCCAGCGGCGTTCGCCAGCGATGATCTCGTAGCTGTCGCCGCCCGGGAGGGGCCGCGCGACGATGGGCTGCATCACGCCCTGGGCGCGGATGGAGGCCGCCAGCTCCTCGAGGCGATCCGGGTCCATCTCCCGGCGCGGCTGGAACCGGCCGCGCCGAAGCTGCTCGAGCGGCAGCCGCTGCAGTCGTTCGCCACTGCCGTCTTCCTGTACTTCGGCCGGGTCCGGCGTGATCGCAGCGGGGGTGTCCGTCTCCGGGCGGCTACCCCCCAGCAGAGCGTCGAGCCCACGGCCAAGTCCTCTCTTGCGCGCCACCATGCTGTCGTTCCCGTCTGCGGTTCTGTTCATGCGGAATGGCGCCGGATCAGTTCCCCGGCCAGCGCCTGATAGGCCACCGCACCACGCGAGATGCGGTCGTAGACCACCACGGGCATGCCGTGACTCGGCGCCTCGGCAAGCCGCACGTTGCGCGGAATCACCGTCCGATAGACCCGCTCGCCGAAGTGCTGCATGAGTTGCCGTGACACGTCGCGCGTGAGGCTGTTGCGCGGATCGTACATGGTCCGCAGAAGGCCCTCGATCTCGAGTTCCGGATTGGTCCGTTCGCGCACCGCAGCAATCGTATCGAGCAGGGCGCTGAGCCCCTCCAGCGCATAGTACTCGCACTGCATGGGGATGATGACCCCATGGGCAGCGGTGAGGGCATTCACCGTCAGAATGGACAGACTCGGCGGACAGTCGATCAGAATCCAGTCGTACTCTGCCGTGACCGTCTCCAGCACGCGGCGCAGCCGATACTCGCGACCCTCCACCGCCAGCAGCTCGACCTCGGCAGCAGTCAGGTCCGCATTCGCCGGCAGCACGTCGAAACCCGGATCCTCGCAGCGCTGCCGGACATCGGCCAGGGACTGCTGCGGATCCAGCAGTAGATCGCACACCGTGGCGTCCAGCGCCTGCTTGTCGACGCCACAACCCATGGTGGCATTGCCCTGGGGATCGAGATCGACCAGCAGCACGCGGCGACTCTGGCAGGCTAGCGAAGCCGCGAGGTTGACGCTGCTGGTGGTCTTGCCCACGCCACCCTTCTGGTTCGTGATGGCCAGAATCCGGCCCATCAGACCCCCTCCTCCTGTTCGATCCTGAGCAGAACGTGCTTGTATTCACGACCTGGAAGGCGATAGTGATCGCTCGCTTTCAGTCGCCAGCCCGGTGCAAGCGACAGCAACTCGTCACGCCAGCCAGGACCCTTCATGGCCAGCAAAGGCGTCCCCGGACCCAGCAGCGGCGCGCATAGACTCACGAGCCTCGACAAGGGCGCAACCGCTCGTGCCAGAACCCCGGCCAGGACCTGCGGCGGCTGCCACTGTTCGCTGCGCGCTGCGACCACCTGTACCTGCCCGAGCCCGAGCTCCAGCACCGCCTGCTGCAGGAACGCGGCGCGGCGCTCGAGGGGCTCGAGCAGGAACATGGGCCTGTGCGGTTCGATCATCGCCACCACCAACCCCGGCAGCCCGGCGCCGCTGCCCACGTCTGCCAGCGCACCCGCAGGCAGCAAGCGGACGATGGCTGCGCTATCCACCAGGTGACGATCGATGAGCTCTTCATCCGTGCGGGCACCGGTCAGGTTCATTCGTCGCGACCAGCGCGCATGCAGCGCGAGCCACCCTTCAAGCTGCTCGAGGACGTCCCCGGGTGGGGTCACGCCGACCGACGCCAGCCCGGCCGACAGCCGCTGCCGTCGATTCACGCGCTGCGCGCAAGCGCGCCCTGCTTCTTCAAGTGGATCAGGAGCTGGGAAATGGCCGCCGGTGTCACCCCGGGAATACGGCTTGCCCGCGCCAGATTGTCGGGGCGTGCAGCGGCAAGCTTCTCCCGCACCTCGTTGGACAGTCCATCCACGCGAGCATAGTCAAGATCAACCGGCAGCGGCGTGTCCTCATGGCGACGGATCCGCTCGACTTCGGTCTGCTGCCGACTGATGTAGCCGAAGTACTTGACCTGCACCTCCACCTGCTCGGCGACGTCCTCACTCATGGCCGGCAGCGACAGGATGTCCGCGAGACCCGCGAGGGTGACGGCAGGCCGGCGCAGCAGGTTCTCCAGGGTCACGTCCCGCTCCAGGGTTTCACCAAAGCGAGCCTCGATGCCTTCGGCGGCGTCGCTGCCAGGCGCGACGCGGATCCGGCGCAGGTCGGCGAGCCCGGCCTCGACGGCCTCGCGGCGGGCCGAGAACGCGGTCCAACGCACGTCCTCCACCAGGCCGAGCTCCCGACCCGTGGGCGTCAACCTGAGGTCGGCGTTGTCCTGGCGCAGCAGCAGCCGGAACTCGGCCCGACTGGTGAACATACGATACGGCTCGCTGGTGCCGAGCCGGATCAGATCGTCGATGAGCACGCCGATGTAGCCTTCGTCGCGCCGCGGCGTCCAGCCCGGCAGGCCGGCGACCCGGCGGGCCGCGTTCAGCCCAGCGATCAGGCCCTGGGCAGCCGCTTCCTCGTAGCCGGTGGTGCCGTTGATCTGACCGGCGAAGAACAGGCCCTCAATGACCCGGGTTTCCAGGGTCGGCGACAGGTCCCGCGGGTCGAAGTAGTCGTACTCGATGGCATAGCCGGGCCGCGTTATCCGAGCCTGCTCGAAGCCGCGGATGGAACGCAGCAGCGCCAGCTGCACGTCGAAGGGCAGACTGGTGGAGATTCCGTTCGGGTACAGCTCGTGGGTATCGAGTCCTTCCGGTTCGACGAAGATCTGATGCGAGTCCTTGTCGGCGAACCGCACCACCTTGTCTTCCACCGAAGGACAGTAGCGCGGCCCCGTGCCCTCGATGACGCCGGAATACATGGGCGACCGATCAAGACTCGCGCGGATGATGGCGTGGGTGGTGGCATTGGTGCGGGTGATCCAGCACGGCACCTGCCGCGGATGCTCCGCCACCGAGCCCAGGTAGGACATCACTGGAACCGGCGTGTCGCCCGGCTGCTTCTCCATGACCGCATAGTCGACGCTGCGGCCGTCGATCCGGGGTGGCGTCCCGGTCTTCAGGCGACCGACCCGGAACGGCAGCGCCCGCAGGCGTTCTGCCAGGGCATTGGACGGCGCATCGCCAGCGCGACCGCCGGCATGCTGTTCGAGGCCTATGTGAATGCGGCCGCCTAGAAAGGTGCCGGTGGTCAGCACCACCGACGGTGCCGCGAAGATCAGGCCCATCTGGGTGACGACGCCCGTGACCCGGTCCCCTTCCACCCGCAGATCCGTCACCGACTGCTGAAAGACGTCGAGTCCCGGCTGCGTCTCCACCATGGAACGGATGGCGTTGCGGTACAGCACCCGGTCGGCCTGGGCACGGGTGGCGCGAACAGCAGGTCCTTTGCGCGCGTTCAGCACCCGGAACTGAATGCCGGCGCGATCCGTGGCCCGGGCCATGGCACCACCGAGGGCATCGATCTCCTTGACCAGGTGGGTCTTGCCGATGCCACCGATGGCGGGATTGCAGGACATTTGGCCGATGGTCTCGACGCTCTGGGTCAGCAGCAGCGTACAGGCACCCGTGCGCGCCGCAGCCAATGCCGCCTCAGTGCCGGCATGGCCGCCACCGATGACGATGACGTCGTAGCTGTCTGGATGTTCCATGGGCCTTGGATTCAACGGTCGCGGAGCGAACCGCGCATCATACAGGCGCTTTAAGGCACGATGCGATAGACGCGCTCTGCCGTGCCCCGGAACAGGGCCGCCTTTTCCGCCGCGGAGAAACCCTTCGCGAGGCGCTTAAAGCTGTTCCAAAGCACAGGATAGGAGACGCTGGCCTTGTCCACCGGGAAATTGCTCTCGAACATGCAGCGCTCCGGGCCAAAACAGTCGATGGCATGCCGATACCAGTCTCCCGTAGCCTCCGCCAGCGTCTGCGAGTCCGGCGGTGAAGGCTGCTGGTGGAATCCGAAGCCGTTGATGGGCATCACCAAGCCACCGATTTTCGCCACCACGTTGGGGCAGCGGGCGAGGTCCGCGAGATCCTTCCGCCAGCGATCGAAGATGGCTTCCCTCTGGCCCTCGTAGGGGCCGATACCAAGCGGGCCGCTGAAGTGATTGAGAATGATGGTGGTAGCGGGGAAAGCCCGCGCGAGGTCCGTCACCTGGGGCAGCTGGTGATGATACTGCCAGGCCTCGAAGCTGAGCCCGAGGGGAGCGAGCCGGGCGAATCCGCGGCGAAAGTCCTCCCGTCCGTAGAGTCCCTCGGGCGGATTCGTGTGCGAGTTGCGCACCTCCGGACTCGGGTCGAACCCCGCCGCGTGACGGATACCACGGAAGCGTTCGCTGGCTGCCATGTGGGCCTCGAGCACCTCGACGACGTGCTCGCCGAGCAGCAGGTCCGCGAACCCGACGATACCCGCACAGGCACGCACCGGACCGTAGCCGCCGCTGGCGCTCATGGCCGCGACGCCGTTGACGAATTCCGTCTCGCCCACCGGCCGCAGCGCCAGGGGACCATCCGCCCGATACATGGCGGCACACTCGACGAACACGGTCGAAACCACGTTGTGGCCTGTGTTCAGGTCCTCAAGAAGTTCATGCAGCAGATAACGTGAGCCGTCGCGATCCCAGAGATGATGGTGGGGATCGCAGATGGGGAGGTCCGGCTCGAGGATGGGCTCGTCCTGCTGAGCCAGCCAGGCCAGGTGCGCCGGATCCGTGACCGCTGCCATTATTGCGGCCCCTCAACGTAGCCCGGGAAGAACAACACCTCGTCCTCGAGCATGGCTGCAAAAATGTCTGCGGCAGCGATCTCAGGCGGTTCCCAGTCGTCCGCCCGGTCGCGACGGCCGTCTGCCAGCGGGCCCACCGCATTGTGGCCGATGTTGGTGCGCATGCCGCCTGGGGAAGCCAGGAACACCTTGATGCCGTAAGGCTCGAGTTCCTGCGCGGCCGCCTGGAAGATGCCCACCAACGCCGCCTTGCTGGCTGCGTAGTGTCCCGTTCCGGGCGGCGCGGATCGATGGGCGAGGATGGAGACCACGTTCAGAATGCTGCCGCTGCCCTGCTCTTTCATGATCGGGATCACCTGCTGGGCAAGATCCACGTAGGCCCAGTAATTCACCTCGAACAGGTGCTGGGCCATGTCCACATCCATCTGTTCGAGGGTGGCGAGGTAGGAGTAGCCGGCGTTATTGAACAGGTAGTCCACCGTGCCGTACTCATCGAGCGCAGCCTCGATGACGCGGGTTCGCTGCTCACGGTCCGCCAGGTCCGCTTCCACCGCAATGGCTTCTCCGCCCTCGGCGACGACTCGCGTGGCGAATGCCTCCGAGGGGCCAGGGTTGATGTCCGCCAGTACCAGCTTCATGTCCTTGTCGGCGGCGAGCTTGGCCAACTCGTATCCGAGTCCGCTGGACGAGCCGGTGATCACGACCACTTTGCCGCGCCAGGGATCCTCGTCAGCAAGCGCTGATGCGGACAACAGCAGGATCGGCAACAGCAGCAGACGGCACAGAGCGGGAACGATGTTCATGGTCACTCTCCCTCCAGAAACAGAATCGCCATGATGCCCGGCGCCAGGCAGGACGCAAATCGAAGCGATACGGTCACAGCGGCCAGACGATGAGCAGCAGCGGCATGCTGACAGCAATCACCAGCAGTTCCATGGGCAAGCCGAGCCGCCAGTAGTCGCCGAATCCGAACCCGCCGGGACCCAGGATCAAGGTATTGTTCTGGTGTCCGATAGGGGTGAGGAAGGCGCAGGACGCGCCGATGGCGACGGCCATCAGGAACGAGTCCGGGTTGACCGCAAGCGTGGTGGCGGTGCTGATGGCGATGGGACACATCACCGCTGCCGTCGCAGCGTTGTTCATAAAGTCCGACAGAGTCATCGTCACAACCAGGATCAGCAACAACGCGAGCACCGCATTCCCGCCTGCGATGGTGTCCACCATGGCGTTGGCCAGCAGGTCGGCAGCACCGGTACTGGCCATGGCGCCCGCCACCGGAATCAACGCCCCGAGGAGGATGATGACCGGCCAGTCGATGGCGTCGTAGAGGCTTCTCGGAGGCACCACGCGAAACAGCATGTAGGCCAGGACCCCGGCAACGAAGGACATGGCCGCCGGGACCAGACCCAGCGCGGCTCCGCCCACCGCGAGAGCCATGACCACAGCGGCCACCGTCGTCACGCGTTTGTCGGCGATGCCCAGCGAGCGCTCGGCCAGCGGCACGCAGGCGTAATCGCGGGCGAAGGACGCAATGGCTTCTGCAGAGCCCTGAACCAGCAGCACATCCCCTGCCTCGATAGTGGTCGAGCGCAGGCGTCTGATGCTCTGACGCCCCTGGCGGGTCAGCGCAAGAAGATTGAGGCTGTAACGGCTCCTGAGTTCGAGGTCGCTGGCAGAGCGCCGGATCAGGCTCGACTCGGGACGCGCCACCAGCTCCCGCATGACCACATCTTCGGAATCCCGCTTGCTGTCCTTGGCCGGCGCTTCCTCTTCCTCCTCATGGGCGGCCTCGTCCTCGGGCTCGCTGTCCACCTCCTGCTTCCCTTCGCTGTTTTCGACAACGGTTGCGTCGTCTTCCTCGTCGTTCCCGTCGTCCGTGGGAACGTCCTCCTCGAGCCGCAATCCGAGGTTGGCCAGCACGGCCGCAAGCGCCTCCGGCTCCGCTTCGATCACCAGAATGTCACCTCGGCGCAACACACGCCCGGGCCGCGGTGCAGCCACGCGGTAGTCGTTTCGCACCAGACCGATGATCTGCGCGTCCGCATCATCAAGCAGCGCCTCGGCCTCGCGCACCGTCTTGCCGGTGACTTTGCTGACCTCGGTGACTCGGGCCTCGGTGAGGTACTTGCCGGTCTCGAAGCTGTCTGCGCTCGATGCCTCCCGCTTTGGCACCAGCCGCCAGCCCAGCAGCGCCACGAAAGCGATTCCGATGAACGCCACACCCGCCCCAACGGGTGTGTAGTCGAACATCCCGAACCCTCCGCCCCCTAGTTCCGCGCGGAACCCAGAAACGATCAGGTTCGGTGGGGTTCCGATCAGGGTCGTCATGCCTCCGAGAATGGTTCCAAATGCGAGCGGCATGAGCACCTGCCCGGGCGTGAGGTTCTGCCGGCCAGCCACATGGATCGCTACAGGCATCAGCAACGCCATGGCGCCGACGTTGTTCATGAATGCTGAAAGAAAGGCGCCGAGCCCCATCAGGGCCGTGATGGTGATCACACGTCCTGAATTTTTCGGAAGCAGTCTTGCCGCCATCAGATCGACGACGCCTGCGTTCTGCAGGCCACGGCTGAGCACAAGCACCGCCGCCACCGTGATGACGGCGGGATGGCCGAAACCAACGAACGCGAATTCACCCGGCACCAGACCCACCGCCACACAGGCCAGCAGCGAGGCGATGGCCACGAAATCGTGTCGCCAGCGTCCCCACAGAAACAGGACCACGGTGGTCAGCAGGATGCCCAGGATCAAATACTGATCAAAAGTCACGGTCGTGCCTCTTCGAACTGCATTTCGTCGCAGCTTGCGATCACTGCACGACCAGCACGTCGCAGACTGAATCGTCGAGTACGCGCAACGTCACGCTGCCGAGCAGAAACTGTTCGGTAGGGGGACGCGCATGCTTGCCGATCACGAGCAGGTCCGCTTCCACCTCCGCTGCCTGCTCCAGCAGTGAGGAGGCCGGATCGCCAACGACGACTCGA
Source organism: Gammaproteobacteria bacterium (assembly GCA_007694905.1). GTDB lineage: Bacteria > Pseudomonadota > Gammaproteobacteria > Pseudomonadales > Azotimanducaceae > SLTB01. Next base: position 74,941 of record REEU01000186.1, on the reverse strand, counting down.
TGACTAGAGGCGGTCGGGAGCGGACCGATATCCTCCACCAGAGCCGCCATCTTCTGTTCCGTCTTCGACAGCAGTCGGCGGCGAAACTTAGCCAGTCCCTCATGACTGACGCGCATGTACGATGCGCTGCGGGGTGAAGGATTGTCGAAGACGTGAATGAGATGCAACGCGGCTTCCGGGGCCAGGGTCCGGGCCCAGTCCAACGCACGCTTCGAGTAATCCGAGAAGTCCATGGCCACCATGACTCTTCGGTAACCCTCGTCTACCGGCGTCCGTACCAGCAGCACCGGTTCTGTATGGGCTCTGAGCAGGGCGCGGCTGGTCGTGCCAAGCGCAAGCCGGTGCTTCTTATGCTGCCCCCTGGCACCCACCACCAGCAGGCCGAAAGCCTCCGCCGCGTCCAGGACGGCTTCCAAGGTTCTGCCGCTCTTGACCAGCGGCTCCAGGACGCAACCGGTAGCCTCGGCCACGTCCTTAAGCAATCGCTCCAGGGTCTGCCGGGCACCTGCTTCGAACGGCTCAGGTAGATCGTTCGCACCCCCGAATAGACGCCTCAAGCCATCGAGCACACCGCGCTCCACGACATGCAGTGCCGCAATCCTCTCGACCCCGAGTTCTTTCGCAAGATGGGCACTGCGTGCCACCGCGTACCTCGCGCCGAGCGAAAAGTCGGTAATGGCGAGGATCGAATCGAGGTGTGCCATCAACCGGATCTCCGTTACCGCGGTTGCTGTCGCAGGATGCGAAAGGTATCCGACCCTGGTGTAGTTTGCAGCGATTTCCTGAACACCACCCGGTGCTCACGCAACCAGCCTGCCCACCTCCCGCAGGATCCATAGACCAGGCGGCGCGAACAGCACTGCGGTCAGCCAACGTATCCGGGTGATGGTGAGGAAGAGACTCTTGACGCCGAATTCGGCAAAGACCACCAGAGCTTGGGAAAAAAGGAACGCTTCGATGGCAGCATCACCTCACTTGCCGATGCAGAAACTCGAGAAAATGCGTCCGAGAAGTTCGTCTGGCGTCATGTTTCCAACTATCTCACCAAGGTGCGAATGCGCGACCCGAAGATCCTCCGCAACAAGATCACCTGCACCGCTGCTGACGAGCGTCTCAAGGGCAGCTTTGATTCCGTCAGCCGCCAGATCCATTGCGTGCAGGTGCCGAGCGCGTGCTGTGAACGTGGTTTGCGGGTCAGCGCTGAAACCGACCTGATCCCGGATGCATTGCTTAAGTGCCTCGAGCCCTTCCCCGGTCACTACGCTGGTCGCTACTACAGGCAGCTCAACGGGAGACGATGGAACGTGATCAGCCGGCAGGAGATCACATTTGGTCCGCACGAGGATCACCTTCGCTGGAGCGCCTGCACCGACGAGCTGTGTCACGTCACGCCGATCCTTGGGCAGGTTCGCTCCTTCAGTGGCATCAACCAGCAGCAGCAGGCAGTCGGCCCGTTCAATCTCCATTCGGGCACGGCGGACGCCTTCCTGCTCCACCGGATCCGTGGTACTGCGCAGGCCGGCGGTATCGAGCAAGTGCACCGGTAGCCCGTCGAGATCGATGCGTTCAGTGAGGATGTCCCGCGTCGTCCCTGGAATGGCGGTCACGATAGCCGTTTCCCGACGCGCGAGAGTGTTCATCAAGCTCGACTTGCCCGCGTTGGGGGCCCCAGCAAGAACCAGGGTGATGCCGGCGCTGAGCAGGACACCCTGACCTGCCTGGGCGCGAATCGCATCCAGCATGGTCCCGAGCCCGACAAGCCGACACTGGACGTCCCCGTCCGCCAGAAAGTCCACGTCTTCATCCGGGAAGTCCATGGCGGCTTCAACGTAAATCCGCAGCGCTGTCACCGCTTCCATCAACTCGTGCACCCGGCGCGAGAAGTCACCCTGCAGGCTCCGCAGCGCCCCCCGTGCGGCCGCTTCGGTTCCTGCATCGATGAGGTCGGCTATGGCCTCCGCCTGGGCGAGATCGAGCCGGTCGTTGAGGAAGGCCCGTTCCGAGAACTCACCGGGCCGCGCCAGGCGCGCGCCAAGCCCCAGGGCTGCGCGCAGGATGCGCTGCAGCCCCACAGGACTGCCGTGCCCCTGCAGTTCCACCACGTCCTCGCCGGTAAAGGATCGAGGACCTCGGAATCCGATGGCGATGCCATCGTCGAGCAGTTCACCCGATCCATCCCGGATCAGACAGTGATGAGCGTTGCGTGGCTGCAGGGTTCGGCCGGCGAGAGTTTCACCTATGGCAAAGGCTGCAGGTCCGGACAGGCGGACGATGCCGATGCCACCACGCCCATCCGCAGTGGCCACCGCAACGATGGTGTCGCTTTCGCCTGCCAGGGTCATCAGCGCTGAATCATCCCGCAGTGCCGGAACACGCGACGCTACTTGGCGCCCTTGACCGCTCCCGCCTTCTGCTCAATCTGCCGCATGACGTACCACTGCTGAGCGATGGAGAGGACGTTGTTGGTTAGCCAGTAGAGCACGAGACCCGCCGGGAAGAACAGGAACAGCACGGTAAACATCACCGGCATCAGTTTCATGATCTTGGCCTGCATAGGATCCGGAGGCGGCGGATTGAGCTGCATCTGGATGAACATGGTCGCGCCCATCAGCAACGGCAGGACGAAGTAGGGATCGATGGCGGAGAGATCATCGATCCACAGCATGAACGGCGCATGGCGCAGCTCAACCGATTCGTACAACACCCAGTAAAGAGCAAGAAAAACAGGCATTTGCAGCAAGAGGGGCAGGCAGCCGCCCAGGGGGTTGATCTTCTCCTTCTTATAGAGACTCATCATCTCCTGGGACAGTTTCTGACGGTCGTCGCTGTAACGTTCCTGCAGCCGCTTCATCTCAGGCGCCATGCGGCGCATGTTGGCCATCGACCGATAGGCGGCGGCTGAGAGCGGATACAGAACCAGCTTCACCAGCAACGTCAGCAGGATGATCGCCACCCCCCAGTTCCCGGCGATGCCGTGGAGAAAGTCCAGGACCCTGAACAGCGGTACCGAGATCCACCACAGAAAGCCGTAATCTACAGTCAGGTTCAGGTTGTCGGAGATTTCAGCAAGCCGGCTCTGGATCTTTGGACCCGCGTAAAACGTCGCGGCGATGACCTGGGAACCCGATGCAGGGACTTCGACGATGGGACCGATGAACTCAACCAGGTAGGTGCCGTCGGGACGCTGACGACCTCGATAGAGATGTTCCGCTTCGCTGTCCGGGACCCACGCAGACAGAAAATAGTGCTGCAGCATCGCAACCCAGCCCCCGCGAACACGGGCCTCCCAGCCGGATTCCAGATCCGAGAAACTGACTTTCTTATAGCGCGTGTCCTCCAGGGTGAATGCAGGACCCACATAAGGCCGCATTCCCATTCCAGGTGGAGAGAGATCCGGCGGCTGTCCGCCCGAGCGGCGGATCTGCGCATACATGGCGGCACGCAGCGGGCGTGAAAGGGGATTACTCACGTGATACTCGAGTCGAACGCTGTAGTCGCCGCGGGTGAAGATGAAGCGCTTCTCCACGCGCACGCCGTTGTCATCCTCGAACACCAGGGGCACCACCAACTGGGTGTCTCTCGGTCCCATCTCGAACAGATCACGATCCGTTCGGTAGTTCGGACGTCCTTCCGGACGCGCGTCGACCCCGTCGGGCCCAGCCAGGCCGCTCTGGGCTACATAGAGAAAACTCGCCGTGCGATCCAGCAGGGTCAGCGGTACATCCGGGGTATCAAGGCTGACCGGATGTCCGGGCAGCGTCACCTTGACCAGATCACCTCGACGGTCGAGCCACACATTTAGAGTATCGGTGCGAACCCGGATGAGACCCTCCTGAGAGAGGGGGGCCGCGTCGGGACTGGGAGCGGCCAACTCGGGCAACTGGCCGGCAACCACATCGGGGACCTCGTCATCCGCCGGTTCCCGCGATGGCTCCGCGGCTCCCGGTGCCGGCTGCGGCACACCTGTTTCAGGCAGGTCGAGATCGAGCAGAGGGTCCGCAGTGGCGGCGCCGGCATCAGCCGGCCGCGCCGCACTGCCGTAATCCTGATTCCAGGCGAGGATGAGCAGGTAGGCGGTGATGAGCAGCCCGGCAAGCAAGGCATAGCGGATAATTTCGGTCTGCTGCATCAGTGCTTGGCCTCATTCGGGCAGGGTACCGGGTCGTATCCACCTTCATGGAACGGATGACAGCGCCCCACCCGACGCAACGCCAGCCAGGTGCCTTTGACGACCCCGTATTGCTGCAGGGCTTCCACCGCGTACGCGGAGCAGGTGGGATGAAATCTGCAGTGGGGACCCAGCAGCGGGCTGATGAGATATTGATAGCCGCGGATGCACGCGATCAAAACCCGTTTCACGACCGCCCCCTGGACCGTCCGTCGCCATTGTCCTGTATATGCTGCTCGAGACGCGCCCAGAGCTGCTCGAGACTTTCGGCGAGCATCTGTTTCGTGCATGCACCGGCACCGGGTCGTGCCAGGATTACCACATCGAAAGGACGTCCGAGCGAGCGTTGACGAAACGACTCACGCACCTGGCGGCGGATCCGGTTACGGTCCACTGCCCGCTTCGCATGCCGTTTTCCGACGACCATACCAATGCGACTCGTGGTGCCAGTACCCGGCGACGCAAGCAGGAGGAAAGGGTGGCGATTCAGACGGATTGCAGCGGTAGAAAATACCCGATCGAAATCAGCTTTACCGGGTAACCTGCGCTGGCGGCCAAACCCCTGTGGACCTCTCCGCATGCCCTCGCCGGAGCCGACGCAAGACGGCTGGCCGGCACGTGGCTGGTCAGGCGCAGAGACGCTTGCGCCCTTTGGCGCGCCTGCGGGCGAGAATGGCACGCCCATGACGGGTCGCCATGCGAGCCCGGAAACCGTGGGTCCGCTTACGCTTCAAATTGCTGGGCTGGAACGTGCGCTTCATGGTCTTGACTCATCAATTCAACTGACTGCCGTCCGGCAGGTCACCGCACGGTCACGAGGCAGGGTCAGTGACCGTCCGGAAAAGAGCCGCGATTCTAATGATGGCCTTCTGGGGTGTCAATTTAGCGGTCTGTTGGAGCGCTTGCGTGGCGCTAAAGACATAAGAATGTATTTGAAAGACTTGTTGTGGTTGTTTGTTGGTGGCACGGCAGCTGTGGACAGTCGGCCGCGAGCGGCGGGTTATGGTCGCGGGCGGATGATGGCTGCTTGTGGGTGATTGGCCCGGAACCCTGTAGGTAGAAACGGAAGTGATGTGCGTAAGTGTCCCTATGCACCCTTTGGGTGCGAAACGGAGAAAGTTATCCACAGGTCGTCCCCCGTTACTGCACAGGGTCTGCACAGCCGGCAGTCGAGTCGGTTGGTACCGTTGTTTGCGTTTTCTAATTAAGATACTGATAAAAATAGAAAAATTTTTATATTTGGGCTGATCAAGAAAGCGTTTCGGCATGGCTTACTGCAGCGAGCTGCGGGTAGAATGTCGACCCCGTGGGGGGATCGTTCTGAAACTGTCACTATCCGTAGGAGGGTCGACGCGGAATGGACTCAGCCGTCTGGCGTAAATGTCTGGATCATCTTCAGGATGAGCTCAGCACACAGCAATTCAACACCTGGATCCGTCCGCTTCAGGCCGTGGAGGGCGATGCGGAAATCCGGCTGCTGGCGCCGAACGTGTATGTGAGAGACCAGGTCTCGAGCCGCTTCATGGATAGGATCAGTGAGCTGGTGGGCGATCTTGCTCCTCGTAACGGTCACACGCGGGTGGAGCTCACGGTCGGAAGCTCTGATGTCGTTGAAGCGCCGCGCCAGGAAACGGGGAAACCGCTGTCCACGTCCGTTGCGAATGGGGCACGTTCGGAGCTGAATGGGGCGTTCACGTTCTCGTCTTTCGTCGAGGGGAAGTCCAATGAACTCGCGAAAGCGGCTGCGATCCAGGTAGCTGAAAATGCCGGACGCTCTTACAACCCACTGCTCCTTTACGGCGGGGTGGGTCTCGGCAAGACCCATCTGATGCAGGCCGTCGGTAACCTGATCCTGGCCCGTGACCGTTCCGCCAAGGTGGTCTACCTGCATTCTCAGCGTTTCGTTCAGGATATGGTGAAAGCGCTGCAGCAGGGCACGATGCAGGACTTTATGAATTACTATCGTTCGGTGAGCGCGCTGCTCATCGACGACATTCAGTTTTTTGCGAACAAGCTGCGGTCTCAAGAGGAATTCTTTCACGTTTTCAATAGTTTACTTGAAGGTGGTCGGCAGATGGTGCTGACCTGCGACCGCTATCCGCGGGAGATCGACGGGCTCGAAGAGCGCCTGAAGTCCCGCTTCGTATGGGGCCTTACGGTTGCGGTCGAACCACCCGAGCTCGAGCATAGGGTGGCTATCCTGATGAAAAAAGCCGAGCAGGAAGGCGTCGAGCTGCAGCAGGAAGTGGCGTTTTTCATCGCCGAACGCATACGGTCCAACGTCCGCGAACTCGAGGGTGCCTTGAAGCGCGTCATTGCCAATGCCCAATTCACTGGGCGCGGCATCAGTATCGAGCAGGTTCGCCTGGCGCTGAGGGATCTCCTGGCGATTCAAGAGCGGCAGGTCGGCATCGATAACATCCAGCGTACCGTGGCTGAGTATTTCAAGATCAAGATTGCCGATCTGCTCTCGAAGCGTCGTAATCGAGCGGTGGCGAGGCCGCGGCAGGTCGCCATGTCGCTGGCGAAGGAGTTGACCAGTCACAGCCTGCCCGAGATTGGCGATGCCTTCGGCGGTCGTGATCACACCACGGTCCTGCATGCTTGCCGTAAGGTGGCGGAACTGCGCGGGACGAGCAGCGATTTGGCTGAGGATTACAAGAACCTGGTGCGCCTGCTGACCACCTGATGTAACGGGCACCGGATCGAACCGTCAGCTCTGTCCCGGGGTAAAGGGCCCGGGCGGGCTTCGTTATGGAAGAGAGACGCTCATGAAGTTCTCCGTTTCGCGCGATCTCCTACTGCGGCCGCTACAGCTGGTGACGGGTGTGGTTGAGCGGCGGCAGACACTGCCGGTCTTGTCGAACCTGCTGGTGACCGTGGATGGGAAGCAGCTCACACTCACCGGGACGGATCTCGAGGTGCAGCTGGTTGCGCGGGTGGAGCTTTCCGAACCGGCTACGGACAACGGTGAGATCACGCTGCCTGCACGTAAGCTGGTTGATATCTGGCGAGCGTTGCCGGACGGCGCCAAGGTAGAGGTGACCCTGGATGACCAACGAGCGGTGCTGCGGTCCGGTCCCAGCCGTTTTCAGCTGGCCACGCTGCCTGCGGCGGAATTTCCGGGTATCGATGAAGGTGCGGGCGATCTTCAGATCACTTTGGGCCAGAATCAGCTTCGGCACCTCATCGACCGCACCGCGTTCTCCATGGCGCAGCAGGACGTTCGCTATTTTCTCAATGGGATGCTGCTTGAGGTGACTCCCGAGCATTTGCGTTCCGTGGCGACGGATGGTCACCGACTGGCCATGTGCACGGTGACTCCAGGTGCGGCGGGGGAGAGAACACAGGTGATCGTGCCCCGGAAGGGGGTCAATGAGTTGTCGAGGTTGCTTTCCGAGGGTGACGATCAGGTGACGCTGAATCTTGGCAGCAACCACCTGAAGGCCGAAGTCGGGAGTTACAGCTTCATCACAAAGCTTGTGGACGGACGTTTCCCGGATTACGAGAAGGTTATCCCCCGCGGGGGCACTCGGGAGAGCATCGGTGACCGGCAGCAGCTACGGGAGGCCTTCTCCCGTGCGGCGATTCTTTCCAATGAAAAGTACCGCGGCGTCAGGATCATCCTCTCGGAGGGTCTGCTGACTGTGCAAGCGAATAACCCGGAGCAGGAGGAGGCCGAGGAAGCGGTTCCCGTTCAGTTTTCGGGGGATACGTTGGAGATGGGCTTCAATGTGTCTTACCTGCAGGACGTGCTCGGTGTGCTTGAGTCGGAGCAGGTGCGCTTCACCGTCTCGGATGCCAACAGTTCGGCACTGCTTGAAGAACCTGGCGGTGGTGACGCGCTCTATGTGGTCATGCCGATGCGGCTTTAGATGCGGGACCCAAGCCCAGCCTGATGTATCTCGCCCGCCTTGATATTCATGGGGTTCGCAATATCGAGGAAGCCCGCCTTGAGTTGTCTCCGGGTGTGAGTCTCATTACCGGTGATAACGGCAGCGGCAAGACCAGTCTTCTGGAAGCGATCTGGCTGTTAGGCACGGGGCGGTCGTTTCGAAGCAATCGCATGGCGCCGGTGATAAGATATGGCGAGGATGCTGCGACGGTTTATGGCGAGATCGTCAACCAGCATGGCCATCGCACGACGCTAGGGGTGACCCGGGAGCGCAGCGGCGGTGTTCAGATCAAGGTGGCGGGTGCATACGTTCGTACAGCTTCGGCACTTGCCGAAGCCCTCCCCGTGCAGTTGATCAACCCGGATTCGGTCGAGCTCGTGACCGGCGCGCCAGCGCGACGTCGGCGCTTTCTGGATTGGGGCATGTTCCACGTGGAACAGTCTTTTCTCGCGACGTGGAAGTCCTTTCGCCGGGGTCTCGAGCAACGCAATGCGCTGTTACGACGCGGATCCGCGGCGAGCGCATCGGAGTTAGATGCCTGGGAGGGGCGCCTTGGGCAGGATGGAGAGGTCCTGGACAGACAGCGCCAGATGGCGGTGTCGGCGCTGACGGAGCGCACCGACACCGTTCTGGGGGAACTTGGTGGTCCGGCAGGCGTCGAGTTGCGGTATTTGGGGGGCTGGGATCGAGGCGAGCCTTCTTTGAGCGCGGTGCTGGCGGCGCATAGAGAGTCGGACCGCCAGCAGGGGTATACCCGTGCTGGCCCGCAGCGCGCGGACTTGAAGTTGATCGTTGACGGACGTCCCGCTTCGGAGGCGCTGTCGAGGGGGCAACAAAAGATTCTGGCCTGTGCCCTGCTGGTGGCTCAGGGCCGCTGGCTGTCCGAAGTGACACTCAAACAAGGGCTTTATCTGGTGGATGACTTGCCGGCCGAGCTGGACCGGGAGCATCGCGAACGACTTGGGAGGATTCTCGCCACGCTGCCGGCCCAGGTGCTGGTCACGGCGGTGCAGCGGGATCTGGTGATGGCGGGTCTGGAAACCGCCGCAAACCTGGCAACGTTCCACGTGGAACAAGGCCGGATCCACGCGATCTAGCTTGGCCGGTCGGGAGAACAGCATGGCAGAAGAACGCGCATACGATTCCAACAGCATCAAGGTGCTCAAGGGGCTCGACGCGGTGCGCAAGCGTCCTGGAATGTACATTGGTGACACGGAGGACGGCACCGGCTTGCACCACATGGTGCAGGAGTTGGTGGACAACTCCATCGACGAGTCCCTCGCCGGCCACTGCACCCAGATCGACGTGGTCATTCATCCTGGCGAGGCTGTCAGCGTGCGTGACGACGGGCGTGGGATCCCGGTTGATTTACATCCGGGTGAAGGGGTCTCCGCGGCTGAGGTCATCATGACGATGCTCCATGCGGGCGGAAAGTTCGATGACAACAGCTACAAGGTTTCAGGCGGTCTTCACGGTGTTGGCGTCTCCGTGGTCAATGCCCTCTCCGAGGAGCTGCGATTGACCATTCGCCGGGAAGGCAAGGTCTACCAGCAAACCTATCGACATGGCGTTCCGGAAACACCTCTGAAGGAGGTGGGTACAACGGACAAGCGCGGCACCGAAATGTGGTTTAAGCCCTCTGCCGACACCTTTGCCAATATCGAATTTCACTATGATCTTTTGGCGAAGCGTCTGCGGGAACTGGCTTTTTTGAACTCGGGCGTGCGTATTCGCCTGGTGGATGAGCGCGTCGGCAAGGAGCAGACGTTTCATTACGAGGGTGGGCTTATCGAGTTCGTCACCTTTCTCAATGACTCCAAGACCACATTGAACCGTGTATTCCACTTCAGTACGCAACGGGATGACGGCATCGGCGTGGAGATCGCCATGCAGTGGAACGACAGCTTCCAGGAAGGCATTTATCCCTACACGAACAACATACCCCAGCGCGATGGCGGCACCCACATGGCCGGATTCCGTGCCGCGCTGACCCGTTCGCTCAATCACTACATCGAGTCCGAGGGTCTGGCCAAGAAGGCCCAGGTGAGCCTGACGGGAGATGATGCTCGTGAGGGACTCACTGCAGTGATTTCGGTGAAGGTCCCAGATCCGAAGTTCTCATCTCAAACTAAGGACAAGTTGGTATCGAGCGAGGTAAAAACCGCGGTAGAACAAGAGCTTGGGCGCTCGCTCCCCAACTATCTTCTGGAGCATCCGGCCGATGCCAAGGCCATTGCAGGCAAAATCATCGATGCTGCGCGGGCGCGCGAAGCGGCTCGCAAGGCCCGCGACATGACTCGCCGCAAGGGTGCACTGGACATCGCCGGACTGCCGGGGAAACTTGCCGACTGTCAGGAGAAGGATCCCGCGCTGTCGGAAATCTTTCTGGTTGAGGGTGATTCCGCTGGCGGCTCAGCCAAGCAGGGACGTGATCGCCGGCATCAGGCCATACTGCCTCTGAAAGGCAAGATCCTGAACGTTGAGAAAGCACGCTTCGACAAGATGCTGTCCTCTGCAGAGGTCGGCACCCTGATCACGGCGCTGGGCTGCGGCATCGGGCGGGACGAGTTCAACCCGGACAAGCTGCGCTACCACAGCATCATTATCATGACTGATGCGGACGTGGACGGCTCTCACATTCGAACGCTGCTGCTGACGTTCTTCTTCCGGCAGATGCACGAGCTCATCGATCGTGGCCATCTGTTCATTGCCCAGCCGCCCCTTTACAAGGTGCGCAAGGGCAAGCAGGAGCACTACGTCAAGGACGATGATGAACTCATCGCCTATCTCACCGCACAGGCTCTGGACGGAGCGGAGCTGTTCGTCAATCCCGATGCGCCATCCGTATCCGGGGAACCGCTGGAGGATCTTGTCCGCCGCTATCAGCTGGTCGAGAAGCGGCTCGCTCAGTTGCGCCGGGTTTACCCCGAGGCCTTGACTCGACCGATGATCTATCTGCCCACGCTCACGGCGGAGTCCCTGGCCAGCCAGGCCGAAGTGGAAAGTTGGACCGATCTGCTCCGAGAACAGGTGGGCGACACCGATACCGGCACGGCCCAGTATTCCCTCGAGGTGGATTTCGACGCTGAGCACAACGTCTATCTGCCCGTTGTGAACACCCTCGAACACGGCGTACGCAGCCGTCTTCGTTTCAGTCAGGACTTTTTCCTCTCGGCCGAGTACCGGGAGATCTGCGCCCTCGGCGAGCGCCTGTACCAGCTCATCGAGCCCGGTGCCTACGTGCGCCGTGGTGACAAGACTCAGCCGGTGGCGACCTTCGAAGAGGCGCTGGCATGGCTGATGAAGGAGTCCCGCAGGGGGCAGGACATTCAGCGCTACAAGGGCCTTGGTGAAATGAACCCGGATCAGCTCTGGGAGACGACGATGAATCCGGAAACACGCCGCATGCTGCGGGTCACGGTGGAGGACGGCATGGCTGCGGATCGGGTGTTCACTACGCTCATGGGCGATGCGGTCGAGCCTCGGCGGTTGTTCATCGAAACCAACGCGCTGTCGGTGGCGAATCTGGATGTCTGATTCCGCGGTTAATGCAAGGTTAATTTTAATTAAAACAATTGCTTAAGGTGTTTTTGAGGGGCTCATCGAGCATCTGGCTAGTCCGAAGCCGCCTGCCGGTCCTGGCTGCTATCCCGATTGTAGAGTCGGGCCATCGCGTCTTTGAGCCAGGCCTCGGCGGCGTCGTTGATCTCGCCGGTGCTGCGACCCACGCTCTCGATGGGCGGCGAGATCTCGACGTGGATCACCCCAGGTGACTTGATCCAGCTCCGAGCCGGCCAGCAGCGTCCCGCATCGTGGGCGATCACCACCACCGGACAGCCGGCCGCATTGGCCAGGGCCGCGCCGCCCCGCTGAAACCGACCCACTTCCCCCGGTGCCATACGCGTGCCCTCCGGGAACATCAGGACCCAGGCACCGTCATCGAGACGCTCCTTGCCGATGCGGATCAGGCTGCGCAGCGCCCCCCTGGCATCGCTGCGGTCAATGGCGATGGGACGCAGCATGCTGTAGGCCCAGCCGAAGAAAGGAATGCGCAACAGTTCCCGCTTGATCACGGTCGTCTGGGGCGCGAACTGGGCCTGCAGGAACAGCGTTTCCCATGTGCTCTCATGCCGCACCAGCACCACGCAGGGATCCTTGGGGAGATTCTCGCGCCCGCGCACCTCGTGGCGAATGCCGCAGGTGATGCGCAGCCACCCGAGGACCATGTGGGTCCAGATCACGATGATGTAAATGAATCGGGCGCGGTAAGGCAGGAGCCACCCTGTAAGCACGCCCAGTGACCCCCAGACCACCGTGGTGATCACGTAGCCCAGTGTGAACAACAGGCTACGCAGCATCGCCAACAGCTTCATCAAGCGGATGTCTCCCCGAGCAGGCAGCGCACGAATGCCCGCAGATCATCGTATACCGTGACTCCGCTCAGGTCGGCGACCTTCTCCGTGCGGCGACCCTTCCCGGTGCGCACCAGAACCGGGCGGCAGCCTGCAGCCCGGGCTGCCTGCAGATCACGCTCAGCGTCACCGACGAACGGTGCGTCCTGCAACGATCGTCCAAGGCGACTTTCGAGCTGATGGATCAGCCCCGGTGCCGGCTTGCGACACCCGCAGCACTCCTCCGGCCCATGGGTGCAGCTCGCAATGGCGCCGATAGCGCCCCCTGCTGCGTTGACTTCACCACACATATGCTCATGAATCGAAGCGAGTTCCCGCCGACTGAGCAGGCCCCGCGCAACCCCGGACTGGTTCGTGGCCACCACGACCTGCCACCCTGCCCGCCGCAACTGGGCCAGCGCCTCCAGACTGCCCGGCAGCGGCTGCCAAGCAGAGACGCTGCGTACACACTCGACGGTATCGGCATTGATCACGCCGTCCCGATCGAGAATCACCGTTGCTGTAGGTGCTACCAAGCCTTCCGCTCCGCGCCCGTGCTGCGGCCGGCATTCTGCGGGATTCAGGGGCCTCGGGAAAGCTGGCCCCGTTACGCCTGCTGACGCTGCGGGTAGAATCCTGATGCTCCCTGTCTCTGGGTACAAGGCGGCGATGACGAACCAACGATGCGGCTGGTGTGGGGTCGATCCGCTCTACGTGGCGTATCACGACGAAGAGTGGGGGGTGCCCTCCCGCGATGAGCGCGCCCTGTTCGAATTGCTGATTCTCGAAGGCATGCAGGCGGGACTGTCCTGGCTCACCATTCTGCGCAAGCGCGCGCAGTTCCGGCGCGCGTTCAAAAGCTTTGCGCCCGAAGTGATTGCTCGCTTCGGGCGGAGCGATGAAGAGCGCTTGCTGGCGGACGCAGGGATCGTGCGTAATCGGGCCAAGATCGCCGCCGCAATCGGCAACGCCCGTGCCCTGCTCGCCCTGCATGACCGTGGCGAGAGCCTCAGCACATGGCTTTGGGAGGGGGCAGATCGGCCGGCCCAGAATCGCTTTCGAACCCTCGCTGAAGTGCCGGCGCAGACGCCTGCTTCGAAGGATCTGTCCAGGCGTCTGCATGCAGCCGGCTTCCGTTTCGTGGGACCGACCATCTGCTATGCCTGGATGCAGGCCAGTGGCCGGGTCAACGACCACCTATTGAGCTGTCCTCGGCACGACGCCTGCTCACAGCTGGGTACCATCTGAACGTGCGCACGGCACCTGCAGCCGAGCGCACCCTACTGCTGGCCATGCGCGGCGCGTTGTCCGCTGCCCGGGCACTGCCGCTGCGCTGGTCCCGCCGGATCGGGCGCGGCGGCGGACGTTTCGTGGCGGGCATGGGTAGTCATACGTTCGAAGTCATCTGCCGCAACCTGGAACTGGCCTTCCCGGATCTGGACGCCAGCGCCCGGCTCGCCCTGGCGCGTCGCAGTGCCATGGAAGCAGGCGCCCTGCTCGCTGAGTTTGGGCTGGTCTGGCAGGCGCCCGTGGAACATGCCCTGGCCGCAGTGCGCCATGTCGAAGGTGGCCGTCTGCTGGAGACAGATCGGGGCTGCCTTGTGCTCGGCCCCCACGTCGGTAACTGGGAGGTGTTGAATCACTGGGTGGCGCGGCGGATGCCGTTCACGGTGCTGTTCGACCCTGAAGGCCCGCCGCAGATCATGGCCTGGCTGCGCCAGCGCCGGGCCCGCAGCGGCGCCCGCCTGCATCCACTCGGTCCGGGTGGGCTGAGGGCGGCCTTGGCCGCACTGCGGGCGGGGGAAGCGGTGGGGTTGTTGCCGGACCAGGTACCCTCCCGGGACGCTGGTGTCCACGTCCCCTTCTTCGGCGCCCAGGCCCTGACCATGACGCTGGTCCAGCGCCTGCTCAGAAGAACGGGGGCCCGGGCCGTGTTCGCTGTGGCGGCACGCGTAGAGGGTGGGTTCGACTTGCGTTTCAGCGCTGCCGAGGGGATCGACGTCAGCGACCCAGAGATCGCCGCCCGCGCACTCAACGCCGGCATCGAGGACTGTGTTCGGCCGTTGCTGCCTCAGTACCTCTGGGCTTACAAGCGTTACAAGCGGCCACCGCCGGGAAGGCCCGATCCTTACCGTAGGTGAAGCGCCGCGTGCAGCAGTCGCTTCGTAAGGGAGTTTTTCGCCGCTCTCCCTGGCGGGATGCTGTGCTTTTTTGACCCCCTGCCCGGCCGTTCGCCCCACCGCCGAGTGCCACTGGCACTCGGCGGTGGGGCTCACCCGCGCCAGAACGCTGGGGTGACGAGGACCAGGATCGTGAACACTTCCAGGCGCCCTAGGAGCATCGCGATGCACAGGAGCCACTTTGCTGAGTAGGGGATATCGCCGTAGTGAGCGGCCACTTCCCCCAGGCCTGGGCCAAGGTTCGTGAGGCAGGCGCCCACCGCCGAGAAGGCGGTGAGGAAATCGAGACCGGTGGCCAGCAGGCCCACCATGATCATCATGAAGGCCACGACCCAAGCCGAGAAGAAGCCCCAGATCGCGTCCACCACCCGGTCCGGCACCACCGCCGAGCCGAGCTTCACCGGAATTACCGAATGCGGGTGGATCAGGCGGCGGACCTCCCGCAGACCCTGGAGGATGATCAGCAGAACCCGCACCACCTTGAGGCCGCCGCCGGTGGAACCGGCACAGGCTCCAGTGAACGCAGCGAAGAAGATCAGGAACGGCACCACCCCAGGCCAGGCGCTGTACTCCGTGGTCGTGAAGCCGGACGTGGTGGCGATGGAGAGAGTGTGAAAGAGCCCGTTACGTAACGCCTCGGGCCAGGGCAGGACGCCGTGGGCGCCGAGCAGCAGGACCGCGAGCACCGCGACCACGCTGAGCATCGCCAGGTACCCGCGCACCTCCATGTCCCGAAGATACAGCCAGGGCGCGCGCCGGTTCCAGACGGCGAAATGGAGACCGAAGTTGATCCCGCACAGCACCATGAAGACCATGGCCACGCTCTCCACGGCAACGGAGTCGAAGTGGCCGAGGGACGCATCGTAGGTGGAGTAGCCGCCGATGCTGACGGTGGAAAAACTGTGGGCGAGGGCATCGAAGGCCGACATGCCGGCGGCCCAGTACCCCACCCCGCAGGCCACGGTGAGTGCCAGATAGATGTACCACAGCGCCTTGGCCGTCTCGGCGATGCGCGGCGTGAGCTTGGTGTCCTTCACCGGGCCCGGCATCTCGGTCCGGTAGAGCTGCATGCCGCCCACACCCAGCATGGGCAGGATGGCGATGGCCAGGATGATGATGCCCATGCCCCCGAGCCACTGCAGCTGTTGGCGGTAGATCAAGACGGATCGCGGCAGATCGTCGAGGCCGGTGGCTACGGTCGCGCCGGTGGTGGTGAGACCGGAGAAGGACTCGAACGCCGCGTCGGTAAAGCTCGCCCATGCGCCCGCCTCCAGCCACAGCGGCAGCGCGCCGAACAGGCCCAGGGACAGGTAGAACACCGCGGTCACCAGAAAGCCCTCGCGAATGCGCAGTTCCTGGCGCGTACGGGCGACGGGCAGCCAGGCAAGCAGCCCGCCGGCGAACGTGAGGCCGAACGCGGCGAGGAACACGTACGCGGTGGCTTCCCCGTAGTACCAGCTGAACGGCAGCGGCGTCAGCATGGTGAAGCTGAACAGCATCAGCAGCAGGCCGGCGATCCGCAGAACGGCGCTGAAGTGCATGGTCAGTGAACGCCGCGGGTCATGATCAGAAGAAGTGCACGCTGACCTGGAACAGGCGCTCCACCTCGGGGATGCGGCGCTTGTCGGTCACGAACAGGATCAGGTGGTCGTCGGTCTGCACCACCAGATGGTCATGGGCAATCAGAACCTCCTCGCCCCGGACGATGCCACCGATGGTGGTGCCCTTGGGCAGCTTGATCTCGTCGAGGGTGCGGCCGACCAGCTGCGACGAGCGGGCGTCCCCGTGGGCCACTGCTTCGATGGCTTCCGCAGCGCCCCGCCGCAGCGAGTGGATGCGGGCGATGTCCGCTTTGCGCACATGCACCAGCAGCTCCGAAATCGTCGCCTGCTGTGGCGAGATGGCGACATCGATGAGTCCGCCCTGGACCAGATCCACGTAGGCTGGCTTGCCGATCAGGGTAAGGACCTTGCGTGCGCCGAGCCGCTTGGCCAGCATCGACGACATGATGTTGGCCTCGTCGTCGTTGGTCAGGGCGCAGAAGATGTCGGTGTTCTCGATGTTCTCCTCGAGCAGCAATTCGGTGTCCGTGGCGTCGCCGTGCAGAACCACCGTGCTGTCGAGCGCGCCGGACAGAAACTGACAGCGTGCAGGATCGAATTCGATCAGCTTCACGTTCAGCCGGCGCTCCAGGGTCCGCGCCAGCCGCTCCCCAATGTTGCCGCCGCCCGCGATCATGATGCGTTTATAGGGTTTCTCGTGACCTCGCAGTTCGCTCATCACCGGTCCGATGTCGCGCCGGGCCGCGAGGAAAAACACCTCGTCGTCCACCTCCAGCACTGTATCGCCCTGGGGTGTGATCGGACGGTCGCGGCGGAAGATGGCAGCGACCCGGGTATCCACTTTGGGCAACTGTTCTCGCAGTGCGCTGATTGCCTTGCCGGCCAGGGGTCCGTTCGAATAGACCTTCACCGCCACCAGCTGCATCCGTCCCTGGGCGAAGTCCAGCACCTGCAGGGCGCCGGGATGCTGCAGCAGGCGCTCGATGTGGTCCGTGACCACCTGCTCCGGATAGATCAGCACATCGATGGGCATGTGCTCGCGAGAGAAGAAGCCGGCCCGGGTCGAGTAGGCGCTGGCGCGGATGCGGGCGATCTTTGTTGGCGTCCTGAACATGGAGAAGCTGACCTGACAGGCCACCATGTTGACCTCGTCGGAGCTGGTGACGGCGACCAGGATGTCCGCGTCCTCGGCCCCCGCGCGGCGGAGCACATCCGGATGTGATGCGTGCCCTTCCACAGTCTGGATGTCGAGCCGTTCCCGCAGCCGGTGCAGCCGCCCCAGATCGGAATCCACCAGGGTGATATCGAACTTCTCGCTGGACAGGTTCTCGGCGAGGGTCCCGCCTACCTTGCCGCCGCCGAGAATGATGATCTTCATGCTGCGATCGTCCTGCGCTCGAGCAGCGCGAAAAAGAAACCGTCGTGTTCCGCGACGGTGGGGAGCAGCTGTTGCCCGAATGCGCGTGGACGGGCCTGCTCAGGCGCGTTGCCGAAAACGGCGGGCAGGCAACGAGCGTCGTCGTGTTCCGCAAGGAAGGCGCCGATCACATCCTCGTTCTCCTCCGCCAGCACGGAACAGGTGCAGTAAAGCAGCCTGCCACCAATGCGCAACAGCGGCCAGAGATTGCGCAGGAGATCACGCTGCAGGCGCAGCAGCTCGGGCATGTCAGCGGCTTCGCGCTGCAACCGGATGTCGGGCTGGCGGCGCAGAATGCCGGTGGCGCTGCAGGGTGCGTCCACCAGAATCCGGTCGAATGGCTTGCCGTCCCACCACTGCCTGGGCGTGCGGCCGTCTCCGGTCCGCACATCGATGGTGACGCCTGCCCGGGCGACGTTCTCGCGGATGCGCTGGCAGCGGCGCGAATCCACATCGAGCGCCAGAATCTCTGCGGCCGGCTCCATCTGGGCCAGGTGCAGTGCTTTGCCGCCCGGCGCGGCACAGGCATCGAGAATGCGTTCCCCGGGCGCCGCGCCGAGCAACGGCGCAGCGAGCTGGGCACCTTCGTCCTGCACGCTCAGCTCGCCGTCGGCGAATCCCGGCAGCGCAGTGACCGGGAGCGGCCGCTCCAAATAGATGGCGGTGTCGCTGAGCGTTCCCGCATGCGCCGCAATGCCGGCTTCTGCCAGCGCTGCCAGGGTCAGTGAGCGCTTACGACGAGTGCGCAGGGTCATGGGTGGGCGGGCATTACCGGCGTTGACGATGGCCTGCCAGTCCTGCGGCCAGGCGTCTCGAAGCCGTTGCAGCCACCACTCCGGAAGGCCGAAGCGGGCGACGTCCGGCAGCGACGGATCGTCGCCCCGCAGGTCCGCGCCAGCGAGCTTGCGCAGCACCGCATTCACCAGGCCCCGGGCCCAGCCCTTGCCCAGTCCTGCGGTGGCGGCGACGGTCGCGTGAACGGCGGCATGATCCGGCACATCGGTGTGCGCGAGCTGGTAGCCACCGAGCAGCAGCAGCGCGTGCACATCGAAATCCTTCGTGCGTGGGGCTTGGCGCAGATGGCGTCGAACTTCATGGTCCAGGCGCAGGGCGTGGCGCGCCGTCCCGAAGCACAGTTCGCGCACGAAGCTGTCGTCTGCGGTGGGGCCGTTGTGTCGGGCCAGGGCTTCCGGCAGCGTGGCGCGCCGCGCCAGCACATCGGCGAGGACGCGCGCTGCACGCACTCGGGCGGCGACACCCTCCCCTTGGGCTTCAGGCGGGCTCAAGCTGTGCCCCTTCATGCAGCAGATCGGCCTGGGTCCGGGCCAGGGTCGCCGCGTCCATCACGCTGCTCTTGCCCCGCAGCACGCGCGCTTCGAGGATGCGCAGCATGCCTTCGCCACAGGCCACGTCGAGGCCTTCGGCCTGGATAGCCACGACGGTGCCGGCTGCCGCATCGCAGGGGGTGTCCATACCAATGGCGCGCAGCAGTTGGACCCGGATCCCGTCCCGGATCACGGCCACCGGTTTGCTCGGGTTCATGGCGCGGATCCGGCGTCCGACCTCACTGGCAGGGTCGGCGAAGTCGATCCTGGCGTCCTCCCGGGTGAGTTTGCTGGCGTAGGTTGCGCCGGTGTCCGGCTGCGGCACGGTGGGATGCTGTGCCAGATCCGCCAGGACATCGAGCAGCGCCTCCGCGCCGAGTGATGCCAGGGCGGACTCGAGCTCGCCACCGGTCTCGAGCGCTCCGATGCTTCGGGTCCTGGCCAGTCGAACCGGACCGGTGTCCAGGCCCGCATCCATCTGCATGATGCACACACCGGTGTCCGTGTCGCCTGCCATGATCGCGCGCTCGACCGGCGCGGCCCCGCGCCAGCGAGGCAGCAGTGAGGCGTGCACATTGAGGCAACCATGTTCGGGGAGTTCCAGCACCGCCTGCGGCAGGATCAGGCCATAGGCCGCGACCACCAGGACGTCCGGTTCCAGGGTCGCAAGCGCTGTCTGGGCGTCGGGTCCCCGCAGCGAGGCGGGCTGCTGAATCGGCAGATCGGCCTCCAGCGCGCGCTGCTTCACCGGCGAAGCGGTCAGCTTGCGACCCCGCCCGGCGGGTCGATCCGGCTGGGTGAGCACGCCGCACAGGGGCAGACCGGCGGCCAGCATCCTGTCGAGGATGTTGGCTGCGAACGTAGGCGTTCCGGCGAAGACGATGCGATGCGGCGATGTGCTCACGCGCTCTGGCGATGCCGTTTTCCCAGCTTTTTGCGAATGCGTTGCCGCTTCAGGCCGGAGAGATAGTCGACAAACAGCTTGCCGAGGAGGTGGTCGCACTCATGCTGGATGCAGACCGCCAGGAGCCCTTCCGCTTCGAGCTCGTAGGGTGTGCCGTCCCGGTCCAGCGCGCGCAGACGGATGCGCTCGTTGCGATCGACGGATTCATAGTAGCCGGGCACCGACAGGCAGCCCTCCTGGCTGTCCACGCTGCCGCCGAGCAACTCGATCTCCGGATTGATAAGGACCCGCGGTTCGTCGCGGGCTTCGGAAATATCCATCACTACCACCCGCTTGTGAACATCGACCTGGGTGGCGGCGAGTCCGATCCCCTCGGCGTCATACATGGTTTCGAGCATGTCATCCACCAGCTGCTGGATGGAGGCATCCACCTCGCCCACGGGTGCAGCCCGGGTGCGAAGCCTGGGATCAGGAAATTCTAGAATCTCGAGGCGCGCCATGGGAACGTGAACTATCTTTGGTTCTAGTGGAAATTCTGTTGCTAAAATGGTGTCAGCTAAGGGTTTTGCAACCTCGGGCGAACGCCTCAGCGGGTGCTGCCGACAGCTGGCACGTAGCGGGCGATGATACGGGGATCGGGGTCATGAGGAAAATGCTGTGCCGCATGACGGCACTTTGCCCGGGCTGGCGTTCCGGCTCCCTGAGCGGTGCAGGCGCCTTGCTGTTACTGCTGGTCCTCGCCGCGCCGTTGGCCGTGGAGGCTCAGGTCCGCGAAGATCAGCCCGGCGTCTACATCGTCCAGCGGGGCGATACGCTGTGGGACATCTCCGGGCGCTTTCTCACTGAGCCCTGGCTCTGGCCCGAGATCTGGCGGGTCAATCCCGAAATCGAGAACCCCCACCTCATCTATCCCGGTGACGTGATCCGCCTGCGGTGGATCGACGGCGAGCCGGCGCTGGTGCTGGAGCGTGGCGACCCGTCCCGCACCGTCCGGATGGTGCCCGATGATACCGTCCGGCTCGAGCCCCGGATTCGCTACGAACCCATCGTCACCGCGATCCCGACCATTGACCTCGAGGCCGTCGGGCCATTCCTGTCTGCCAACCGGGTGGTGCGTCCGCGGGAATTGGAGAACGCGCCGTACGTGGTCCAGGGCGATTCCGGCCGGCTGCTGACCGGGGCCGGTGACCGCATGTATGTTCGTGGGCGGGAATTGGGCAGCGCCGGCGACAGCTACGCGGTCGTGCGTCGTGCCACGAACCTCATCGATCCTGACAGCGGAGAGCTGCTCGGGCTCGAAGCCGAGGAGATCGGCGCCGGGCGAGTCACCTCAGTAGAGCGGGACATCGCCACCCTGCTGGTCACCAGTTCGCGGGAGGACATCCGCATCGGTGATCGCATCCTGCCCATGGAGGCTCGGCCTCTTGAGCCGCGTTTCTTCCCTAGCGCGCCGGACGGCAACATCCGGGGACGCATCATCAAGGTTCTCGGCGGCGTCACCCAGGTGGGCAACCTCTCCGTGGTGGTGCTGAATGTGGGCGAGCGCGAAGGCCTCGTTCCGGGGAATGTGCTGTCCATCTGGCAACAGGGCGCGGTGGTCCGCGACCGAGAGCGCAACGAGTCCATCCGCCTGCCCAGCGAGGAGGCTGGACTGCTGATGGTGTTCCGGGTCTTCGACCGGGTGGCCTACGGGCTGGTGCTCGAGTCCCGGCGCCCGCTGGCCGTGCTCGACGAGGTGCTCAACCCCTGACGGCGCTGCCCGGTGCCCAGGTGGCATGGGTGCCGCTAGAGATCCTGTGCGGCAGCAGGATCCGACAGACCGGGCCCGCTTCGATGTCTCCGGCGTCGAGCAGCACGCACTCTGACCGATCGGCCACCAGATCGGTGATGAACGTCACCAGGTAACCGTCGTCCTCCGCCACGGCGCCGATGCGAGGCGCGAACGGCGCTTCACTTCCGTAGCGACCCTCCCCGAAAGGCAGCGACCAGCTGCGGCCGCTGTCCAAATCGTGCTTCACGATGCCGTCGAACAGGAACCAGCCCGGCTCGGTGGTTGTAGAGTAGAGGTAACGCCCCCGTGTGCCGGCAGTGGATTGATTGAAGCTGCCGAATTCCAGAACGCGATCGTCCAGGTGGGTCTCCTTCACGGCTCCGGTCTTCAGGTTGAAGCGCCAGCGGTGCAGTCTGGACTTGAACGAGTGCTCGTCCACGTAGGCCATCAGCTTGGCCATGCGGGGATCCCGGTGCTCGAAGGGCAGTGGTGCGGGCGAAGGATTTTCCTGGAAGTAGCCGTCGAGAACGATCTCGTCGCCCTCCTCATAGGCGTTCATCCAATGCAGCACGAATGTCGGTTCCGCCTCGAACCAGCGGATCGACTCAGGCCCGCCGTATCGCGGCAGGATGGCGAAGCGGGTGGGCAGGTCCGGATAGAAGCGGTTGGCGTGAAAGCCCTTCGCGAGCAGCTTCGGATCCCAGAACAGCGGCAGGTCCGCAAGAATGCTGTAGTTGCGGGTGAACGCCATGTCGTGGGGCAGCCGCGGTCCCGGCAAGGGAATCGGCACGTAATGGGCAAGGCGGTTGTCCGGGCCGACGACGCCGTAGTGCATGTAGGGGGCGTGGGTGGAGTAGTTGAAGAACAGCAGCTCGCCCGTGGCCTCGTCCACCTTAGGGTGTGCGGAAATGCCGTCCAGCGGCGTCCAGGCCTCGGTGCCCAGGGTTTCCAGCGTATGCGGGTCGAGCCGATAGCCCTCGCCGCACTGATAGAACGTGCTCAGCACCTTGCCTGCATGCACAACCACGTCGGTGGACGAGGAATCCTTCAGTCCACCATGAGCCCCCCAGCCTGGACGGAGCGAGCGACGCGGGTCCTCGGCGATGCCCGCCCAGAGCGCGTGACCGGCTTCCTGCTCGGTCTCGAATGCGCGGGTGCGCACGAAGCGGTTGCAGTAGCGGGCGCGTCCGTCCTGGAACGTCATGGCGTGGATCATCCCGTCGCCGTCGAAGGGATGATAAAGGCCGATGGCATCGTGGACGGGATTCTCGGTATTGCGGAAGTAGATGCCGTCGATGTCCCGCGGGATCTCGCCGATCACCTCGAGGTCGTCCGCATCGTATTCATCGAATACCGGCGTCCAGGCGCCCGTGAGGTAGGGGTGGTCGCTTTCGCCAAGGGTGTGCGGGACCGTGTTGACGCGGATCTTAGGCATCGGACATCGCTCCATGGTCACGGGGGCTGATCGCTTGCATAAACGAACTCTTTCGCGCAAGACTAGCGGAGTCCGTACCGGTGCGAAAGTGGACGCGCCGCTGAGTCGACCATTTGAGGGTGATGCCATGGCTGAACCGGTCTATATCCTGGGCGGTGCCCAGAGCGACTTTGCCGCCAATTGGACCCGCAACAACAAAGCGCTGTTCGATCTCATCAGCGAAACCACGGCGGCGGCGCTCGCGAGCGCGCATCTTGAGGCCGCCGCTGTCGATGCGGTGCATGTCGGCAACTTCGCCGCTGAACTGTTCTGCGGCCAGGGCCTGCTCGGCGGCATGATGGGACATGTGCACCCCGGCTTCGAAGGCAAGCCGAGCAGTCGGCACGAGGCAGCTTGCGCCTCCGGGTCCATGGCCGTGCTCGCGGCCATGACCGACATCCTAGCGGGTCACTACGATCTGGTGGGTGTCGTAGGGGTGGAGATGATGCGCAACGTCCCCGGACAGACTGCGGCGGAGCACCTCGGTGCCGCGGCCTGGACGGGTCGCGAGGCGCAGGGCGCCCGCTATCTCTGGCCCGCGATGTTCTCGGACCTGGCGGAGGAGTACGACCGTCGCTATGGTCTCGACCCCGCCCACCTGGCAGCCATTTCGCGTATCAACTTCGCGAATGCCAAGCGCAACCCCCTGGCTCAGACCCGCGCCTGGAGCCTGACCGATGCCAGCTTCTCCCGGGATGACGACGAGTCGAATCCGGTTATCGAAGGCTGGATGCGCAAGAGTGATTGCGGCCAGGTCACGGACGGCGCGGCCGTGCTGTTCCTGGCGTCGCGCGAGCGAGCCGAGGCCTATGCCCAGGAACGGGGCTTGAGCCTGGATGCGATTCCGCGCATCAAGGGCTGGGGTCACACCACCGCCCCGCTGCTGATGGCGACCAAACTCGAACGCAGTGCCGCGGATGGCGGCTACATCTTCCCTTGGGTACGCAAGGCCATCACGGATGCTTATGGCCGTGCCGGGCTGCGCGGTCCGGAGGACCTCGACGCCATCGAGACCCACGACTGCTTCTCGGTAACCGAATACATGGCCATCGAGCATTTCGGCATGACCGCTCCGGGAGAAGGCTGGAAGGCGGTGGAAGACGGCCGCATCGACTTCGATGGCAGTGTGCCGGTCAATCCTTCCGGAGGGCTGATCGGCCTCGGCCATCCGGTGGGTGCCACGGGCGTACGCATGGTGCTCGACGCCTATCGCCAGACCAGCGGCCAGGCAGGCGATACGCAGGTGGATGACGCACGGACGGTCGCAACCTATAACGTCGGCGGTTCGGGTACGGCGAACGCCTGTTTGATCGTCGGGGTCTGACGACGCCGCGCGGTCGCGACGGCGCTTCTCAGTCGAGGCGCTGGCGCAACTCGCCACGGACCACCTTGGCAAGGGCATTGCGCGGCAGCCTGTCGATGACTTCGAGCCGCTCCGGCAGTTTGAATCGGGCAATGCCCTGTTCCTCGAGAAAGCCGGTGATGTCGGCTAGCGTCACCTCTGCATCAGGCCTGGGGACTACGTACACGCACACTTTTTCGCCGAGCACATCGTCCGGATACCCGACGCAGGCAGCCTCTACGAGCTTCGGATGCGATGCCAGCAACGTATCGAGTTCGTCCGGGGAAATGTTGTAGCCACCGCGGACGATGATGTCCTTGCAGCGCCCCACGAAGCGATAATACTCAGGCGGATCACCGCTGCCGGTGATCTCGAACAGGTCGCCTGTCCGGAACCAGCCGTCCTCCGCGAAAGCCGCGTCATTGTCCGCGGTGTCTCCGAGGTAGCCGTCGAACAGCGTCGCGCCACGGACCTGCAGCTCTCCCGGGCTGTCGACAGCGGTGATCTCAGCCCCGGTTTCGGTGTCCACAAGGCGGGTCTCGATCATTGCTGCCACCCGGTTCGACCACTCGAGATCCCGTGCGCCGAAACGTGGAAACAGCGTCGCGCGTTGCTCCGGATCGGGAATCTCCCGGGGACCGGCTGCCAGGGAGATGCCTTCGTTGGAGCCGAATAGATTGATGATGTCGATGCCATGCTGCTCAGCGAACCCGCGAACCATCCAGGGGGACAGCGGCGCGGAGCCGGAACCGATGGCGCGCAGCCGGCTGAGATCGACCTGGGCCAGCAGGGATTCCTGTTTCAGCAGCATGTTCAGCAGTGCCGGCGGCGCAATGGTGAAGCTGCTGCCCTCTGCCGCGATCTGCTGCAAGAACACGGGCAGATCCAGCGGATGATGCAGGACCAGCGTCGCCGCGCAGCGCAGCCAGTTGAACAGAAAGCCGCCGATGCTGGCCATGTTCACGAACGGAAACGGATTCAGCAGCACGTCGCCGTCACGCAACTCCGCCGCGTCGAAGGTGGCCCAGGAAATGGCGGCCCACTGATTCTGGGTTCGCGGCACGCCTTTCGGCGTCCCGGTGGTGCCGGACGTCCAGCACACCGTGAAGACATCGTTGGCGTCGCCTTTCTTGCCGCCCTTTTTGCCGTCAGGGGCGCGCGGTGCGGCCAGCGCCGCAGCGAATGCCGGGTCCACGGGCTGCCCGCCCTGCGGCGCTTCGCCTCCCAGGAACAGGCGTTTCGGAAAGGCGATGTCGGCGCCCATGGCATGATTGCCGTAGGCCTGTCCGCCGACCTGCGTGATGCTGAGATAGGCTTTCGCGGGCAGCTCGCGGCTCACCATTCGCAGTTCATGGGCACCATATTGCACCGGCAGCGGGCTGATGACGGCGCCGATCCGCGCCACCGCCAGATAGACCAGAACGAATTCGGTGATGTTCGGAAGTTGGGCCACCAGCACGTCCCCGGCACCGATGCCCTGCTGTTCGAGGACCTCGGTCCAGGCGCTGACGTGGCGCTCGAGTTCGCCGTAGCTGAGTCGCTGTGGGGTGCCGCCGAACAGTGCGTCCCGATTGGGTTGGTCGGCCAGGGCGAGGCGCTCGGGATGTGCGCGCACCGCCGCCCCCAGCAGATCATCGAGCGTCTCCCCGGTCCAGAAGCCGCGTTCGGTGAACGTACGGATGCGTTCCTCTCGGGTTGCTGCCATCGTCCCCTCCGCCCGATTGCGAGTCGCTTGTCTAACGAGACTCGAACGCTGGAAGCTAGCAAGCGGTCTGTGGGTTTGCAAGCTGCGGCTCGGCACCCCGATAATCCCGCCTGTCATGATGAAAGCCGCCTACATTCGCGCCAATTCCGTGACCCACGCCCTGGAGATTCTCGGGGATCGCTGGGTGCTCATGCTGTTACAGCAGGCTTTCTTCGGCGTGCGCCGCTTCGATGACTTCCAGCGCCGCCTCGGGCTCGCCCGCAGCACCCTGACCCACCGCCTCAAGCATCTCGTCGCCCATCGCATCCTCGAGCGGCAGGCACTGGACGCGCGTGACTGGCGCTTCGAGTACCGACTCACGGTCAAGGGCCGGGATCTGTTCAACGTGGCGCTGATGTGTGAGCGCTGGCAACGACACTGGGCGGCTGGTGAGGGTCAGCCCGTGCTGCGGCTGCTGCACCGCGATTGCGGTCAAGTCATAGAGCCGGTGCTGGTCTGCGCCACCTGCGGCGATCCCGTCCATGCCCGCGATGTGTCCTACTGCGACGGCCCTGGAGCCAGCTGGATCGTCCGTGAGCCCAGGCGCCGCCGACGCAGCTCCATCGATGGCCCTGCTCCGCGCAAGGTGCAGGTGTCGGGCGAACTGTTGGAGCTGCTGGGTGATCGCTGGACGCCGCAGGTGGCCGCCGTTGCTTTCTTCGGGGTCAGGCGCTTCGATGAGATGCGGTCCAGCCTGCAGCTGGCAACCAACATTCTCTCCGATCGGCTCAAGCGTCTGATCGAGCTCGGGATCTTCGCGACCCGGACCTATCAGGAGCGGCCCCGGAGGCTGGAGTACGTTCTTACCGGGAAAGGGCTCGCCTTGTATCCCATCATGCTCACCCTGATGGACTGGGGCGATCGCTGGGTCGCGAACGAAGCGGGCCCGCCCCTGCTGCTCACCCACCGCCCGTGTGGCTCACGGCTCGTGATCAGCGTGGTCTG
Source organism: Gammaproteobacteria bacterium (assembly GCA_007694905.1). Lineage (GTDB taxonomy): Bacteria > Pseudomonadota > Gammaproteobacteria > Pseudomonadales > Azotimanducaceae > SLTB01. The sequence goes on along the minus strand of REEU01000186.1, from coordinate 47,822 downwards.
CGACCACTGCGGCGGCCCGCTGCTGCGCGATAACGTCTTGCCGCAGTTCGGCCCGCCGCCGCGCAGCACCGAACGGCGCTTTGCATGACGCATCCCCCCGACCGACCGCCTCCCAAGCGCTGCCCGGGCCTGTCTTGACACTGTCGAGAGCGCAGGAACATACTCGAAGGCGCATTGCATAACGAGACTTAAGGTCCGTTTGGGGAGAGGGGCTCATGACACCGCGAATCACAGCGGTGGCCGGCGTCATGCTGGCCACGTTGCCATTCACTGCATCTGCACAGCAACGGGCAGTGCTCGACGAGATCATCGTCACGGCACAGAAACGGGCGGAAAGTCTGCAGGAGGTCCCCATCGCCATATCGGCCTTCGATGCCGATTCGCTGCGGCTTTCGGGCGTTGCCTCGCTCGACGACATCAGTCAGCGCACCCGGGGCTGACCATGGGTCGCTTCAATGCGGTCCAACCCCAGATCTTCATCCGCGGCATTGGTTCCACCGACCAGTCCGCCTCCGGTGACCAGTCCGTCGGGGTGTTCATCGACGGCGTCTACATGGGCCGCACCGGTTTCGTGGATCTCGATTTCTTCGACCTCGACCGGGTCGAGGTGCTGCGCGGACCCCAGGGCACCCTTTACGGCAAAAACGTCGTCGGCGGGGCCATCAATCTGATCACCGAGCGACCCTCCGAGACCTTCGATGCGCGTCTGGAGGCTTCGATCGGCAATTTCGACCGGCGCAGTCTGCGAGGGCTCGTGAGCGGTCCCCTCGCGGAGACGCTGGCGGGCAAACTGAGCCTGTCCTGGACCGAGCGTGATGGCTATGCAACGAGTGCCACGACGGGCCAAAAGCTCAGCGACGAGGACAATGTGACTGTGCGCGGGTCACTCCTGTTCACGCCGCGCGACGACCTGGATCTGCTGGTGACGGCGGACTATTCCCGGGATCGCCTGGCTGGCAACAACCGGGAGTGTCTCGGCGAGCAGTTCATCTTCTTCCCCTGGTTCGCGCCGGGGTCGCCGTTCGCGCCATCACCCTGCAGCCCGGACCCTTTCCTCAACGAGAAGACCGTGGACGGATTTCAGGACCGGGATGTCGGTGGCATGTCCGCAACCCTCACCTGGGATTCGAACCTGGGCGAAGTGACTTCCATTACGGCATGGCGCAAAGGTGACTACGACATCCAGGAGGACTTCAGCGGTTCCGACGCGCCGCTGGTCGTGCGCAATGCCATCGACGAGATCGAACAGTTCTCCCAGGAACTGCGGCTCGCCGATCAGACCGAAGACGGTCGCTTCAATTGGCTGGTAGGCGCCTACGGTTACCGGGCCGATATCGAGCGCATCGAGAACAACGATTTCTCCGGCAACGACGTGCCCATCGCGCTGCTGTTGCTTGAGGTCCCGCCCGGCACGGTTCCCAGTTTCAACACCTTCTATTTCCAGGAGAACAAGACCACCAGCTACGCCCTCTTCGGCCAGGGCACCTGGGCGTTCACAGATGACGTGAACCTCACTGTCGGCGCCCGCTACACCTATGAGAAGAAGAAGGCAGACATCCGCGGTGCCGGTTTCGATCCCACCGGCGGTTTCCTAGCGGCGCCCTACGACATCAGCGCATCGAAGAGCTGGAATGCGTTCACGCCGAAAGTAACCGTGGACTGGCGTCCGCGTGACGAGGTGATGGTTTACTTCAGCGTCGCCGAAGGTTTCAAGAGCGGTGGCTTCAACGGTACCGCGCCCGACGGCATCGCGGCGTCAACACCGTTCGATCAGGAGGAGGCGCGGCAGTTCGAACTCGGTCTGAAGTCGGAACTGCTCGACCGGCGGCTGCGCGCCAACCTGACCGCATTCCACATCGACTATGACGACTTGCAGGTCTTCCAGCTGGTCGACGGCGCCCGTCTGATCGTCGACAACGCTGCCGATGCCCGCAGCCGGGGCATCGAACTCGAGATGCTTGCCCAGCTCACGAGCGCGTTCAGCCTGTCAGGGCATTACGCGTACCTCGATACCAAGTACAAGGACTTCATCAATGAGGCAGGCGTGGACTTCAGCGGCAACAGGCTGACCCGGGCGCCGAAGCATAGTTACAACATTGGCGCCACGTATCGCGCAGATCTCGATGCACGTCTGGGGCTGACGCTGCACGCCGAGTACTCCCACCGCAGCCGGGTCTTCTATGATCCGAGCAACTTTGCCCTCATCGGGGACAGCGGGCGCGGCCTGCTCGATGCCCGCGCGGTATTGTCGCTACGGGATCACAACGTCGACATCAGCCTTTGGGGACGCAACCTCACCGACAAGGTTCACGTGACCCAGGCCATCGATGGCCGTGGTCCGTTCAATCTGAGTCAGAACGCGGCCGGCGTGATCGCTGAGCCGCGCATGTACGGGTTGACGGTGACCTGGCGCGGGAATTGATAATCAGACCAGGCCGCGCGGCCGGAAGATCCGGTCGTGCATGGCCAGGGCGTAGCGATCCGTCATGCCCGCGACGAAGTCCAGCGCCTGCAGTGACAGCGGGGCATCCGCGATGCGGTAGGAGTCCGGGATCTCGTCCGGATGCTGCTCGAGATGGTCCACCAGGCTGTGGATGACGCCGCGGGCTTTGTCTGCCTGGGCCACTGCTTCAGGGCGCAGGTAGACGTTCTCGAACATGAAGTCGCGGAACTCGCGCATGGCGCCGAGAACCTCAGCGCCCATAACCACCTTGCCGCGGGCCGCGGATTCTTCGATCAGGGCGAAGATCATGCTGCGAATCCAGCTGCGCCCATTGGGCTCCCCGAGCACGTCGACCACGGACGCCGGCAGGCTGTTCCGTCCGAGCGCGCCGGCTCGCATGGCGTCGAGCATGTCATGGGTGAGGTAGGCGATGCGATCGGCATACCGGCATAGCCAGCCTTCGGGGGTAGCCGGCGGGGGTTTGACGCGCCAGGTGTGGGCGCGGATGCCGTCCAGCACTTCCCAGCTCAGATTGCAGGGCTCCAATACCCGGAAGATGCGTACACCCTGATCCGCGTGCAGCCACTCGCCGTCCGCGATCCGCTCTGACAGCGCTGCCTCGCCGGCATGGCCGAAGGGCGTGTGACCACAGTCATGTCCGAGACAGATGGCCTCAGTCAGCGTCTCGTTGAGGTCCAGGGCCTGGGCCAGTGCCCGTGCCACCTGGGTCACCTGCAGCGTGTGGGTCATGCGGGTGACGAAGTGATCACCTTCGGGATTGATGAAGACCTGCGTCTTGTGCTTCAGGCGGCGAAACGCCTTTGAGTGCAGCACCCGGTCCCGATCCCGCTCGAATGCGGTCCGGAACGGGTCCGGGGGTTCTTGCTGTTCCCGGCCCCGGCTCTCGGTGACCTTGGTGGCCAGCGGCGAGAGCCGCGCATGCTCGAGCCGTTCCCGGTCCTCCCGCCGATTCAGGCGCAGCACCGCTGTGGTGGATGTGTCCGTCACGAACGTTACCTCAGCAGCCGGCGCCGGATCGCGCCCGACATCATGTCGATGATCAGCACCACCACGATCGTCAGCAGCAGGACGGCGGCGGCTTTCTCGAAGTGGCGATAGCGCAGCGTGTTGAGCAGGACGCCGCCGACACCGCCGGCGCCCACCACGCCGAGTACGGCGGAGGCCCTGATGTTCAGCTCGAAGCGGAACAGCCAGTGCGCCACGATTTCAGGCAGCACCTGCGGAACGACAGCATACCGCAGCGCCAGCAGCCGGGAACCGCCCGCCGCCTGCACCGCTTCGACGGGGCCCATGTCGATGGATTCCACCACTTCCGCGCCCAGCTTGGTGAGCATGCCGACGGACGAGATACCGATGGCGAGGGCGCCGGCGAACGCGCCGAGTCCGACAATGGGGACGAAGTAGATGGCCAGCAGAATCTCGGGAAACGCCCGTGCCGTGGCCGAAATCAGCTTCACCAGGCGGGCGATGCGTGGAAACAGTGTGCGTGCGCCGAGCAAAGCCAGCGGCAGGGAGATCGCGGCGCCGATGATGGTGCCGATCCAAGCGATGTGAATGGACTCCAGCAGGGCCGGCAGTACCCTGGACCAGCCGTAGTCCATGTCTGCGGGGTAGAAAAAGCTGAGCACCATTGCCATCTGCCTGGGAAGGTTTGCGAGCGCAGCCGGTGTCAGATCGATGGCCCAGGCGCAGATCAGGAACGTAAAGGCGATGACCAGCGTGACGCGGGTGGCCCAGCCTATGCCGGCGGGTGGTTGCAGCGTGGTGCCCGGCGTCATATCAGCCGCCTGCGGATGCTTTCGGAGACCTGCTCGATGATCAGTACGATCACCAGCACCGAGAGGACGATCAGGGTCACCCGGGGGTACTCGAAGGTGCTGCGCTGGGTCTCGAGCACCATGCCGATACCGCCGGCGCCGACGAGGCCGAGGATCATCGATGCCCGCACGTTCAGCTCGAAGGCGTACAGCGCGTAGGAGACATAGTGCGGCAGGGCCTGCGGAATGGCGCCGAACTGCAGCATCTGCAGCCAGCTGCCGCCGCTGGCACGGACGGCCTCCGGTACGCCCATGTCGATGGCTTCGAGGGATTCGGACCAGAGCTTGGATATCACCGCAACGGTGAATACCGTCAGGGCCAGGGCGCCGGCAATGGGCCCGAAACCGACGGCGGCCGCGAACAGCATGGCCCAGAACAGGTCCGGCAGCGTACGCAGGATGTTCATGAAGTTGCGATCAACGAACCAGACCAGAAATCCGGGTGTCAGGTTGCGTGCTGCGAGGACGGCCACCGGTACCGCCAGGATGCCGCCGATGACTGTGCCGACCACCGCGATCTGCAGTGTCTCCAGCAGCGGTGCCAGCAGCCGGGGAAAGAAGCTGAACTCCGGCGGCCAGGACTCCACCAGCAGGCGTCTGCCACCCGGAAGGTTGCAGGCGAGTTCGGTGAGCGAGAAACGGATACCCCGGCCAGACCACCAGGTCATCAAAGTGACGGCCGTGACGGCGCCGATGATCAGCGCCCAGTTCCGGGCCGGTCGCAGCGGTCGCGTGACAGCGTCGCTCATCGAGCGGCCTGCCCGTCGAGCACGTCGCCGGCGTCCGGGTCGCGTCCATAAATGTGGCGGAAGTCCTCCTGAGTCACGCTTTCGGCGCGACCGTCGTACACCACCTCACCGTTACGCAGGCCGACGATGCGCTGGCCGTAGCGACGCGCCAGATCCAGGAAGTGCAGGTTCACCACGGTCGTGATCCCGAGTTCCTGATTGATGCGCACCAGGTCGCGCATGATCTGGTGGGTGGTCACCGGGTCCAGCGAAGCCACCGGTTCGTCGGCGAGAATGATGGCGGGCTCCTGGGCCAGGGCGCGGGCGATGCCGACCCGCTGCTGCTGACCGCCGGACAGGTCTCCGGCGCGCACCCAGGCCTTGTCGGTGATGCCCACCCGTTCCAGGGCCCGGAATGCAATCTCCCGATCCGCCGCCGGCCACAGGTTGAGCATGGCGCGCCAGGCGGGAACATGGGCGACGCGGCCGACCAGCACATTGGTCATCACCGTCAGCCGGCGCGTGATGCGGAAGTCCTGGAAGATCATGCCCACCTGGGCCCGCAGCCGGCGCAGCGCGCGTCCTTCGCTTCTTGGCACCGGCTGGCCCTGCACGGCCACGCTGCCGGCGCTGAGCGGCGTCAGGCCGTTCACCGCCCGCAGCAGCGTCGATTTGCCGGCGCCGGACGAGCCCACCACCACCACGAACTCCCCCGGGGCGATGCTGAGGTCGACGCTAGCGAGACCCACCGCGCCATTGGGGTAGACGACCCGGGCGCCTTCGAATCGGATGGCGGCTTCGCGGATCATGGTGCTCCTTGCGGCATGGTGATGGCTCAGCGCCGCAGGCGGTCGTAGCTGGCGGCCACCGGGTCGTAGACCCCGGGGGTGAGCGGTTGGAAGCCGTCGATCTCGTAGAGCACCCACAGCACCCGCTCTTCCCGGGGCAGGTGCTGTTGGGTCGATTCGAGGGACATGAAGGCATCCATGATGGCTTGGCGCAGGTCTTCCGGCAGGCCCGGGCGCAGGGTGACGCCATCGTTGGGGATCATGGGGGCGTGATTGAATCGGATGACCCGCTGGCCCACGTCAGGATACTGCGGTCGGACCATGTTGCGGGCATCGTCGTAGGAGGTGCCGAAACGTACGTTGCCGGCGCGCACTGCCAGCACCGCGGCATCGTGCCCGCCGACGTAGAGACTGCGGATGTCGGACTCGGGATCGATGCCTGCGTCGAGCAGCTGCAGCGCCGGGAACAGATAGCCCGAGGTCGAGTTCGGGTCGGTGAAGGCGATGGTATGACCGCGGACCTGTTCGATGGACCCGTGACAGGCCAGCATGTCGTTGGCATCGGGCTCGGGAGCTGCGTCACAGACGCTGGCATCGTTGGTCAACCACTGGGTCTGGTAGCCGGTCTCCCCGAGACGCACCGAGATCAGCACCGGCTCGAGATCGTAGCGGCGCATGCCCAGCATCGCGGCGAAGGGGGGCAGCATGCCGATGTCGGCGCGGCCGGAACCGAGCGCCTCCACCAGCCCGGTGTAGTCCCCGGGCACGAAGCTGCGCACCGGTAGGCCGAGTTCGGCCTCCAGATGCTGCGTCAGCGGATCCAGGTTCTCCACCAGTGCCTCGGCTTCGAGCGCCGGAACCAGGCCCAGCACCAGTTCCCGCGGCCAGCCGCGGGCGTCGGTCTGATCGCCCGGGCAGCAGCCAGAGAGCCAGAGGGCGAGACTCAAGACGCCGACGCTGCGCAGGGAAGTCATCATCCTGTGCATGCTAGCTCAGGTTGCAGGTCTGCGGATGACAAAGTCGTGAATCCGTACGCTGGATCGAACGCGTTGCGGGGGCGCAGGCGCACACGACGACGGGCGCTTCACGCCTGGCCAGGGGTGGCGAATGGCGGATACTTCCCTCCAGGAATCGCTCTGGAGCATACCTTGGATCTCACCGTCGAGGATTGGATCGCGCTGGCGTTGGCCGAAGGCGTCGGGCCGATGCGCTGGGGGCATGTGCTTCGCGCGGAGGCGATGACCGAGCCGATCAGGGCCTGGATCGGCTCGGCGCGCGCCAGCGTGCCCGACGCTCGCATCCGCAGCGTGCTCGACTCCTGTGCGGAGCGTGACATCGTGCTGCTGACGCCGGGCGACGACCGCTATCCCGCGGTCCTCGCCATGATTCCGGATCCACCTGCGCTGCTCTTCGTGCGGGGGGACCCCGGCGTTCTGGGGTGTCCCCAGATCGCCGTGGTGGGCGCGCGGCGCGCCTCGCGCAGGGGGCTTGCGGATGCCGCCTGGATCGCCAGCGAGCTGTCGGCTGCAGGGTTTGTCGTCACCAGCGGTCTGGCGCTCGGCATCGATGGTGCAGCCCATGAGGCTGTACTTGCAGTCGGTGGCCTGACCGTTGGGGTGCTCGGCAGCGGGTTGGACCGCATCCATCCCAGGCGCCATCACGATCTGGCTCACCGCATCTGCCGCGACGGCGCCCTGGTCAGCGAATTCCTGCCGGCCACGGCGCCGGCGCCGCAGCATTTTCCGCGCCGCAATCGCATCATCGCCGGCCTCGCCCTGGGTGTCGTGGTCGTGGAGGCCAGCGAACGATCCGGGTCTCTGATCACCGCCCGGCTGGCCGCCGAGCAGGGACGCGAGGTCTTCGCGCTGCCGACCACGGCCCGGGACCCGGGCGGCGCGGGCTGCCACCGTCTGATTCGTGACGGCGCCAGGCTGGTTGCCGCTGTCGGCGACATTCTTGAGGAACTGCCGTCCGAGCTGACCGCAAGTCTGGCAGCAGCGGGTCCCGAAGCGCCCCATATCGAGGCCGCCGCGTCGCAGGACGGGCGGGAGGATCCGTTGCTGGGACTGCTGGATGCCGACGGGACGGTGTTCGATGCCCTGCTCCAGCGCTCCGGGCTCGATGCCGCCACCCTCAATGCGCGCCTGTTCGAACTCGAACTCGATGGCCGCATCGCGCGTGAACGGCAGCGCTGGATTCGGCTCCAGTAGCCGCCCTGCGGATGCTATTCTCGCCGCCTTGTCAGCCTGATCCGGACCCACCCGCGTGGCCTTGCGCAGCGACCATCAGCATATCGAGATTGCCGTAGCCACCCTGCGGGCCGGTGGCGTCGTCGCTCATCCCACGGAGGGGGTCTGGGGTCTGGCCTGCGACCCGTTTGCGCCGGCAGCGGTGCGCAGGATCCTCACACTCAAGTCCCGGCCTGCATATAAAGGGCTGATCCTGATCTGTGCCGAGCTCGCTCAGGTGCTGCCGCTGCTGGAACAGGTGTCTGATTCGGATCGAGCGCGCATTGAGGCGCCCACCGACAAGCCGATCACCTGGCTGATACCGGCTCGGCGCGAGGTGCCGGAGCTGCTGCGCGGTCGCCATGCGACGCTGGCGATCCGGGTGACGCGTCACGATCAGGCCAGGGAGCTGTGCGAACGCTCTGGGCTGCCCCTGGTTTCCACGTCCGCGAATCCGTCGGGTCGCGTGCCGGCGCTCACGGCTTTGCGCGTGCGTCAGTACTTTGGTCCGGCCGTCGATTACGTTCTTCCGGGACGGCTCGGGGGCTACACGGGGCCCTCGGAAATCCGATCGCTTGCGGGTGGCAGCGTGATCCGGGGCGGTGGCTGATGGTGGCGGATCGGTACGCCGTGTTCGGCCATCCGGTGGCGCACAGCCTGTCGCCCCGGATTCATGCCCTGTTCGCTGCTCAGACTGGTGAGTCCCTCACGTATGAGGCCATCGAGGCGCCCCGCGACGACTTCGCTGGAACGGCGCGGGCCTTTTTCGCGGCAGGGGGCCGCGGCGCCAACGTCACGTTACCGTTCAAGGGTGAGGCCATCGGGCTGGCCGATGCCTGCGATGCCGCCGTCGCTCGAGCCGGCGCCGCGAATACGTTGCGCCGGGAAGCCGATGGTCGGCTCACGGCTTTCAATACCGATGGCATCGGGCTGCGGCGCGATCTCGAGTGCAACTTGAGGTGCCCGCTGCAGGCCTGCACCGTGGTCATGCTCGGAGCAGGTGGCGCCGCCGCAGGCGTGATCGAGCCCCTGCTGAACGCTGGGGTGGCGCGTCTGGTGATTGGCAACCGGTCGCCGGATCGGGCCGCCGCGCTGGCCTCCCGGTTTGCCGATTTCGGCCCGGTGCTGGCCATGCCCGTGGCAGAGCTGCCGCCAGCAGACCTGCTGATCAACGCCACCGCTGCCAGTCTCGATGGCGCCCTACCCGAGCTTGCGCCGGGTGTGGTTCATGCACACACGTTCGCTTACGACATGGTGTACGCTGCGCGCCCGACGTCGTTCCTGACCCGCTGTCAGGAACTCGGTGCGGCCCGCGTGGCAGATGGTCTCGGCATGCTTGTCGAGCAGGCGGCCGAGGCCTTTCTCATCTGGCGGGGCGTTCGCCCAGAGACTGCGCCCGTGCTGGCGCAGTTGCGTCCACAAGCTGATTCTGCGGAGCCCTCATGAGCAATCCTCTTCTCGATCCGGTGCGGCTGCCAGCGTTCGATCGCATTCGGCCGGAGCACCTCGGCCCGGCCCTCGACCGGGTGTTCGAAGACAATGCGCGGGTCATCGAGGCGGCGGCCTGTGCACCGCCGGACTGGGATCTGGTAGTGGAACCGCTGGAGTCCGCAGGTGATCGCCTGGCGCGGATCTGGAGTCCCGTCTCGCACCTGCACGGGGTCAGAGACAGCGCGGAGCTGCGCGAGGTCTATGAGGCCGCGCTGCCGCGATTGTCTGAATACTATTCCATGTTCGGTCAGCATCGGGGTCTGTTCGACGCTTATCGTCGGTTGGCGGACAGTGCCGCCTTTGCAGGCTTCGAGCCGGCGCGGCGCACCGCCATCGAGCATGCGCTGCGTGACTTCAGGCTGTCCGGAATCGATCTTCCTGAACCCCAGCAGGAGCGGTTCCGCGCCATCAGTGCGCGCCTGTCGGAACGCAGCAACCGCTTCTCCCAGCATGTCCTCGACGCCACCGAGGCCTTCGAGTTGCCGGTGCCCGAGGCCCGGCTCGCCGGGTTGCCGGATGCGGACCGGCAGAAGGCGGTGAAGGCCGGCGAGGAGCGCGGGCATGAGCAGCCGGTCATCACCCTGGACGGTCCCACCTACCAGGCCGTGATGATGCACGCTGATGACCGGGACCTCAGGCAGGAGGTCTATTACGCGTGGACCACGCGCGCCTCGGATCAGGGGCCCAGCGCTGGCGGTTACGACAATGCTCCGCTGATCGAAGAAATCCTGGCGCTGCGCAAGGAGCAGGCGGAGCTGCTCGGGTTCGGCAGCTGGGCGGAGCGCCAGCTCGCGGATCGCATGGCAGGCTCGGTGGATGAAGTGCTCGATTTCCTGCGTGATCTGGCGCGCCGTGCCCGGCCTCAGGCAGAACGCGAGTATCAGGAGCTCGCAGACTATGCCCGGAACGAACTCGGGCTCGAGCTGCTCCAGGCCTGGGACGTGGGTTACGCGTCGGAGCGGCTGCGGCAGACACGCTACTCGATTTCCGAGGAAGCGCTGCGCCCCTACTTCCCGGTGGACCGCGTGGTGTCCGGGCTCTTCGAGATCGTGTCGCGTCTGTTCGACATTCGCGTCGAGGAGGTCAGCGGCTGGGCGACCTGGCATCCGTCAGTACGTACCTTCGAGATCCATTCCAACGCAGCCTGCGGCGGCGCACAGTTGGTCGGGCGCTTCTATCTGGATCTCTTCGCCCGCCGGCACAAACAGGGCGGCGCATGGATGGGCAAGTTCGTCGGGCGGCGACGGACGCCCGGCGGCAGCCAGGTCCCGGTGGCCTTCCTCACCTGCAATTTCGGCGGCCCGGGCCCGGACCGTCCCGCACTGCTGACTCACAACGAGGTCACCACGCTGTTCCACGAATTCGGCCACGGCCTGCATCACATGCTCACCCGGGTGGAGGTGGCATCGGTGGCGGGCATCAACGGCGTGCCATGGGACGCGGTGGAGCTGCCGAGCCAGTTCCTGGAAAACTGGTGCTGGCACCCTGAGTCGCTGGCGCTGATTGCGGCCCACTACGAGACCGGCGAACCACTGCCCGACGAGATGCTCGAGCGGCTGCTGGCGGCGCGCAACTTCCAATCCGCCATCGCCATGGTGCGGCAGCTCGAGTTCGCGCTGTTCGACTTCAGGCTCCACCACGAGTACCGCGCGGGTGACGGCGGTCAGGTCCGCCGTATCTTGAACGAGGTTCGGGACGAGGTGGCCGTGATCCGGCCGCCGGAAAACAATCGCTTTGAGAATGCTTTCGGCCATATTTTCTCAGGCGGCTATGCGGCCGGCTATTACAGCTATTTGTGGGCAGAGGTGCTGTCTGCAGATGCATTTTCCCGCTTCGAAGAGGAGGGCATCTTTGCCCCGGCCGCGGGTACCGACTTCCTTAAGGAGGTGCTCGCCCGGGGCGGCAGCGAGCCACCCTCGGAGCTGTTCCGTCGCTTTCGTGGCCGCGACCCCGATGTGTCGGCGCTGCTTCGGCACAGTGGTATCGTCAAGGAGGCGGCGCCGACGTGAGCGAGAGTCCCAGACGCTTCATCGCCGGAGCGGTGTGTCCACGATGTGGTGCCCAGGACCGGATTCGCGTGTTCACGGTTGCAGGGCGGACGCAGCGTGAATGCGTCGCCTGCGATTTCGCCGACGAGCTCGTCCAGGCTGGCAGCGAAGCGGTCCCCAAGGGTCGACTCGACCGCCCCCGCCGACCCGCATCTGATGGTACGCGGCCGCTGCAGTTTCACCCGCCGAAACGCAAGCCCCCGCCATAATCGGTCCGTCTTCAATTGTGTTCTGCGGGCCGGTTGCTATAATCCTGGCCGCAGCGGAATACAGGATGCTCCTCCATTGGCTGACTTAGCGTCGCCAGCCGGGAGCACAAAGCGGCTCGGGGTCATCTGGCAGTACCCGGGCAGCTCTCAGAGTCGGTTCGTGGCGTCGTAGACGAGCGCGGATTCCACGGCTTCCTGCACTCGCGGTCCGCTGCCCATCTTTTTTTGCCAGCTCAGGTCGCACGGGCGACCGCCGCTTCGAGGCGGCAGAGGTGCGCGCTCGCGTCCGACATGACGCGTCGCGTGATGCGGTGTGTTGTCCAGGCCTGCGGTTCCGGGTTGCGTGCGGGTCACGCACCGGGGCGGCGGGCACGAAACGGAGTCCTCCGAAAATGTTCTTCCCTACGCGATTCACGGCGACCGGGCTTCTGCTGGCAGCTGCCCTCGTCCTGGCTGTCCCCGCAGCGGCGTCCGGTTGGAACATGACCCCGGGCGTCACCGAGATCAGCCGCGCCATCTACGATCTGCACATGCTGATCTTCTGGATCTGTGTCGGCATCGGCGTAGTGGTATTCGGCGCGATGTTCATTTCTATCGTGCTGCACAGGAAGTCCCGGAATGCCACGCCGGCCACATTTCATGAGAGCACCAAACTCGAGATCGTCTGGACACTTATTCCGCTTGCCATTCTCATCGGCATGGCGGTGCCGGCCACCAGCGTTCTGGTGCAGATGTATGACTCCGGCGGTGAGGACATGGTGGTCGAGGTGCGCGGTTATCAGTGGCGCTGGGAGTACAAGTATCTCGACGACGACCTGAACGAGCAGCTCAGCTTCTTCTCGAACCTGTCAACGCCGCGGGATCAGATCCTCGGACGCGCCGAGAAGGGTGAGCACTATCTGCTCGAGGTCGACAATCCGCTGGTTATTCCCATCAATCGGAAGGTGCGCTTCCTGCTCACCTCCAACGATGTCATTCACGCCTGGTGGGTCCCCGACTTCGCGCTGAAGCGCGATGCCATCCCCGGTTTCATCAACGACATCTGGGCGATCGTCGAAGAGCCCGGCATCTATCGCGGCCAGTGTGCGGAACTGTGCGGTATCGACCATGGCTACATGCCCATCGTTGTCCATGCCCTGCCCGAAGATGAGTTCGATGCCTGGTACGCAGAGCGACTCGAGCTGGCCCGGGCGCAGGATGAGCAGCTCGAAGAGCAGATCGCCCAGGAGTGGTCGGGCGAGGAATTGTTTGCGCGCGGTGAGTCGGTCTACGCCACCCACTGCGTCGCCTGCCACCAGGCCGAGGGACAGGGCGTGCCCCCGGTGTTTCCGGCTCTTGCGGGTAATGGTGTGGTGGCGGGTGATCTCGAATCTCACATGGACGTGGTCTATCACGGGCGGCCCGGTACGGCCATGCAGGCGTTCGGTCCGGTGCTCGATCCGGTCGACATGGCATCGGTCATGCACTATCAGCGTAAGGCCTTTGGTCATGCCAACGGAGAAGTGGTGAAGCCGGTGGACGTGATCCGCTTCGCCGAGGCTCAGTGATCCGCAAGTCCAGGAGTGCAACAAGATGAGCGCCGTCATCGACGCCCACCACGACGACCACGCCCACGGGCCGGCCAAGGGAATCACCCGCTGGCTCTACACGACCAACCACAAGGACATCGGTTCGATGTACCTGTGGTTCAGCTTCCTGATGTTCCTCGCCGGCGGCGTGATGGCGCTTGTGATTCGCGCCGAGCTGTTCCAGCCGGGACAGTCCTTCGTGGAGCCGCACTTCTTCAACCAGATGACCACCATGCATGGGTTGGTCATGGTTTTCGGCGCGATCATGCCGGCGTTCGTAGGGCTTGCGAACTGGATGCTGCCGATGATGGTGGGCGCGCCGGACATGGCGTTGCCGCGTATGAACAACCTGTCGTTCTGGATTCTGCCCTTCGCCTCGGCGCTGCTCATCTCCACGCTGTTCATGGAAGGCGGCGGTCCCGATTTCGGCTGGACCATGTACGCGCCCTTGTCGACCACCTACGCACCGGACTCGGTCACGTACGTGATCTTCGCGATCCACCTGCTCGGTGCGTCGTCGATCATGGGGGCGATCAACATCATCGCCACCATTCTCAACATGCGTGCGCCTGGCATGACGCTGATGAAGATGCCCATGTTCGTCTGGACATGGCTGATCACCGCCTACCTGCTCATCGCGGTGATGCCGGTGTTGGCAGGCGCGGTCACCATGATGCTGTTCGACATCCACTTCGGCACCAGCTTCTTCGATGCAGCAGGCGGTGGTGACCCGGTGCTGTTCCAGCACATTTTCTGGTTCTTCGGGCACCCCGAGGTCTACATCATGATCCTGCCGGCGTTCGGAATCGTCTCCCACGTGATTCCGGCGTTCTCGCGCAAGCGGCTGTTCGGCTATGACTCCATGGTCTATGCCACATCGTCCATCGCTTTTTTGTCGTTTATCGTCTGGGCCCACCACATGTTCACCGTGGGCATGCCGCTGGCCGGTCAGTTGTTCTTCATGTACGCGACCATGCTGATTGCCGTGCCAACAGGCGTGAAGGTGTTCAATTGGATCAGCACCATGTGGCAGGGCTCGATGACGTTCGAGACGCCGATGCTGTTTGCGCTCGCGTTCGTTTTCCTGTTCACGATAGGCGGGTTCTCAGGCGTGATGCTTTCCATCGCGCCGGCTGACTACCAGTATCACGACACCTACTTCGTGGTGGCGCATTTCCATTACGTGCTGGTATCCGGCTCCTTGTTCTCCATCTTCAGCGCCGTCTACTTCTGGCTGCCGAAGTGGACCGGGTACATGTACTCCGAGGCCCTCGGGAAGGTGCATTTCTGGCTGTCGTTCCTCGGCGTCAATCTGGCGTTCTTTCCAATGCATTTCTCCGGCCTGGCCGGCATGCCGCGGCGGATCCCTGACTATGCGCTGCAGTTTGCCAACTTCAACGCCTGGTCCACGGTAGGTGCTTTCATATTTGGCTTGTCCCAGCTGCTGTTCCTGTACGTGGTCATTCAGAGCATTCGCGGCGGGCAGAAGGCCACCGCCCAGGTCTGGGACGGTGCCGAAGGGCTGGAGTGGACAGTTCCGTCACCCGCGCCCTACCACACGTTCGCAACGCCACCGCAGGTGAAGTGACGCAGGAGATATTGATATGAATACGCCCGACAATAGCCAACGGCAAGCCGAGGCCGCCGCGAACACGCGTCGCACTGTGATGCGGCTTGGCCTGGGAACGCTCGGCATGTTCGCGTTTGCCTTCGCGCTCGTTCCGCTCTACGAGGTGATCTGCGAGGTCACCGGGCTCAACGGCAAGACCGCGGGCCAGTACGAGTATGTCGAAGGGGACTTGGTGGCGGATGAGTCGCGGGAAATTCACGTCCGCTTCGTGACCAACGTCAATGCCGGCATGGTCTGGGAGTTCGCTGCAGATAAAGGTGGCATGCGGGTCACTCCGGGCGGCATGCACGAAGCGATCTTTCGTGCCCACAACCCCACCGATCGGGTGATGGTGGCACAGACCATCCCGTCTGTGGCCCCGGGCCGGGCCGCCGCCTTCTTTCACAAGACTCAGTGCTTCTGCTTCGAGCAGCAGGTCCTGCAGCCCGGTGAGTCGGTGGAGATGCCGATGCGCTTCATCGTCGATCGGGACCTCCCGGGAGCGGTCACGACCATTTCGCTCTCCTACACCATGTTCGACATCACGGAACAGATGCGGAACGTTCACGGCAGCGTGAGCACCGCCGCAGGCAGCTGACGTCTCGCGCGGATGCGCTGACGCCTTAAGGAGCAGGAACGGCGATGGCAGAGGAACAGGCGGGCGGGCACGAACTCTACTACGTGCCGAGCGAGAGCAAGCTGCCGGTGTGGCTGGCGTTCGGGCTGGGCGTCATGCTCTACGGTCTGGCGAGCTGGATGAACTCCGCTCAGACCGGCGGTCACGGTAACGAGATGTTGATGCTCGTCGGCTTTCTCGTGGTGGCGGTGGCACTGTATCGCTGGTTTGCCGCGGTCATCGCCGAGAACCATGCCGGCCTGAACAGTTCTCAGGTCAAGCGCTCCTACGTCTGGGGCATGGGCTGGTTCATCTTCTCGGAGGTGATGTTCTTCGCTGCGTTCTTCGGCGCACTGTTCTACATACGCTTTTTCGCGCTGCCTTGGCTCGGCGGCGAGGGTGAAAAAGGGATCGCAGGTCAGTACCTGTGGCCGGACTTCTCTCCGGACTGGGCGGCGGGCGTGACCAATCCGCATCCGGCCTGGGCCGGCCCGGGCGAGACTCTGGCGGCGCCCTCGCTCAGCAATTGGCTGGCCTACCTGCCGTTCTACAACACGGTGATCCTGTTGACGTCCAGCGTCACGATCCACGTGGCCCACTCCGCGCTGAAAGCCGGCGATCGCAGGAAGCTCAACCTCTGGCTCGGTATCACCGTTCTGCTCGGTATCCTGTTCATCGGGGTGCAGATCGAAGAGTATGTCCAGGCCTACCGGGACATGGGTCTGACCCTGGATTCAGGGATCTACGGATCGACCTTCTTCCTGCTGACGGGCTTTCACGGTTTCCACGTGACCCTGGGCACATTCATGTTGATCGTAATGCTGGCGCGCTGCCTGAAGGGCCACTTCACCAAGGAAGACCACTTCGGCTTCGAGGCCACCGCGTGGTACTGGCACTTCGTGGACGTGGTCTGGCTCGGCCTGTTCCTGTTCGTCTACGTCTTCTGAGGCGGGCTTACGGGTTGTGCCAGGGCGCGCCCATACCGAGCTCACCGCTGACGAGTCCGTAGAACACGAGGCCGAGCAGGGCTGCGGCGAGACAGACGCGGGTCCCAAGGGCATAAAACACCCGCTTGCGGCCGCTTTCCTGATCCTTGAACAGGAACACAAGGCCGCTGGACAGCGAGACCAGCACAGCGATGAAGAGCATGACGATCAGGATCTTGAGGAGCATGCAGGAGGTCCTGTCCCGGCGCCCGCGACGGACACGGCGAGTATAGCGCATCGCATGCGGCGTCCGAGGAGGCGTTCATGAGCGCTGACGACGCCCGACACCGGATACGTTTTCGGCCAGGGCTCTGGCTCAGCGTATTCGTTGCGGTCTTTCTGCCTCTGGTATCGGGCCTCGCTGCATGGCAGTGGGGCAAGGCCGGCGAGGCGGAGCGCTTCGAGGCCCAGCTTGAAGCCATGGCAGCGCAACCGCCAGCGGACATGGCGCAGGCGCAGGTCGAAGGCCCGGCCGCGGATCTGCAGCCTGTGCGCGTGGAAGGGCGGTTCCTGGAGGCGCCCTGGGTGTGGCTGGACAATCGCACCTGGCATGGTCGCGCCGGCTACGAGCTGCTGGTGCCGTTTGCCGATGAGTCGCTTGCTGAGCAAAGGGTGTTGGTGAATCTGGGCTGGGTCCAGGGCAGTGTTGATCGCAGCGAATTGCCTGACGTTGCGTTGCCGACGTCCAGGATCGTCCTGACCGGACAGTTAGCTCCCCTGCGGCCTCCGGCTCCGGTCTTTGGTGAGGTGCTCGATCGCGTCGACAGTGGCTTGCGGGTACAGCGCTTAGATCTGGAACTGCTGGCCGAAGCGCTGGAGATGGAGCTGCATCCCAGGGTGCTCGTGGCAGACGCGGCTCAGCCCGGCGTGCAGACTCGGAATTTCCGGGCCATGCGACTGACGTCCGATCGCCATCGCGGCTATGCGCTGCAGTGGTTGGGCCTCGGATTGGTCCTGCTGGTGGGCTGGTGTTTCGCGTCATTTCGACGCGATCCGGCATGACACACGAGGAAACCGCGTGATGCAGGCAGGATCTGACGACAAAGTCGAGGCGCCGCTGCCGAGGTCGCTGGTACGGCGCAACCGACTGTTCCTGGTTATGCTGGTCACGCTTACACTGTTGCCGCTGGGTGCTGCCGTGTCCATCTACTACGGCGCGCCATGGATGGTTGCCGGCGCCCAGACCAACCGCGGTTGGCTGCTCGAACCTCCGGGAGACCTCGAAACACTGGCGTTGCGGCACCTGGATGACGAACATCTGGTTGCCGGAGAAAGGCGGCGCTGGCGGTTGCTGGTGTTTCCGGGTGCGCACTGTGACGACGCCTGTGTGGAGGCCATCGAACTGCTGCGACAGGTGCACATTCTGCTCGGCCGCGACGAGGATCGCGTCCTGCGGTTCGCTGTGATCACCCCGGAGGCGGCGCCAGGCCTTTTTGGTACGCTGCAGCGGCGCCTGCCGGAGATGGAGTTGCTGCGTGGCCCTTCGGGGGTGTTGAGCCAGACCCTCACCGCTCGGAACCTGCGTGGCCGAGAGCGCGCAGCGGACAGCGTTGAGGGGTTGGACACCGGAGTGTTGACCGTCGACCCGCTCGGCAACGTCATCCTTTACCACGGGCTCGACCAGATCGGCTCGGATCTTCTGGCCGATCTCAAGCAGCTCCTGCGGCTGTCGAATATCGGCTGAGCCCGGGATGAGGAGTTCATCGTGATACGCGATCGCAAACCCGGGTTCCGCTTCGTCGTGGGTGCCATCGCCCTGTGCTTCGTCGTCGTGATTCTCGGAGCCTGGACCCGGCTGGTGGACGCCGGGCTGGGCTGTCCCGATTGGCCGGGCTGTTATGGCTTCGCCGGCATTCCCATGAGCGCGGAACGCATCGAAATCGCCGAAATGCGCTTTCCGGATGCGCCGGTCGAAGTGGACAAGGCCTGGCCTGAAATGGTCCACCGATACTTTGCCGGCATCCTCGGCCTGGTGATCCTCGGCCTCGCGATCTTTTCCTGGCGTCGGAGGCAGGATCCTGAGCAGCCGGTGGTTCTGCCGTTCATCCTCTTGGCCGTGGTCACGATGCAGGCGGCGTTCGGTGCCTGGACGGTTACCCTAAAGCTCTGGCCACAGGTGGTGGTAGCGCACCTGCTGGGTGGTTTCCTCACCCTGTCGCTGCTGTGGCTGCTCGCGCTGCGACTGGGTTGGCGCAGGGAACCTGCCACGGGAGACACAGGCGCCCTGTTGCAGCGCCTGCGACCGTGGGTGGTGGTGGGAATGGTGCTGCTGGTGGCACAGATCGCCCTCGGCGGTTGGGTCAGCGCCAACTACGCAGCACTGGCGTGCCCGGACTTTCCGACCTGTCAGGGCCGCTGGTGGCCTGAGGCCGACTTCGCCCACGGCTTCAACGTGCTGCAGGAAGTCGGGCCGAATTATCTTGGCGGACTCATGTACAGCGAAGGCCGCATTGCGATTCACCTGACGCATCGTATTGGTGCCATTATCGTGGCTCTGGTGCTGGGTTTGCTCGCCTGGCGGCTGTGGCGGACACCGCACCCCTGGCAGCTTGCCCCGCTGGGTATTACTCTGGCGGGCGTTTTGCTGGTGCAGATACTGCTCGGGATCGCGAATGTGGTCTTCAGCCTGCCGCTGGTGGTGGCGACGGCCCATAATGCGGTGGCGGCGGTGTTGCTGCTGGTGATGGTGTCCGTAAACTATCGCGTCCGCGCGACCATCGGGAAGGGTGCATGAGCCAGACGTATTCGGGAGCGGTAGACGGCGGAGCCACCTGGCGCGACTACTACCAGATGTGCAAGCCCAAGGTGGTCATGCTGATGCTGCTGTGCGCAGCGGTCGGCGCCTTCCTGGCCACCCCGGGTCTGCCGCCGCTGGTACCGGTCCTGTTCGGCATTCTGGGTATCGCTCTGGTGGCCGGATCGGCCGCGGCCGTGAACCATATTGCGGATGCCTCTATCGACGCCCGCATGGCACGCACGCGCAACCGGCCGGTGGCGACCGGCCGGGTGTCCTTCGCCCGCGGGATTGTCTTTGCGGGCGTGACCGGCATCATCGGCATGGCCATCCTGGTGGCCTTCGTCAATCCGCTCACCGCGTGGCTGAACCTTGCCTCGTGGGTGGGCTACGGTCTCGTCTATACGCTGTATCTGAAGCGGGCGACACCGCAGAACATCGTCATCGGCGGCCTCTTTGGCGCCGCGCCCCCCTTGTTCGGCTGGACCGCGGTCACGGGAACCATCGAGCCGGGCGCACTGCTCCTCGTGCTCATCATCTTCGCCTGGACGCCGCCTCACTTCTGGGCGCTGGCCATCGAGCGCAAGGACGAGTACGAGACCATCGACATGCCAATGCTGCCCGTGACCCACGGTGAGCTCTACACGAAGTGGCACATCCTGTTTTACACGCTGATCCTGGTGGCAATCAGCCTCATGCCGTTCGTGATCGGCATGAGTGGACTGTTGTATCTGGCGGCCGCCGTGGGTCTCGGTGCCGGGTTCCTCTACTGGGCCGTGGTCCTGCTCATCGGTCGTAATCCACGGGCGCCCATGGAGACCTTCCGCTACTCCATCCTCTACCTGATGGTGCTGTTCGTGTTCCTGCTCGTGGACCACTACGTCTATCCGGAGCTGATGGGAGTGGGCTGGTCCGGAACGTCCGGAGCTCGCTGATGTCCTCAGGTATTCGCGCTACGCTCATTGGCTGTGCGCTGTTCATCGCGCTGGTGCTCGGTCTGTTCGTGAACAGCATCCTGCGCCAGCCCGGGCTCAGCGATGATCAGCTGCGCGAAGACCATGGCACCGTTGTCCTGCCCCAGGCCCGCGCGCCGTCGCCGTTTCGGCTCGTCAGCCAGGATGGAACGCCGTTCACCGACGCCGACCTGCGCGGCCAATGGACCTTTGCCTATTTCGGGTTCACCCATTGTCCGGACATCTGCCCGGTGACGCTCGCAGTGCTGGCCGAAGCACGGCGCCAATTGTTGGAAGCGGCGGAACGGGAGCCCTTCGACGTGGTGCTGTTCACTGTGGATCCGGAGCGGGACACGCCCGAGGTGCTGGCTGAGTTCGTGCGCTACTTTGATCCTGAGTTCGTCGGTGCCACCGGTGAGCGGGCTGACATCGCAGCGCTGGCACGCGAGGTCAGCGTGGCGTTCGCGAAGGTGCCCTCGGAGCAGGAGCCTGACGGCTATGTGGTGGATCACACAGGCAATATTGTGATCTTCAATCCTCGTGGGCACTATCATGGGTACATCCGGCTGCCGCATACGCCGGATCGTGTCCTGACCGCTTATCGGACTCTGGCGGATCGCTCCTGACAGCGGTTTCGTCTGCCACACACGGGCACCCATACTCCCGGGCCGTAAAGGATGGGTTCGATCGTGACGCAAGCTACCGAGCGCTTGAACGGCTTGTCTGGCGGACATGCGCTCACCGCCTACCGTGCTGTCCGTGCCCGGAGTTGCGGCCTGGTGCAGCCGCTGGAGGTGGAGGACCTGGGCGTGCAGCCCATGGCCGACGCCAGCCCGCCGAAGTGGCACCTGGCCCATACCACCTGGTTCTTCGAGACTTTTCTGCTCAAGCCGTTCCAGGCCGACTATCTGCCGTTGGATCCGCGCTTCGAATTTCTGTTCAATTCCTACTACAACGCCGTCGGCGAGCAGTTTCCACGTGCTCGACGCGGCCAGCTCTCCAGGCCGACCGTGGCCGAGGTGATGACCTATCGGCGGCATGTGGACGCTGCCATGGAGCGTCTCCTCGACAGGGGTGGCAGCGATGAAGTGCTGCGCCGTCTCGTGCTTGGCGTCAATCACGAAGAACAGCACCAGGAGCTGTTGATCACCGATCTCAAGTACGCCTTCGGCCATAATCCTTTGCACCCCGTCCACCCAGCTGCAATCGTGCAGCGGAAGTCGCCGCCGGCGGAACGACTCACGTTTTCCGAGCGTACCGGTGGTCTTGTCGAGATCGGTCGCGAAGCTGGTGCGGGCACCGGGCGCAGCAGTTTTGCCTTCGACAACGAGACGCCGCGCCATCGTGTGTGGCTGGAGCCGTATCGGCTTGCCGACCGCTGCGTCACGGCCGGTGAGTATCTTGCGTTCATGGCAGACGATGGCTACCGGCGCCCGGAGCTTTGGCTGGCCGATGGCTGGAGTTGGCTGCAGGCGTCTGGCGGAGCGGGGGTATCGGCGCCCCTGTACTGGTTCGAGCAGGAAGGCGAGTGGTGGACCTACACCCTGGCAGGTGTCCAGCAGGTGGACCCTGAGTTGCCGGTCTGTCATCTCAGTGGCTACGAAGCGGATGCCTACGCGCGCTGGGCGGACTGTCGTCTGCCATCCGAGGCGGAGTGGGAGGCTGCTGCAGAGGCTGCCGGGGCCGACGGCGCCTTCCTCGATGAGGGCGTCCTCCACCCGGTGGCGCAGCCCGCTGGTGCATTGGCTGCGTTGCATGGCAATCTTTGGGAGTGGACCGCCAGTGCCTACGGTCCCTATCCGGGGTACCGCCCGCCACCGGGAGCGCTTGGCGAGTACAACGGCAAGTTCATGGCGAATCAGCTGGTGCTGAGGGGCGGCTCCTGCGCCACGCCGCGGGATCACCTGCGCAGCAGCTATCGCAACTTCTTTTATCCCCCCGATCGCTGGCAGTTCACCGGCGTCCGACTGGCACAGGATGTGTGACGGCCATGGGTCGAACGGACACGAAAAGCGCGGAGCTGTCGCCCCGGGACCGGGTCACCCTGCACGACTTGAAACCGAAACTGGCGGACATGCGCGAGGAGGTGCTCGCCGGCCTTGCAGCCACGCCACGGCGTATCGCGCCCAAATACTTTTACGACCAGCGTGGCTCTGAGCTGTTCGAAGCCATCACGCGAGTGCCTGAGTACTATCCGACGCGAACCGAAATCGGACTTCTCGAGACTCATCTCGAAGCCATTGGCAGCGTTCTCGGCCGTGGCGATGTGCTCCTTGAGTATGGCAGCGGCTCGAGTCGCAAGATCCGTTTGCTGCTCGAAGAGCTGCGGCCGCTGGCCTACCTGCCGGTGGACATCTCCCGTGAACACCTGCTCGAGGCCGCCCAAGCGCTGGCAGGCGACTACCCCTGGCTTGAGGTCCATGCGATCTGCACGGATTACGGCAACGGTCTGACGCTGCCCTGGCAACCTCCTCGCCGCCACGGCTCCGCGGTCCCGATCACGGGATTCTTTCCCGGCTCCAGCATTGGCAATTTCGAGCGGCCTCAAGCGGCCAGGTTCCTCGCTGCTGTACGCGATACGCTGGGCCCCGGCGGGCAGCTGCTGATCGGCGTCGACCGCCGCAAGGCGAAGGCGCGCCTGGAGGCGGCCTACAATGATGCGAGCGGGGTCACCGCCGCGTTCAATCGCAACATCCTGGTCCATCTGAACCGGGCCCTTGATGGTGATATCGACGTGATGGCTTTCAGGCATCGTGCCCACTATGACGAGGAGGCCGGACGCATCGAGATGCATCTGGTGGCCGACCGTGCAATGGCGTTCACGCTGGGCGGCGCGCAGTTCGAACTCGCTGCGGGCGAGGCGATTCACACCGAGAATTCTTACAAGTACGCACCGGACGAGTTCCGCGCACTCGCGGCGGGAGTCGGCTTCGACGCGGTGGCCGAATGGACGGATGCGGAAGCCCTGTTCTCCGTATTCGTCCTGCGCTGCGCCTGACCGACGGTGTCGGGCTGCCAGCTACGCTGCTGTATCCGTCAGCGCAGGGCTGAGGGGGGCCGCCTCGCGCAGGCGCCAGTCCAGCAATCGTCCCATCTCTTGCGGCGGCTTGCGCGGTGAATCAAGGCGCGCAAGCCAGAAGCGCAGCGCTGCCAGCAGGGTCATCACTGGCCACATCCAGCGTTCCTCCCGAGTCAGGGGCCGCAGTCCCGCGTAGCCGCGGATGATCCCCCGGAGTCGATCCCCATCCAGCCGTCCATTCGGGTGCGAGCACCAGTCGTTGGCGGCCACCGCCAGATCGAACAGCAGCGCTGCCCTGGCCGTGTGGTGAAAGTCGATCACTGCGCGCAGGCCACCGCGATCGAACAAGGCGTTGTCGCGGAACAGATCCCCGTGGACCAGTCCCGCCGGCAGCTGCTTCCAGTCGCGGCGCTCCGCCACGCTGGCGAGCACCCGCTGCGCCGCGGCCAGACGGGCCTGCTCCTCAGCGCCGAGGCGTGGACCGTGATGGGCCACGCGGGCAGCGATCCAGGCGGCGTCGCGGGGATGGTCGGGCCCGCCGACACCGGCGGTCGCCAAGTGCATCCGCGCCAGGAAGCGTCCGATCGCTGCGCACTGATCGATGTCAGGTCGATCGGGGTGGCTTCCGGGAAAACGCGGCGCGAGCAGGGCCGGAGCACCGGCAATGCGACCGCTGCGCGCGCCGCTGCGGTGCCGCAGCGGGACCGGCACCGGCAGGCCGGCCGCGTCGAGCCGGACCAGGGTATCCAGCGTGGTGGTCGGAAACTCGGCGTTACCCAGTGTCAGCACCCACTCGTGCTGCTGCCCTTTGCGCGCGCTGGTCAGAAAGAAGTTGCTGTTCTCGATTCCCTGGGCCGTCGGCGCCACGCTCACGAACTCGCCGAGTTGCCACGCGGTACAAGCGGCGCGAGCGTCGTCCTCGGTCAGTTCCCTGAAAACGGCCATGATCGGGACGGTATCAGAATTCGACGAGGATCCACTTCGGGATCAACATGTCCGCCTGTTCCAGATTGCCGTATCCTCGCGTGGGATCTGCGGGGGCCAGATAGTAGGGCCGGCCCACGGCCGGGACGACCCGGATCATCCTCAGGATGCCGTTCTGACGGTACTCGTAGACGGTCCGCTCCCGGCCCTCGATGATGGTCACGTCCTGTCCCCGTGACGCGATCACCGCGTCGCTCGCTAACAGGGGCGATGACGCCAGCAACAGGGCGAACAGCAGGCATCTCGGCAGGTGGCGTAGTGGTGACGCGTGCATCACGTTGATCTCCCTGGCGGTGCGTTCCGGCGTCCCGCCCAGCGTTCGAGCAATGGTAGATAGGGTGGCTGAAATCATGGCGGACGACAAACCGCTCATTCTCGTGGACGGATCGTCCTACCTGTTCCGCGCCTACCATGCGCTGCCGCCCCTGACCACGTCCGACGGCCGGCCCACTGGCGCCGTCAAGGGCGTGATCGGTATGCTGCGCAAGCTCATGGCGGATTATCCGGACAGCCCCATTGCAGTGGTTTTCGACCCGCCTGGCGACACCTTCCGCAACGAGCTGTATGCCAACTACAAGGCCAACCGTCCCGACATGCCCGATGAGCTCCGGGCGCAGATCAAGCCCATTCACGAAATCGTGGGGGCCATGGGCCTGCCGCTGATCGTCGAACCCGGCGTCGAGGCGGATGATGTCATCGGCACTCTGGCGCGCGAGGCGGAGGCGCGAGGGGAATCCGTGCTGATCTCTACCGGCGACAAGGACATGGCGCAGCTGGTCAGCGACCGTATCACGCTGGTGAACACCATGACGGACACTGTGCTCGACGCGGACGCCGTGCAGGAGAAATTCGGCGTTCCCCCGGAGCGCATCATCGACCTGCTGGCCCTGGCCGGCGACACCGTCGACAACATCCCCGGTGTCGAGAAGGTCGGCCCCAAGACGGCGGCGAAGTGGCTCACTGAGCATGGCGATCTCGACGCGCTGATGGCGGCGGCGGACGCGGTGAAAGGCAAGCTGGGGGAGAATCTGCGGGCCGCCCTTGATGAGTTGCCCTTGTATCGCGAGCTGGCCACCATCCGCTGCGATCTGGACCTGGGCTTCGGACCCGAGGAGCTGGCGGCCCAGGAGCCGGATCAGGAGCAGCTGCTCGGCCACTATCGGGATCTGGAGTTCAAAGGCTGGATCACCGAGGCGAGCAGCGCCCTGGAAGCGGACGGGCGCGAGGACGCGAGTGCTCCGGAGCGGAACTATGCCATCGTCCTCGAACAGGCGGAGCTCGACCGCTGGGTGCAGCGCCTGCGGGAGGCCGGCCGGTTTGCCTTCGATACGGAAACCACCAGTCTCGACTATATGCGGGCCGATCTCGTGGGGGTGTCGTTCGCGGTGGCCGCTGGCGAGGCCGCTTACGTGCCCTTCGGTCACCGCTACGTGGGCGCGCCCGACCAGCTCCCGGCGAACACCGTGCTCGATGCCCTCAAACCGCTGCTCGAGGATCCGGCCATCGAGAAGATCGGTCAAAATCTGAAGTACGACATGAGCGTGCTTGCACGCGTCGGTATCGAGCTTGTCGGGGTTCGCTACGACACCATGCTGGAGTCCTACGTCCTCGACAGCGTCGGTACTCGCCATAACATGGACGACATGGCGCTGAAGTTCCTCGGTCGCAGCACGACGTCCTTCACCGACGTCGCCGGCAAGGGCGCCAAGCAGCTCACGTTCGACCAAGTGGGTCTGGAACAGGCAGGTCCCTACGCCGCGGAGGACGCCGACGTGACGCTGCAGCTGCACGAATTGCTGTGGCCGCGGCTGGAAGCGCAACCGACCCTGGCTCGGGTGTTCGATGCAATCGAGATGCCGCTGGTCCCTGTCCTGTCCCGGATCGAGCGCAATGGCGCGCTGGTGGATGCCCGCCTGCTGAAACAGCAGAGCGCAGAGCTCGCTGAGTTGATGCAGGAACTCGAAACGAAGGCCCACGAGGAGGCGGGTGGCGCGTTCAACCTCGGCTCCACCCGCCAGCTGCAGCAGATCCTCTACGAGAAGCTGGGGCTGCCAGTGATCCGAAAGACCCCGGGCGGCGCGCCGTCCACGGCCGAACCGGTGCTCGCCGAGCTGGCCCACGACTATCCGCTGCCCCGCATCATCATGGACTACCGCTCGCTTGCGAAGCTCAAGTCCACCTACACCGACACCCTGCCGCGGCAGATCGATCCGGATACCGGTCGCATCCACACCTCCTACCATCAGGCGGTCGCGGCCACGGGGCGCCTGTCCTCGTCGGAGCCGAACCTGCAGAACATCCCCATTCGAAGCGCCCAGGGGCGGCGCATCCGTCAGGCCTTCGTGGCACCGAAAGGGCGGGTCCTGCTGGCGGCGGACTACTCTCAGATCGAGCTGCGGATCATGGCCCACCTGTCTGGAGATGCGGGCCTGCTTGCTGCGTTCGACGATGGCCTGGATGTGCATCGGGCCACTGCGGCGGAGGTGTTCGCCGTTGATCTCGAGGCCGTGAGCGCAGATCAGCGTCGTAACGCGAAGGCCATCAACTTCGGCCTCATCTACGGGATGTCCGCGTTCGGTCTCGCGCGCCAACTCGGCATTGCCCGCGGCGAAGCCCAGGCCTACATCGACCGCTATTTCGAGCGCTACCCGGGCGTGCGCGAGTACATGGACCGGACCCGGGCCCAGGCTCGCGAGCAGGGCTACGTGGAAACTCTGTTCGGGCGCCGCCTGTACCTGCCGGAGATTCGGGTCCAGAACCAGCAGCGCCGGCAGGCCGCCGAACGAACTGCCATCAACGCGCCCATGCAGGGCAGTGCCGCGGACATCATCAAGCGCGCCATGATCGATCTCGACGGTTGGATGCAGGCGACGGGTCCGGACGCGCTCATGATCATGCAGGTCCACGATGAGCTGGTATTCGAGGTCGCCGAGGACGCGGCGGAGGCCCTCGGAGAGACCGTGCGGGAGCGGATGCAGGCTGCGGCCGAGTTGGCGGTGCCGCTGCTGGTGGATGTCGGGGTGGGCGCGAACTGGGACGAGGCGCACTGAGACAGTCGGACACGGCGCCGGGAACTTTCTTTCGCGGGGGCAGTCCTAATACATGCCGGACGGATCATTGCCCCTTCCCATCCCCGATATCCTCAATGATCCGGTCAGACGTCACCCCCCGAGACGTCTCCGGCAGCCCCGGTCCCGCCCCCCCGCGGGGCCGGGGCACCCCCATCCGATGGCACTTCTAATGCGTCCAATCCCAGCCAGCTTCTCAGGATAGTGAGTGCTTGCTCGCTCCCTTGGCCTCGCAGTGCGCTGAACAGCAGCGGCTCGGCTGCCGGCATGTCCGCAAGGTGGTGGCGGGCCTGCTGCAGGGCTGCGCTGGCGGCGCCGAAGCCGAGCTTGTCGGCCTTGTTCAGCAGCACCAGCAGCGGCATGTCCGCCGCGCGGGCCCAGCCGATCATCTGCTCGTCGAAGGGCTGGAACGGATGCCGAATATCCATGACCAGGACCACGCCCACTAGCGCCCGGCGGCTTGCCAGGTAGCCTTCGACCTGCTGCTGCCACGCGTCACGCGTGCTGCGGTCGGTTTTGGCGTAGCCGTAGCCCGGCAGGTCCACCAGGCAGGCCTGCGGGCTGACGCGGAAGAAGTTCAGCAGCTGGGTCCGCCCCGGCGTTTTGCTGGTCCGCGCCAGACTGCGCTGCCCGGTGAGCCGATTCAGCACGCTGGACTTGCCGGCGTTGGAGCGACCTGCGAAGGCCACTTCGCGGCCCTGATCCGGCGGCGCATCGCCAGGTCCCTTGGCGCTGCGCTCGAAGTCGGACAGCAGATAAGGGAGCGCGTCCACGGCGGTGGCCTGCGCGGGGCGGCGTTGGGTCTTGGGACGCTTGCGTGCGCCGGGCGTGGCGGGTCGTCTTGCCAAGCATGCCTCCCGCTGGCGGCGACTGTTGGGTTATACTCTCCAGGTTACACACCCGAAAGCAGGGTCATCGCAGTCTAGCAGCCTGACGGCCTCCGGTTGTCGGTAACCGTCACGCACGGTGGCCGGACGTCAACCGGGTTCGTCCCAAGCATTCACGCTCCGAACGGATTCAACCATGTTGCGCAATCTGATCTCGTCCTTTGTCCTAATGAGCGCGGGCGCCCTCGTGATGGCGTCGATCTCGCCGCCGGAGGAAGCTCCGCGTGGTGACCCGGAGGCGGGCCAAGCGGTCGCCGCCACCTGTATAGCCTGCCACGGTTCAGATGGCCGTGGCATCGGCCCCGAGTACCCGAATCTCGGCGGCCAGCATTACAGCTATCTGCTCAAACAGCTGCGTGCGTTCAAGTCTGGCGATCGTCAAGCCATTCTGATGATGGGCCAGGTTGAGCACCTGTCAGACCAACAGCTGATGGACCTCGCTGCTTTCTATGCGGATCAGCCTATTGCCGAAGGTACGGCTGAGGCTGCGGCGGAGCAGCTTGAACTCGGTGAGCGGATCTATCGCGCCGGGATCGCGAACAAGGGGGTCGCCGCCTGTATCGCCTGCCACTCCCCGTCCGGCCGCGGCAATGGCCCTGCTGCCTATCCAATGCTCACCGGGCAGCCGGAGCAGTACACGGTGCTGCAGCTCAAAGCCTATCGGGACGGCGAACGGGAAACCGATGCCGACATGGGCGGCGTGATGCGTGGCGTGGCGCAGAACATGAATGATCGTGAAATCGAGGCGGTCGCAGCCTACATCCGCGGCCTCCACTGAGGATCCTGTGAGACCTTCAGTGGCGGTCCGCTGTATCGGGGCCATGGTGTTGTGTGCCCTGCTGCCTGCGGTCTCGGCACAGTTGCGGGTCGAATCGTTCCGCGAGAACGAGCACTACGCGGCGCTGTCGGTGCCCACGGCGAATGATGCAGGGACCGTGGTCGTCCAGGAGTTGTTCTCGTACGCGTGCATCCACTGCCATGCGTTCGAATCGGCGCTGGCGGATTGGGTGGAAGGTCTGCCATCTGATGTCCGTTTCGAGCGTGTTCCCGCGGTCTTCAATCGCGCCTGGATGCTGCTGGCCGAGGCTTACTACGTCGCCGAAGTCTGTGGCGTTCTCGACGTCACCCATGACGCCATGTTCTCAGCGATCCACGAACAGGGTCGCAGTTTCCGCGACGCCGAGGCCATCGCAGATTTCTATGCGGACACCGTACGCGGCTCCCTTAGTGGTCGTTGTCGCTCGCGGCAGGACTTTCTGGCGGCCTTCGACAGCCACGAAGTGGCCTCTTCGGTGCAGCAGGCCCTGGCGCTTGGCCGCGTCTGGCAGGTCGGCGGCGTACCCACCCTGGTCGTGGCGGGGACGTGGCGCACCGAAGGCCGCATGGCGGGGTCCAATGCGGCCATGCTCGACGTGGTGGATCATCTTCTCAGACGGGCCCGAACCGATGCAGTCGCCGGTGTGGGTGTCTCCGATCGCTGATGCGGGCAGTGGTCTCGCTGCACCGGACCAGCTGCCAGCGCGGATTCGGCTGTTGTCCTTCAATATCCAGTCGGGCATTCCCACTCAGCGCTACCACGAGTACGTCACCGGCGGCTGGCGCCAGGTGCTGCATGATCCTGGCCGCCCGTTCAATCTCGAACGCATTGGCGCGATGCTCGCGGGTTACGACCTGATCGGTCTGCAGGAGGTGGACGCAGGCAGTCTGCGCAGCGGTTTTCTCAATCAGGTGGCCTTCCTCGCCGGTCGCGCCCACCTGCCCTACTGGTACATTCAGCGCAATCGGCGTCTCGGGCGCTTTGCCCAACATGGCAATGGCCTTCTGTCGCGGACCGCGCCCACTGCGCTCGAGGACGCCAGCCTGCCC
Organism: Gammaproteobacteria bacterium; assembly: GCA_007694905.1. Lineage (GTDB taxonomy): Bacteria > Pseudomonadota > Gammaproteobacteria > Pseudomonadales > Azotimanducaceae > SLTB01. The sequence continues at coordinate 17,759 of REEU01000186.1, read as the reverse complement.
TCCACCATCCCGGGTCGCGGTGCGATCATCGCCGAGTATCCGATGGACGACGGACTGCCGCTGCTGGTGGTCAGCGTTCATCTATCGCTGGGCTTCCGGGCCCGGCGCAGGCAACTGGCCTGGCTTGCAGATCGCTTCGGTGGACGTCCGCGGCTCATCGTCATGGGCGACATGAACACCTCGCGCAGCGTGTTGTTGGAGCGCTCGCCCCTGGCAGGATCCGGCCTGCGCCCGGCGCTGCTCGATCCTGTGTTCACCTATCCGAGCTGGCGGCCGCGGCAGGAACTGGACCACGTCCTGGTGTCATCCGATCTCACGGTCCACAGCGCCGAAGCCCTGCCCTGCGTGTTCTCCGATCACCTGCCCCTGGCCGTCGAGCTGTCCGTGACGGGTCGAGTGATGACAGCGGGTGCTTCCCCGACACTGGTCAACGCCTGACACTGCTGCGAGCGACTGGCATCATCGTCTTCCAGGGTGCGGAGGGATAAACGTGGAACAGCTGACCGGTCAGGACGCGACCTTTCTCTATCTCGAGTCACCGCGAATGCCGATGCACATCGGCAGCATCAACATCTACGATCAGCAGACCGCACCTGGCGGTGCGGTTCGCTTCAAGCAGATCCTTGAGCTCATCGAGAGCCGCCTGCATCGCGCACGGGCGTTCCGGCAGCGACTGGTCCAGGTGCCCATGGCACTGGATTACCCCTACTGGATCCAGGATCCGAACTTCGACCTGGAGTTCCACGTTCGCCACATCGCGTTACCGAAACCCGGCGACTGGCGGCAGCTCTGCATTCAGGCTGCGCGCCTGCATGCCCGACAGCTCGACGTCAGCCGGCCGCTGTGGGAGTTCTACATCATCGAGGGCCTGCACAACGTGGCGGGCCTGCCGCCGGACAGCTACGCCCTGCTGGCAAAAATTCATCACTCCGCGATCGATGGCGCCACGGGGGCAGAAATCACTGCTGCGCTGCATGATCTGGGACCGGAAGGCACCGTCGTGGCCCCGGATCGGACCTGGGTCGCCGAGCAGCCGCCCACCGCGCTGGAGCTGCTGGTGCGGACCTATGGCAACAACATTCGCCAACCCTTCAAACTGCTGAAGGTGCTGAGCCACGCGGTGCCCGTGGTCGCCGAGACCCGGCGCCGCCTGCAGCGACATGAGCTGAAGTCCGCAGGCGAGGTGCCGAAGACCATCTTCAACGCCCCGGTGTCAGCCCATCGCGTCTTCGAGGGCCGTGACTTCGACCTTGCGGACATCAAGACCGTCCGCCGCGCCCTGCCCGGTGCGACCATCAATGATGCAGTGCTGGCCATCTGCGGCGGCGCGATCCGCAGCTACCTGCTCGCTCGTTCCGCCCTGCCGCCGGAGTCCCTGGTGGCCATGGCGCCGGTGAACGTGCGCGTGGACAACGAGAAGGGTGCCGGCGGCAATCAGGTCTCTGCCCTGGCCGTGGCGATTCGCACCGACATCCCTGATCCGCTGGAGCGCCTGGCAGCGGTGCATGCCCATACCCGCGACGCCAAGGAGTTGAGCAACGCCTACGGCGCCCGGTTGATGACCGACATCAACAAGCACATTCCTGCGGCGACGCTGGCACTGGCGGGGCGGCTGGTGACTCAGATGGGGCTCGGCAACATGATCAGCCCGCTGTTCAACTGCGTGATCACCAATGTTCCTGGGCCCCAGGTGCCCCTGTACATGAACGGCGCCCGGCTGGTGACCCAGTACGGCCTCGGTCCGGTGGGCGACTCCATCGGCCTGTTCATTCCGGTGCTGAGCTACGACGGACGCCTGACGATCAGCTTCACGTCCTGTCGCGAGATCATGCCGGACCCGGAACGCTTCGCGGCCTGCATCGAGGAGGCTTTTGCAGACATGCTCAGCGCTGCGCGCCGGACGCTGGGCGAAGAGGCCCTGCCCGCTGCCACGACCTGGGACGGACACGCCGACAACATGGCGGCGGCTGCGCCGGATCAGTCCTCTGGGAGCAACTGGAATCCGTAGCGCAGAGCCCCTGAATGATCGGCCTTCCCGAGGCGAGCCGCGCCAGCGATGACAGACCGTCAAGACCGAGAGATCCTGCTGCTCGAACCCCGGCTCCAGCATTACGCCTGGGGAGACGAGTCGTTCATTCCGAGCGCGCTGGGCCGGCCGCCGGACGGGAGGCCCTGGGCGGAAGCCTGGTATGGCGCCCATCCCGCGGCGCCATCCTTCGTCCGTCCGCTCACGGGCCGTCGCAGCGGCGACCGCGCCCTCGACGTCGTGATCGGAGACGCGCACAGGGACCTGCTCGGTCCCGGCGTGAGCGCGACGTTCGGGCGCCTGCCTTATCTCGTCAAGCTGCTGGCTGCCGCCCGGCCTCTGTCCGTTCAGGTGCACCCCGATGCCGTGCAGGCCCGGGAAGGTTATGACCGGGAGGAAGCGGCAGACATTCCCCGTGATGCATCCGAGCGCAACTATCGCGACCCGCACCACAAACCGGAGCTGATCGTCGCCCTCACCGACTTCCATGCCCTGTGTGGATTCCGGGCCTGGGGGGACATGCGTGCGCAGCTGGCACGATTTCCGGAGATCAGCCGTCTGCTGCCGTCACTCGAACCGGCAGCGGAATCCCTTGAGGGGTTGCTCGAGGCGTGGTTCGCGTTGCCCGAGGAACGCATCCGCCCGGCCCTGCTGCGCTTTATCGAACGTCTCGAAGCGCTGGCGGCTGCCGACGCCGTCGCGCACTGGGCGCTGCGTGCCCAGCGCGCACTGGGATTCGGGGCGCCTCCGGATCGGGGTCTCCTGTTCTGCCTGCTTCTGGAACTGCGGCAGCTGGCGCCCGGCCAGGCACTGTTCCTCGGTGCTGGCGTACCGCATGCCTATCTTCAGGGTTGCGGCATCGAGGTCATGGCAGCTTCGGACAACGTGCTGCGTGCCGGGCTCACGGCCAAGCATGTGGACGCGGCTGAACTGCTCGCGGTGCTGCGCTGTGACCTGCCGGCGCCGGAGATCCTCGAACCGGATGCCTCCGGACGTCATGTCACGACAGCGACGGAATTCGAGCTGCAACGCGTGGTTGGCCCCCAGGCTCCGCTCACGGCACAAGGTCCGGAGCTTTTGCTCGCGCTCTCGGAGCCTGGAGACGCAGCGGCCGTGGTCGAAGCTTCCGGTCAGCGGCTGCCGCTTGCCGGCGGTGAGGCCTGTCTTATTCCGCACGGACTTCGCTACCAGTGCAATGTTCACGGCGGCACGCTGTGGCGCTGCCGAAGCAACGTCTGAGCTGGTTCAACGCGTCTTGCGTGCGTGCTCCAGCATGAGCCTGCCCAGTTCAGCCAAAAACGGAAAACCGAGCTCGTCGTACTCGTAATCATCGTCGTTGTAGATCCTGTTGGCGTTGACGTGAACCGTGGCGCTGAGCAGGAACTCGACTTCGTAGACCGAATCGACGATGTGTGCAGTTTCCGTCAGGAAACCGTAGGCGCGGCCGACCTTGTTCGTGATGGTCACGCCTTTGGGCAGGCGGCTTGGATCGCGCCCCATGATGAAGTAGTTGGCGAAACCGTCGGGAAAACGATCAGCATCCCGATACGCTTCGATGTCGCTCTCCGAAGGCATCACGCGCATGGCCTCGAGCAACAACGCGCGGTCAGACGTGGTGATGCCCGGACGTGTGGCTTCCGGGACGAGGTCCGGAAACACGATGGCCTCTAGCAGGCCATGCACCTCGGCGAGCGGCATGTGGTTCAACCCGGCAAAGTCCTTGGGTCCTTCCACGTATGCCCCGGCGATCAGTTCGCCCACACCCAGTGGTATCGGCTCGACGCCGGCGGCGAGATTGGCGCCGGTCCGAGCCGGCACGGCATGAACGATTCCATCTTGATCGACGAAACGCACCGGATTGAAGTGCCGGTTCTCCTCCGGCGGCAGGCGCACCGCCAGGCGGTGGGTGAGCCGTGTTTCAGTCATCCCCCAACGAGCCAGTCGAGCCTTGAGTTCGTCTGTTCCAAGCAACTCGAACAGCCGGTTGGAGGCGTCGTTGTCGCTGACGATGGACAGCTTGCGGATGTAGTGGGCGACGCTGGGCATGCCACGAGGGGCCGTCGCGTCTTCGGTGGCGGGCGTCTGGGCAGGACGCGCCGCGTCCGTGAGCATGGTGGTGTCCCGATCAAGCCCGGGAACATCGAGGTCGTTGAGCCATTCCAGCGCGGCGACAGCGATCGGAAACTTGATTACGCTGGCGGGGTAGAAGTACTCGTCAGCATTGCTACGAAACTGCTCCCGAATCAGTTCGCGCCTGCCGCCGCTACCGCGTTCGACACGGGTGAGAAGAATCTGGACGCGATGGCCGGCCGGGTCGTCCATCACGGCGCCGAGGCGGTCGCGGGCGGCCAGCAGTCGTTGTTCCAGATCCGTATCCTGGGTCTCAGCCAGCGGCGCGAGCGCGAGCGCGAGCAGGGCGAGCAGGGCAGTGGGTCGAAACTGGCGCACGATGCATGATTCCCGTCGCGTTGATGGCAGCTCAGTTTGCCTCACCGTGAGCGTACTGCCCAATTCGGTTTCAATCCTGGTGCAGGGTGCCGAAGCCGTTATGATGGTTGCAGAAGGTCGTGGCACGCTGCAGGAGGGGGAGCGATGGCCAGACAGACTGTGTTGAATTCGCGAGCGTCTGCGCGAAGGTTCGCCGCCGCGCTTGTCGGCATGCTGGCGATGCAGGCTGCGTCGCCTTCGGAGATGGCCTGTCCCACGGAGCCGGACGGGTATTGCCATGGCTTCGAACTGCTGTGGCCGCTGAAGCATGGCCCCGACTTCCGTCACCTCCACTACGTCAATCCCGACGCGCCGAAGGGCGGAACCCTGCGACTCCCGGTTCTCGGAACCTGGGACAACTTCAACAGCCTCATCAGCAGTGGGCGTTCCGCCGAGGGTCTGGCGGCGTTGCCGCCTACCAGCCTGCTCTATGACCGCCTGCTCGAAGCGACCTCTGGCGAGCCGAACAGCATGTATGGGCGGCTCGCGGAAGCGGTCCGGGTGGACCCGGACCTGGCTTTCGTGGATTACCGTCTGCGGGAAGGTGCGCGCTGGCACGACGGCGAGCCGGTCACCATCGACGACGTGATGTTCACGTTCGAGTTCTACAAGACGGACGCGGAGCCCTGGATCCGCAGCGTGCTGCGTGACGTGACCCATACTGAGGCCATCGGTGAGCGGGAAGTGCGCTACTGGCTGGATCCACGCGCGACGCCAAACCCGAGCATTCCCCAGTCCATCGGCGTGCTGCCGGTCCTTCCTAAGCATTACTGGGCGGACCGGGACATCACGGTGACCACGCTGGAGCCGCCGCTGGGCAGCGGCCCCTACCGGATCGCAGAGTTCGATGTCGGCCGCAAGGTCGTCTATGAACGGGTGCCGGACTACTGGGGCGCCGAGGTGCCGGTTATGGTCGGCCGCTTCAACTTCGACCGCATCGAGTACCACTACTTCCGGGACGAGCAGGTGATGCTCGAAGCCCATCGCGGACACCTCATCGATGTCCGCGAGGAGACTATGGCGAAAAACTGGACCACCCAGTACGACTTCCCTGCGGCGCGCGCCGGGTTGTTCAGACAGTACAAGTTCGCTCTTGACCGGCCGACAGGGCTGCACTGGCCCATCTTCTGGAATCTCCGTCGCGAGCGATTCCAGGACCGGCGGGTACGTGAGGCGTTGGCGCTGCTCTACGACTGGCACTGGATCAACGACATCCTCAATTTCGGATTCTTTGAGCGTGGACGGAGTCTCTTTCACGGCTCGATTCTGGCGCACACCGGGGTGCCGGAAGGCGCTGAACTCGCCCTGCTCGAGCCCTGGCGGGACCACCTTCCCGAGCGCCTGTTCACTGCGCCCTTTGAACCACCACGGCAGACGGGTCAGGGCATCGACCGGGCGCATCTCACGCGTGCGATCGAGCTGTTCCGCGAGGCGGGGTGGGTGCTGGACCGTGGGCGACTGGTGCATGAGGAAACGGGGGAACGTTTCCGCATCCAGTTCGTGTTTATCTCCAACATCCAGGCCCGGAATGTCATGCCGTATGCGGACATTCTGGAACGGGTCGGGATCGACACCAGCGTCCGGGTGCCGGAAACCTCGAACTGGCTCTATCGCCTGCGCACCGGTCGCTTCGATGCCAGCCAGATGGTCTTCTACCCCTACTGGCTGCCCGGTCTCGCGCTACGCAATCACTTCGGCAGCGCAGCGGCCGAGCAGCCTTTCGGCGTCAACTGGGGATACGTGCGCCACCCGGCGGTGGATGCGCTTACCGAGGCCGTCATCGAGGCCGATCAGCTGGAGACCTTTCTTGCTGCCGTGCGCGCCGCCGACCGGGTGCTGATGTGGGAGGGCTATCTGCTTCCCGGCGCCTCCCAGACCTTCACGGCCGTGGTGTGGTGGGACAAGTTCGGGAAGCCCGACGGCTATCCACTGGAGCGGGTAGGATGGCAGGATCTCTGGTGGTGGGATGCCGAGCGCGCAGCCCGGGTCGAGCGCGGCCTGGCCGATCTCGACAGGGAGGCACCGTGAACGGCGTAGGGCAAACCAGGCAACTCCATGGCAGGTCTGGGGCCGCCGCGTTCCTCAGCGCGCTTTGGCGCATCGGCGCTGTGACGCACTGACCCGCCATGGGCGCCTATCTGCTCAAGCGCTTGCTGTTGGTCATCCCGACCCTGTTCGGGATCATGGTCATCAATTTCATCATCGTGCAGTTCGCCCCCGGCGGTCCCGTCGAGCAGGTCCTTGCAGAACTCATGGCACCCGGTGCCTCAGCGACCGCAGGCATGGGCGGCGCCGATGCGGCGGCGGCGGCCACGGACGACAGCGGGCTCGCGTCCGCCGGCCTCGACCCGGCCATGATCGCCGACCTCGAGCGGCGCTTCGGATTCGACCGGCCGGTGCACGAACGTTTCGTGCTGATGATGTGGAACTACGTTCGGCTCGATTTCGGCAACAGCTACTTTCAGGACCGCCCGGTCATCGAACTTGTCATCGAGCGCTTGCCGGTGTCGATTTCACTGGGGCTCTGGTCGCTGCTGCTGATCTACATGATCTCCATCCCCCTTGGGGTCGCCAAGGCGGTGCGGGACGGGACCACCTTCGATGTGTGGACCAGCGTGCTGATCTTCGTCGGCTACGCGATCCCCGGCTTCCTGTTCGCCATTCTCCTGATCGTCCTGTTCGCCGGTGGAACCTACTGGGATGTCTTTCCACTGCAGGGCCTGACCTCGCCGAACTTTCACGAGATGACCTTCCTAGAAAAAGTGCGTGACTACTTCTGGCATCTGACGCTGCCGGTCACGGCCATCACCATTGGCGGCTTCGCCACGCTGACCATGCTGACCAAGAACTCGTTCATCGAGGAGCTTGGCAAGCAGTTCGTCCTCACGGCGCGTGCGAAGGGCATCAATGAACGCCGCGTGCTCTACGGTCACGTGTTCCGCAATGCCATGCTCATCGTCATCGCCGGTTTCCCCGCAGCTTTCGTGGGCATCCTGTTTACCGGGGCACTGCTGATCGAGGTGATCTTCTCGTTAGACGGCCTCGGCCTGCTTGGCTACGAGGCCGTACTCAAACGCGACTTCCCAATCCTGTTCGGCACCCTGTTCGTGTTTACGCTGCTCGGCCTGGTGCTGAACGTGGTCGGTGATCTGACCTATGTGTTCGTCGATCCGCGCATCGACTTCGAATCGAGGCAGATGTGACCACGGCGAACCCATCCGTCCTGCTCGGACGTCCGCGGCGCTTTGAGCTCAGCCCCGTGGCGCGGCGCCGCTGGCAGATCTTCTGCGCCCATCGTCGCGGCTACTACTCCCTGTGGATTTTCACGGCGCTGTTCATCGCCAGCCTCGGCGCGGAGCTGATCGCGAACGATCGTCCGATCCTGCTCTACCATCAGGGCAGTCTGCACGTACCGGTGTTCGTCACCTACACCGAACAGAGCCTTGGCGGCGAACTGCCCATTGCCGCCAACTTTCATGATCCGCACATCACGGAGCTCCTCGAAGCGGGCGGCGGTTGGGCGATCTGGCCGCCCATTCGCTTCAGCTATCGGACCATCGACTACGGCATCGACCAGCCGGTTCCGGCGCCACCGTCCGCGCGTCACTGGCTCGGCACCGACGACGCTGCGCGTGACGTCTTGGCGCGTTTGATCTACGGCTTCCGACTGTCCGTATCCTTCGGCATCGCCCTGACCATCCTCGCCTCGATCATCGGCATCAGCGTCGGCGCGCTGCAGGGTTACTTCGGCGGCATGACAGACCTGTTGGGGCAGCGGGTGGTCGAGATCTGGTCCGGCCTGCCCATCCTGTTCGTGCTGATCATTCTCGGCAGTCTGGTGGAGCCCAATTTCGGCTGGCTGCTCGCCACCCTGGTGCTGTTTTCGTGGATGACTCTCGTGGGTGTGGTGCGCGCGGAATTCCTGCGTGCCCGTAACCTCGACTTCGTCCGTGCAGCACGTGCGCTCGGCGTCTCCGATCTCACCATCATGCGGCGTCACGTTCTGCCGAACGCCATGGTGGCCTCCCTCACCTTTCTCCCGTTCATCCTCAATGGAGCGATCACCACGCTCACCGCACTCGACTTCCTCGGTTTCGGACTACCGCCGGGATCCCCTTCCCTCGGTGAGATGCTGGCCCAGGCCAAGGCGAACCTGCACGCGCCGTGGATCGGCCTGTCCGGGTTCTTCACCCTGGCGCTGATGCTGATCCTGCTGATCTTCATCGGCGAGGCGGTGCGTGACGCACTCGATCCGCGGCGCACCGTGGTGGGAGGTGAGCGTGGCTGAGCGAGTGTTGACCATCGAGGATCTGCGGGTGCGCTTCGGAGCCATCGAAGCGGTGCGTGGCATCTCGCTGCAACTCGACCGCGGCGAGACGCTGGCGCTGGTGGGCGAGTCCGGTTCCGGCAAATCGGTGACGGCCCTGTCGGTGCTGCAGCTGCTGCCGCCGCCTCCGGTGACGGCGACCTCCGGTTCCATTCGCATCGGCGCAACCGAGATGATCGGCGCGTCGCGCGCGGATCTGCTCACCGTCCGCGGCGCCCGGGTGGGCATGATCTTCCAGGAGCCGATGACGTCGCTGAATCCGCTGCACACCATTCGCAAACAGGTCAGCGAGACCCTGATCGTGCACCGCTCCATGTCCAAGGCCGAGGCCCGGTCGCGGACGCTGGAGCTGCTCAATCGGGTCGGACTGCCGGACCCCGAACGGCGTCTCGATGCCTGGCCGCACGAGCTTTCAGGCGGTCAGCGGCAGCGGGTGATGATTGCCATGGCGCTGGCGAACGAGCCGGAACTGTTGATCGCCGACGAGCCGACTACGGCGCTGGACGTGACCATTCAGGCCCAGATTCTTGCCCTGCTGAAGGATCTGCAGCGTGACCTCGGCATGGCGATGCTGTTCATTACCCACGATCTCAACGTGGTCCGGGCGGTGGCGGACCGGGTCTGTGTGATGAAGGACGGCGTGCTGGTGGAGGAGGGGCCCGCACGGCGCATCTTCAGCTGCCCGCAGGAGGCCTACACCCGCCATCTGCTGGAAACGGAGCCTCGCCTGCAGCCGCGTCACGTGGCTGCGGATGCACCGGTGGTGGCCGAGGTGCGGGACCTCCATGTCCGCTATCCGCTGGGTAAGGGCTGGTTCGGTCGCCGTCGCCACTTCCATGCCGTGAAGGGCGTGAACATGACCATCCGCGCCGGCGAGACCGTGGGCGTGGTGGGGGAGTCCGGTTCCGGCAAGACCACGCTTGGTCTGGCGCTTCTGCGCCTGATTCGCGCCGAGGGGGACATCCGCTTTCAGGACCGTGCCATCGCCGACGAGAAGCCCAAGGCGCTCAAGTCGATGCGGCGGGACATGCAGGTGGTCTTCCAGGACCCCTACGGCAGCCTGTCGCCGCGCCTGCCGGTGGGCGAAATCGTCAGTGAAGGGCTCGGCGTGCACGAACCGCGCATGGCCGCTGAGGAACGCGACCGGCGGGTCGCCGAAGTCCTCGCCGAGGTGGGACTCACACCAGCCATGGCGTCGCGCTACCCGCACGAGTTCTCCGGCGGCCAGCGCCAGCGCATCGCCATTGCCCGGGCCATGATCCTGCGGCCGAAACTGGTGGTGCTGGACGAGCCCACCTCGGCGCTGGACGCATCGGTTCAGGCCCAGATCGTGGAACTGCTGCTGGACCTGCAGCGCCGGCACCAGCTGGCCTACCTGTTCGTCAGCCACGACCTGCGCATCGTCCGCGCCCTGTCCGATCAGGTGCTCGTCATGAAGGACGGCGAGGTGGTGGAGTCGGGCCCGACGCAGACCCTGTTCGAGTCACCGCAGCATCCCTACACCCGCGCTCTGCTGGCCGCTGCGCTGGCCCATCATCGGGATGCCTACGAGGCCGAATGAGGTCAACGCGTTGGAGCAAAGCTCTAGGCGACACGACGACCGAGCTGCCAGCCCCACGTCTTCTGCAATGCTCGTCAGCAATCCGGAGACTGCCTATGCTGGCAGACCCATGGCGAAACGGGAGCGAACGGGATGCGATTGAAGGATCGGGTGGCCATCATTACGGGCGGTGCCAGCGGGATGGGCAGGGCCACCGTGCTGCGCTTTCTCGACGAGGGCGCGAAAGTCGTCATTGCGGATTTCAACACGACAACAGGCGAAGACACCGTCGCCGAAGCGACCGCGCGGGGACACAGCGACTGCGTCCGCTTCATTCGGACCGACGTCGCCGACGAAGCCGATATCGACGCCATGGTGCAATGCGCAGTGGAGTCCTTTGGTGGTCTCGACGTGGTCTTCAACAATGCCGGCGTGGGCGGCGCCATCGGGCCGCTGACGGAGACCACCGTCGAAGACTGGGACTACACGTTCGGTGTGCTGACCCGGGGCGTGTTTCTCGGCATCAAGCACGCCGCCCGCGTCATGCGCAGCCAGGGGCGGGGCGGTGCCATCATCAACACCGCGTCCATCGCCGGGCTCTCCGGCGACGGGGGTCCGCTGGCCTACTCGGCAGCCAAGGCTGCCGTCATCAACATGACCATGGGTGCCGCGGTGGAACTCGCATCCGATCACATTCGCGTCAATGCCATCTGCCCCGGTTTCATCGCCACACCGCTGGCCGCAGCAGGTGGTCCCGTGGAGGTCTTGGAGGAACGCTTCGCGCAGGCCCAGCCTTGGCCGGAGTGTGGCAACGGTGATCACATCGCCGGGGTCGCGTTGTTTCTAGCCAGTGACGACGCCCGCTTCGTGACCGGCGAAAAGGTCATCGTCGACGGTGGTCTCACGGCCGCAGGACCGGAACTGTCGCGCAAGTTCCCAAAGACGTCCGGGCGCGATTCGCGCTACTCCGGCATCACCAAGGGCAGTACCGGCGCGGCGCCCGAGCTGCGCAAGCGCTGACCCGGCGACGGTGCCTGCCCAGTACCCGGGCAGGCGACACAGGGTTTCTCGGGTTTCTCGGGGTCGGACCAGATCAGGTATCTGATTCCATTGATAAATCTATCGCGGCGAGCCTTGCGTTGAACGGCGATCTCGGGTCTTGCTCAGGATGCGACATGCACAGCAATCCGGTCCAGGAGTATTACGACAAGAAGAAGGCGCGTTACCTGAAGGACGCGGCGGGAGCCGCGCGAGGCATGACCACGGGAACGCCCGTTGACTGGGAGGACTCCGAGCGCTACCTCAAGGACCTCCCCGAGCGCCGTTTGACTTTGGCTGCACCAACCCGAGGCGAGTTGGACCCGGTTGACGTTCCTGCCTATGCTGACGACGCAAGCGGACATCGGCCATCGCGTCGGTGCGTCGGCGCGCACCCTGGCTTCAGATGGTGTCTGTTCGCTTGCGGTTGCGAACCATCGTCGTACGACGATGATCCCGCGGAACGCCCTCGCCCTCGGTGGGCTTGCGGGCTGGACACGGGACAGGGATGAGAGCGGACGAAGCTCCGACCATGCCGGCACGCTGCGAGGCGTCGAGTCCGCTGCGCTCCGGCCCGAGACGCTCGTCCGTCGATTGGAAGAATGCATGCAATTCAGCGGTTTCGATCTCTCTCGACGTGTGCGGCGAGCGGGCCTGTTGCGCAGCGGGTCGCATTGAGCATGCTCAGGCGCGATCCGAGACCGTCCATCCACATCCTTCTAATGCTGTTGTTGCTGTCGCCGGCCCTGCCGGGGCTGGCGGACGAACCGCGCAGCTCGCTGAACGTGACCATTCGCGGCATCGACGGTGCTCCGCGCGACAACGTCAATCAACTGCTCAGCGTTCGTGCACTCGATGGCCGCAGGATCGTCGCGCAGATTGAACCCGGCAGCGAGAGCCGGCAGGTCACACGTAGTGCGATTCAGCGGGCGCATCGCGCGGCACCGAGAGAGATTCGCGAGGCACTGATCCCGTTCGGCTATTACCTGCCGGAAATCGACGCCGAACTCATCGACCGCGACAACGGTTTAGAGGCGCGTTACACCATCGACCCGGGCCCCCCGGCCACCCTGCGCACCGTGACGATCCAAGTCACCGGCGAAGGGGCGGATCATCCGGCCGTCGAGCGGGCCATTGCCGCCGCCGAACTGAGGGAAGGCGAGCAACTGGTGCACCGGCGGTTCTCGACGGCGCGCGACCGCATCTTCGACGCCGCCTATGACCAGGGCTTTCTCGACGCGGAATGGCGCCAGCGCCAGATCCGGGTTCTGCCGAATCGAACCGAGGCGGACATCGTTTTGGTGCTCGATACCGGTCCGCGCTTCTATTTCGGCGAGGTCGAAATCGAAACGGAGCGCCTCGACCCGAATTTCATTGCGCGCTTCGTCGATATCGAGCCGGGCGATCCTTATGACGTGCGCCGGCTGCTCGATCTGCAGCTCGCCCTGAACGACTCCCAGTACTTCACTTACGTCGAGATCGACGTGGATGCTGAGAACGTCGACGAGCAGTATCGCATTCCGATCAGCGTGCGCACCCAGCCGTCGCGGCCACAGCGGTACACGGTGGGCGCCGGTTTCGCCACGGATACCGGTCCGCGGGCCAATCTCGGCGTGCAGCTGCGCCGGGTCAATCGCCACGGACATCGGTTCCGGTCGGATATCCAGTATTCACCCATCGAGAGCGCGATCACCGCGCGCTACGAGATCCCCATCCGTAACGTGGCCAGGGACCGACTTGATTTCACGGCGACGGCGCGACAAATCGAGATCGGGGATGCCGAAACCAACCAGTTCTCATTCAGCGTTGGTCAGAGCGTCGGCTGGCAGGGGTTCCGGCGGCGTCTGTACATGCAGGTGCAGCGCGAGCAGTTCGAGTTCGGCGATGAGCCGAGCCAGACTTCGGACCTGCTCTTTCCGGGGATCACCCTGACCCGGGAGCGCAGCAATGACCTCATGTTTCCGACCCAGGGGTATTCCGTGGATATCGATGCGCGGGCAGGAGCGAGCGCTGTCTTCTCCGACGTATCGTTCACCCGACTGCGGGCCAACACACGGTTTGTGCGCGCCCTGGGCCCTAATGCCCGATTGCTGCTGCGAGCGGATACCGGGGCCCTGCTCACCGACGATTTCACGGCCCTGCCGCCCTCCCAGCGTTTCTTTGCCGGTGGTGATCGCAGTGTGCGCGGGTATGGTTTTCAGAATCTCGGTGATCGCAATGCTGCCGGCGACGTGATCGGAGGTGAGTATCTCCTCGTTGGCAGTGTCGAAGTCGACTACCTGTTCTACGGTAATTTCGGCGCGGCGGCCTTCGTCGATTCCGGCGATGCGTTCAGCGGGAGCTTCTCGCCGAAAACCGGCGCCGGCGTCGGGCTGCGCTGGCGCTCGCCGGTGGGCATGATCCGCCTCGACGTGGCGCATCCGTTCGACGCCGACGACGACTTCCGCATTCATCTCAGCATAGGAGCCGATCTGTGAGTCGGTGGCTGAAGGTCACGCTGGTCGTTCTCACGGTATTGATCGTGCTGCCCGTGCTGGTCCTGTCGTGGGTCATCGCCACCGAGAGCGGCACCCGCTTCGCGTTCGATCGGGCGGCGCCGATGCTGCCAGACGGCATCGCGATCGGTGCCGTGGAAGGGCGCCTGCGCGATCGCGTGGTGCTGCACGACATCGCAGTCGACGACGAAGGCATGCGCCTGCGCCTCGAGCGCGCCGAACTGCGCTGGACATCCGGCGCGTTGATGCGCGGGCGACTGGTCATCCACGAACTCACTGCTTCCGGTCTGCACGTCGAGCTGCTTCCGACCGAGCCCGAGGTCGATCCTGAGCCGGTGGATCCCTTCGAACTGCCGGAGCGGATTCGTCATTATGTTGCGGTGGAGCTCGAGCGTGTGGCGCTCCGCGACGCGGTCATCATTCCGGCCCCGGACGCGGATCCAATCGAGATCGACGAAGTGCTGCTCGTGGCCAATCTGCGCGACGCGCAGCTCGTAGTGGAGCGCATCTCGGTCGCATCGCCGCTGCTCTCCCTCGAGGGGAAGGCCACGCTGAGCCTGGCCGGCGACTATCCCATTGCCGCTGACCTCGATTGGACGGCTCGGCTGCCGGATCTGCCTGAAGTGAACGCTGCGATCGGCATTGACGGCAGCCTGGTCGAACTCAACCTCGAACAGACCGTCGCGGCGCCTTACAACCTCCAACTGTCCGCGCTGCTCACCGACCTCGTGCGCACGGCGGGCAGTGATGCAGACGCCGCCCCCCATGTTGCCGCCACCGCCCGGGTGCAGCGGTTGGAAACCGCGGCGATCAATCCCGAAATGATGGCGATGACCGTCAGCCTCGACGCCCGCGTCGAGGGCCCCTTCGATGCGCTCGGCGTCGATCTCGACGCGCGCGTGGATGACATCGACCAGGGCCGTATCGACGCCCGCCTCTCGGCAGTGGTCGGTCCGGAAACGCTGGACCTGCGCGAGTTGGTGATTACCCAGCCTACTCACGATGGTCGCCTCGAAGCCGCCGGCCGCGTGTCCTTCGCCGACGACTTCGTCGCGGACGTCACCATGACGTGGGACCGGTTGCAGTGGCCGCTCGACGATACGCCTGACGTTCGCATCGAGCGGGGCCAGGTCGCGTTCACCGGATCCGCCAACGACTATCGTCTCGAGGTGAGCACGGCGCTCGACCTTCCGGAGCTGCCGCGGCTCGCCCTTGAGCTTTCCGGGCGCGGCGACATGGAGAAGATCGCGCTCGATCTCGCCGCGCTCACCGAGGCGGGCAACATCACCGGCCAGGCAAACGTGTCCTGGGAGCCGGAAGTGACCGGCCGGATCGAGCTCGCGGGTGAGGACATCGATCCAGCGGTGCTGCGGGAGGACCTGCCCGGCCGCATCGGTTTCACGCTGGTCGCCGACGCTGCCCTCGATGGCAACACCCTCCGTGCTGAGCTGCATGAACTCGACGTCGCGGGCACGTTGCGCGACGAAGTGCTTGCCATGCGGGCGCGGGGCCGGTTTTCCCAGGTCACCGATGGTGACGAGGCGCAGCCGCAGGTCGTTGCCCTGGACCTGTTCGAACTCGCGCTGGGCGGGACGCGCGTGTCCGCGGAAGGTCGCATGGACGAAGCCGTGGATCTGCGCTTCGACGTGGACGCCCCCGATCTTGCAGAACTCTACGCCGACCTGAAGGGTCGCCTCGCGGGCAGCGGGACCGTCACCGGGACGCTGCCGCGACCACGTGTGACCGCAGATCTGGCCGGATCGGAATTCGAGTTCGAAGGCTACACGCTCGCGGAGTTCGTCCTCGATGCTGACCTCGATCTCGCGGGCGCGGCGGCATCGGCGCTCACGCTCAGGCTCGAGGGCGGCGATCTCGACGGCATCCTGCTCGAGCGGCTCGAGCTCGAGGGTTCGGGTCGACCAGACGACCATCGCCTCGAGCTCGTCCTGCGCTCGAGCGAGGGTGCCGTGGGCGTCGGGCTCGACGGCCGCCTCGAGGAGCCCGCCGACGCCGATCCGCTGTGGCATTTCAGCATGACCGAGGCGCGCCTCGAGTATCCTGAGCTGGCGCCGTGGGAGCTGATCGATGCTGCCAATGGCCGCGTGGGGGTGGGTCGGGTCAGCGTCTCCCGGCATTGCTGGGGTAGTGGTGACGCGCGGCTGTGCCTGGGTGCGGACCAGACGCCGGACGCGCTCGACGTTGCGTTCGAGCTCACGGACCTCGGGTTCGACTACTTCGCCTCGCTGCTGCCGACGGGGTATGCCATCAGCGGTGCGGTCGGTGCGAACGGCAGCGTGAGCCAGCGTGGGGACGGACCATTCGTCGGCGAAGTCGATCTGACGACCACGGCAGGCGACATCGTGCTTGAAGCGCTTGATCCGCGGGAGGCCGATGACCTGCGCCTCCGCCTGGAGCCGAGTCATGCCCGACTCGCGCTGGCGCCGGAAGCTGCCACGGCAGAGGTGGCGCTGATCCTGGAGCACGGCCACCTGCGGCTCGACGCCCGCCTCGAAGATCCCGGCAACGACACGGCATTTGCAGATCGGCCCCTCGAAGGCGCGTTCGACCTCGACATCCCGGACCTGGCTTTCATCAGCGAGTTCCTGCCCGATCTGTCCGATGTGCGTGGCAGTGTTCTCGGCAACCTGGAGTTCGGCGGGACGCTCGAAAGCCCTGCATTGATGGGCGCCCTGACGGTCGAGGAGGGTCAGGTCCGGCTCCCGGATATCGGCATCCTGCTTGCGGACATCGGCCTGGAAGTGCGCGGGGACGGTGGCGACAGCCTGGACATCTCGGCCCGCGCTGTCTCCGGAGACGGCAGCATCGACATCAGCGGCGAGGTCAGTCCGTTCCTCGACGTGCCCACGGCCAACCTGCGCATCGAAGGCGCTGACTTCGAAGCCGTGAACATGCGCGACGCCCGCGCGACGATCAGTCCGGATCTGGTCGTCACGGTGGGCGCGGGGCGGATCGACATCGATGGGGAGGTACTGATCCCGTTTGCGGACATCACGCCCGAGGAAGTACCCGCCGGTTCAGTGCGCGCGTCCACTGACCAGGTCCTCCTCGAGGAAGACAGCGAGGAGGTCGGGCCCGAAGCGGTCGGCCCGGCGCTACACGCGCGTGTGCGGCTGCGCCTTGGCGATGACGTCAGGTTCGATGGGTTCGGTCTGACCGCGCGCTTCGAGGGGAACCTGCAGATTGTCGAGCGGCCGGAGAGACCGATCACCGGGACGGGCGAATTGCGCATTCTCGACGGCGAGTATCAAGCCTATGGCCAGGGCCTGGTCATTGATAGCGGGCGTATCTTCTGGGCCGGGGGTCCGCTGACGGAGCCGGGCGTGGACCTGCGGGCTGTGCGGCGTCCGCGCGATGACATTCTCGTCGGCGCCAACGTCCGCGGTACGCTCGAGTCGCCGGAATTCACGCTGTTCTCGGAACCGCCCATGGTGCAACAGGAGCAGCTGTCCTGGCTCGTCCTCGGCCGGTCGCTCCAGGAGGCTCCCGCGGGAGAGCAGTCGGCGCTGTCCCAGGCCGCGCTGACCCTCGGGGTACGCGGCGGTGACTTTCTCGCGCGCAACATCGGCGATCGGCTGGGCATCGATCAGCTGGCCATCGAAACCGGCACCGGCGAAGCCGGCGCGCCGGCGGACCCGAGCCAGGCGGCGCTGGTCGCAGGACTGTATGTCACGCCGCGCATTTTCGTCAGCTACGGCATCGGCCTGTTCGATCCGGTCAACGTGTTTCGTATCCGCTACACGATCACCTCCAACCTGGAACTCGTCACGGAATCGAGCAGCGAGTCCACCGGCGCCGACATCATCTACACGTTCGAACGGGGACGCT
>REEU01000194.1 GCA_007694905.1 Gammaproteobacteria bacterium | reverse complement strand
GCACAAGCGCGCCTTGATGCGAACGCGCCCTGAGGGCCAGAGTCGCGGAGGAATTGATCAGCATTTCCCTAACGCGCCTTGGCATCACGCCGGCACAGACCCGCAGAGCTGGTGCAAACCCGGTTCCGAGCCTCACTAAGCCTTACCAGTAGCCAATCATGCGGCCGCAGGTGATCACGGTCAGCCAGATCGTGAGGGAAACACCGCCTGCCACGGCCAGCAGACGTCGATCGACTGGATCCGTCTCGAAGCCGGCCAGCGCAGCACGCCACGCAGGCAGCTGCTGCACGGCAACCACGTTGAGGAGACCAAAGACGATGGCCGGCAGCTTGATGTAGAGGAAAGGATTGCCGTAATACTCGGTGGCGTTGAAGCTGATCATGAGCAAGCCGCTGCTCACCGCCAGGAGGAATCCCCCGGCCGCGAGGGGCACTGTGGGGCGGGCGATGACAGCCAGCGGAATCGTGCGCCAGGCGCCCAGAAGGCGCAGGTCCAGGATGAGAATCGCGCCGAACAGACTGCCGATCCCAAGTATGTGCGCGAGATTGATCAGGCCATACGTCCACACCCCTGCTCCGCGCAGGAATGATGCGAGAGCGGTCCCTTCCACCCACGCGAGCAGCTCGAACATGGGGGTCGCTCAGCTGCGCCGGGGCGGATAGACGTCGAAGTGCTGTCCGTTCCAGGTGACGCGCCGGACCTTGATCTCGTACCGGTCAGCGTCCGCGCTGCGCTGGCCGTGGACGGTGACTTCATCGCCCACCGGCACGGTACCTTCCCGCAGGCCTGCCCGATGCGTGCGCGGCGCAGGTGCAAGGGTGATGTCCCAAAGCTGTCCGTCACCGTCCCGTATCTGCATGGTGCCGTGCGGACCGGACAGGCTCACGCCGGTCTCGACGACGCCTGAGACCTCGATCTCCTCCTCCTGGGCCGACCAGCCGTGGTGGGCCGCCGCCGGAAGCGACAGCAGCAGCCCGAGAACCAGCGCCATCAGGGTCGCGATTCGATATTGCATGATCCAACTCCTCATTCATGCTCGCAGCGTGCCTGTCAGGGGCGATGACACCCCGGCTTCGCAGTATTCAGCCACAGGAGCTTACTGAAAGCAGCACAGGTTGCCAAAGCATCCCTGCACTGCCGCCACGTCGTCCCAGTCAATCCTGGCAGGCATCGTACATCCTCCCGCGGGGTGGTCAGCGTTGACGCCGCGCGAGCAGTTCCCCCGCGATCGTCGCCGTCACATTCAGGTCGGCAGGCACCCGGTTCGTGACCACCGCAATGGCCACGTCCTGCGCCGGAATGAGCCATACCAGCGCAAACCAGAACGTGTTGCTGCCCTCGTGCACATGGATCGTCGCATCGGTACGCTGCAACGGCTCCTGCCACCAGCCCAGGGCGTAGCCCTGGCCGGGGAGCGACGCGTGCAAGCGCTGGAACAGCTCGCGCGGTAGGAACGCAGTGTCGCCGGCGAGGCCAAGCAGATGCGCCTGCAGGTAACGGCCAAGGTCGGCCAGATTCATGTGCACGGTCCCAGCCGGACCCAGCGCCGGCGGGTGATCAGCAAAGGGACCCGGTGGCATGGGCTGCAGTCCATTGCCTGCGTGGTGACCCCATGGCTGATCCGGCTGCTCCCCGTCGATGCCCGGCGCGCCGATTCCCGCACTCTCGAGCGCCAGCGGTCGGAACAGCTCCGCGACCATGAGCTCCTCCCAGCTCCGCCCGGACACGGCCTCCAGCATGGTGGCAGCAAGGACGTAGCCGGCATTGCTGTAGAGATGGCCGGAGCCGGGCCGCAGCGCCGGACGCCGGCTGAGGACCTCCTCCAGCAGCGCCTGCCGCTGAGCCCGCGGCGCATCGGCGTCAATATCCAGCTGTTCCCACACCTCGAGCCCGACCAGATCTCTTGGCAGACCACCGCGATGGCCGAGCAACTCGGCCAGGGTGACGCGGCGGAAGACCCGACGCATGGACGGGAACACCTCCCCGAGGACCGTCCCCACCGGGGTGTCGAAATCGATTCTGCCCTGCTCCACCAGACGCGCGGCAACCGTCGCCGTCATGGACTTGGTGATGGAACCCAGATGCCAGCGGTCATCCGCCTCGACCCGGGCGTCGTGGCTCAACGCGCGCCGTCCCACGACGGCCAGAGACTCGATCCCACTGCTGGAGGCGACCACCGCACCCAGCGCCGGCAGGTCGTGGCGATCCCGGTGTGCTTCGAGCCATGGCGCCAGATCGCCGGCGAACGCGGGAAGCGCAGGCAGGCAGAGGATCAGTACGGCACAGCCCCACCGCACAGCGGCGAAGGTCCTGGCATGCCCAGGTCGTTCAGGCGCTGCCATGTCGCATCATCCCGGAGACACCGACTCCACAGGATATACGAACAGCACCGGGATGCTCGCTGACAGCAGGTCCGCTCCGGAACAGCTCCAGGGAAGTGCTGCAGCGGTGATCCCTTTCAATCGAAGTAGTCGTGGGCCACCGCGCGCACTGCTGCGTCCGGGCGGTCGATTTCCGAGACGATTCCTGAGTTGCGCCGGGTACGTCCGGCGCTGTACTGGAAACCCGGACCGGAGATCAGCTCGTCGCACTCCAGACACGCGTTGAGCATCCCTTCCTCGCCCTGCAGCAGCGCGTCTCCGCTACTGAACAGGGCACTACGCCAACCGAGCTCGGCGATACAGGTGCGGGCACAGTGACGTCGTGTGTGGCGGGCGTTGTACGCCCAGCTCTCGGCGCAGGGCTCGCTGAATCCGATGGCCTGCATGCACGCTTTCTGACGCCCGATCGTCAGGCGCCGGGCGCACTGTGCAGCCATGTGCGTCAGATCCAACGTGGCGTAGACCGCAAGATCCTGAAGCGTCGAACAGGATCCGCAGGCACCGTGGTGCGTCAGTCGAAAATCCGGCTCGACCCGCAATGCCGCGACGTCCGGGAACGTGGCCAGGTGGTACTCATGCGCAGCAGCTGCAGTGAAGCGAACCCCGCAGACCCGAACATCCGTCGACTGTCGACGCCAGCTGTCGTCGAGGACGGTCTGCCGCCCGGGGAACACGGGCTCGCGCCAACCGAGCACCTCCCGCCCGTATCGGCAGGCCGGCAGCTCGGCACATTCGACCTCGTTCAGTGGCGTAGCGGGTCGAAACGGATCTGCCGTGAGGAATCCAGACCTGCCAGAGTCCGCTTCGAGCTGCAGCTCAGTCACCACCAGCAGAGGATCGAACGGGCCACTGTCTGCCAGCCGCGCCAGCAGCGAAGCGTCCAGAGCGGGGGCTGCCAAGACTCGTTGCTCAGAGTTGGGCGAGCAGGCCGAGACGGCCAGCAGCAACAGCACGAGCGCAAGCCCTCGGACCGTGCACGCTTTCGTGCGCATGGTGTTACCCGTGGTGACAAATGGTGCACGCAAAATACGGACCCAAATCGATTAGGAGCTCTAAGTTTATGTTTTTAAATATTTATTTTAGTTGGCACGGGTAATGCTATGAGTCATGTGGGTAGGAGGGGTCAAGCCACTATCTGAACCCCAGGAGTCCACAACCATGAGCAAGATGATCCGTCGTTCCGCACTCGCCCTGACCGTTGCCACGCTCGCCGCCGTTCCCGGCTTCGCAAGCGCGGACTCAGCGGAAATGCAGGCCTGCTTTGAAGCATTCACGGCCGAGCACCTCCCGACAGGTCCAGCGGTTTCTCTCGAGGTATTGCCTGGTGCGAACCAAGGCGTGCAGCCCTTCGCGCTCACGTTGAATCGTACGGTCATGATCGACCTCACCGCCACCCACCCGGAAACGGGCGAAGTCCTCGCAAGTGCCGTCTGCCGCATCCAGCCCAACGGCAAACTGACGATCACGCCTGCCAAGGCATCCGATCTGCTGGCAGCCAACTGAGCGGGCACAGACCCACTCCATAGACGATCATGCGACGGCGCGGGCCCTTAAAGCCCGCGCCGTTTGCGTGTGGATCAAGGGCATGCTGATCGGCGGCAAGACGCTGCACCACCCTCCTTCCAAAGTTCCTGATACGGTCGGCTGTCTGCGCGATCGAAGGCCGAATCGATTCGTGCCCCGACACACCCAACGAGGGAGAGGCGCATGCACATCGTCGCCCGCTATCCGACCCGTTCCGAAGCCGAAGAACGCGCCGCCTTTCTCCGCGCCCACGGCATCGTCCCCCATGTGACCAACACCAGCTCCCTGCTGCGCGCCATAGGACTGCGCCGCGACCGCTCCCAGGCCGCACTGTGGGTCATGATCGATACCCAGTTCGACGATGCGGCCGCCCTGCTCGCGGATCCCGACCACGAGGTGCACGAGGCGTTGAGCCCCGAAGCCCTGGCGGAATTGGAGGCCGAAGGCGCAAAGCGCGCGCAGCAACTGCTGTTCAAGGGCATGATGCTGCTCGCAGGCAGTCTGATCGCGCTGTTCGTCGTCCTGGCCTGGGCCGGCGTCCTCTGAACCACCGCATGGGCGTGCGCGTGCAGCCTCATGCAGCAGGTCCCGAACGCCATCATCAGCCCGGACGCAGGCGGGCCTCGGCCTCGCGGGCGCCGGGCTCATCGTCCATCCGGCGACGGGCATCGGCCACCAGACGCCAGTTTTCGCGCCGCAGCGCTCCGGTCGCATCCAGACCGACAGACCGCAGCGCCAGTGACTCCGCAGCAGCCCAGTCCGCCTGGGCGAAGCGGACCCGTGCCAGCCGATGCCAGAGTTCCGCGTTCTGCGGGTCCAGCCGCAATGCCCGCTCCAGCGACGCCGCAGCGCTGTCGTGATCGCCCGCCGCCATGAAACCTTCCGAGCGATCCAAGAGCGCCAGGACGGCGGACGAAGCCGGCGCCGTCACCTCCTCGGCCGGTGGCGGCGCCGGATCAGGCTCGGGCGCTGGCTGCGGCGACAACGGCGCGCAGGCCGCGAGCACCGCGGCCATGAGCATGAGCGCCGCCGTGCGCGAGGCACCACCGAATCGAGACCAATTGCCGCTCATGACCCTCCTCCCCTGCCGCGATCAACCGCCCAGCCAGTCACGAATCCTTCGCAACAGGTTCGGTTGCTCCGTCTCGTCAATGCGCTGCTGCCTGCCGCAGGGAACCGTTTGCTCGGGTCCGGTACCGACGAGAAACGGCAAGCTTACCGCGCCGGCGCAACCCTGTGCGCTGCCGTGGCCCGAGAGCCCATCGATCCAGCGCTCCCGGACCTGCTCGGGCGGCCGCAACAGCAACGGTCGCGGACGCGCATCCGCCATGATGCCGGCCCACAGCGGCAGCGCACCGACGGATCCCGTGAGCTGGGCCGAGGCATTGTCGTCCCGCCCTACCCACACAACGGCCAGGCGATCCCCTCCGAACCCTGCGAACCAGCTGTCCCGCAGCCCATCGGAAGTGCCGGTCTTGCCGGCCAGCTGCCAGTCGGCCGGCAGCGCACCCCGCGCGCGACGACCGGTGCCGTCACGAACCGTTTCCTGCAGCAGTCGGTTGACGAGATACGCGAGCTCAGGCTCGACCCCGCGTGCTACCGACAGCGGATAGCGGGACAGCGGTTCACCGTCGACCGTGGTGACCTCCCGGATGGCTCGCGGCGGCGAGCGGAATCCGCCTGTCGCCAACGTCTGATACAGATCGGCCACTTCCAGCGGCGACATCTCCAGCGCCCCGAGCAGCAGCGAAGGATAGGCCGGTGGGCGGCGCTGCAGCCCGGCCCGCTGGAGCACGTCGATGACGGCCTCGACGCCGACATCCATGCCGATGGCCACCGTCGCTGCGTTGTACGACTGGGTCAAGGCCCGATACATCGGCACCGGACCGTGCCATTCTCGATCGAAGTTGCGTGGCTCCCAGGTTCGCCCGCCGGGCAGGGGAACCGTCATGGGCCCGTCTTCGACGATGGTCGCGACGTGATAGCGCGACGGGTGCTCCAGCGCCGCAAGGTGGACGAAGGGCTTCACCAGGGAGCCCACCGGGCGCTGGGCGTCCAGGGCCCGGTTGAACCCGGCAAAGCGGCTGTTACGGCCGCCGACCAGCGCCAGCACCTCGCCACTGTCCGTGTCCGTCACCACCGCCGCGGCCTGCAGTCCGCCGCTGGCCATGCCACGCTCACGCTCGATCTCCTCGAGCCCTGTAGCCACCTGCGCCTCGACCCGGGCCTGCAACGCAGGATCCACCGTGGTGAAGATGCGCAGCCCCTCGGACATGAGGTCCTCGGGCCGATACTGCGTTCGGAGCTGCCGCTGGACCAGGCCCATGAACGCTGGATAGCGCGTCGTCTGGAGGTTCCGATCCACCACGCCCATGGGCCGTGCCCGGGCCTGATCCGCGTCGACCTCGGTCAGCAGTGCCTGCTGCTGCATCTGGTCCAGCACCAGATCCCGACGGGAGCGTGTCCGCTCCGGATGGCGGCGTGGATCATAGAACGAAGGCCCGCGGATGATCGCGACGAGCAGGGCGACTTCATGCACACCGAGCTCCGCCAGCGGGCGCTGGAAATAGAACTGGCTGCCGAGGCCGAAACCGTGCACGGCGCGGTCGCCATCCTGACCCAGGTAGATCTCGTTGAGGTAGGCCTCGAGAATCTCGTCCTTGTCGTAGCGCCACTCGAGCAGCAGCGCCATGAGCGCTTCGTCGATCTTGCGTCGCAGCGTGCGCCGGTTGTCCAGATAGAAGTTCTTCACCAGCTGCTGGGTGATGGTGCTGCCGCCCTGCACCACGCCGCCCGCCCGGAGGTTCGCTACCAGCGCGCGAAACAGGGACTGCGGGCGGACACCGTAGTGGTCGCGGAACTGTCGATCCTCTACGGTCAGCAGCGCGTCGATCAACGCGGGCGGAACGTCGTCCAGACGGACCAGCACCCGGTCCTCGCCGTGGCGCGGATAGATGCTGCCGATGGTGGAGGGATCGAGACGCAGCAGCACCACCGGCCCACCGCTTTCGAGGTCGTCGATGGCCGTGATCTCGGTTCCGGCGGCGAAGGCAACCTCCACATGCCGCCCGGGCTCGCTGCCATCCCAGAAGTCGAAGCCCCGGGTCATCACCTCCAGACGGTCGCCATGGACCTGGTAATGGCCGGAGCGGCTGACGCGCTCGCTGCTGCGGTAGCCCAACCGGTCAAGCTCCTCGAGCAGCTCGTCCCGGGACAGGCGCCGTCCGACGTACAGCTCCAGAGGCCGAGCGTACACCTGCGTCGGCAATGCCCAGCGCTTGCCCTCGAAGCGACTGCTCACCTCTGCATCCAGACTCACGACATGGACCAGCAGCGCGCCGGCAGCGGCGAGCAGCGCCACCAGGACGATCCATTTCAGACTACGCATGTTCAACGACTCGAAGCGCCTCGCTCATGGCAAAGGTTTCAGCGTTCAGGATGCCTGAACAGACGCCGCCTGCGAGGGTGGGTGATGGCATTGCGGACGATCAGGGAGCCCATTATGCGCCGCTGCAGGCCTCGCCGTCGTGATCTGGCTCTAAATCCGCATCGGGTAGTCCGTGTGGATGGACCTCAGGGCCGACCCTCGCCAGGGGCCATCCGCCCGCAGAAAGTGCCGCGCGCCCGCAGCAGAGCCACCGTGGGAACGGCGAAGAAGGCGGCAGCGATCAGGCCCGCGATCCAGCCGCCACCGCGGGGATCGAGCAGGTTCCACACCAGCATGGCGATGCTGATCTGCGCGCAGTAGATGCCGGCCCAGGGCCACATCCGCGGATGCATGGTCCAGAAACCGTAGGCCAGCGCCCCGTAGATGAGCCAGTGCAGCGGCTCAGTGGCCTTCGCCGCCCAGCCGTGCAGGGTGACACCAAACCACACCTCCTCCGCCGCCGCGATGGGCTGATTCAGGGGCTTCACGAAAATGTCGAAGGGCATGTAGATGAAAGTCATGTAGACGCAGAACGCGAAGATGACGTTCATCCACCAGGGGCGTGCAGCCCATTCAGCCTTGAACCACGACGCGACGGTCAATCGGGTGCTCCGACTCCAGGCTGGAGCACCCGATCATCCCTCACAGCGCGCCGAGCTGCCAGGTCACTTCCATACCGTACAGCCGCGGCGTGGTCGTCGCCGCGCGCTGGCGGAAGAATTGCGCCTCACCATCACGGATGATCTGGTTGACGCCGACATCGTTGAACACGTTGTTGACGAAGCCGGTGACGGTCCAGGCGCGATTCGGGCTGTTCCAGGTGGCCCGGAGGTCCACCCGATCGAAGGCCTTGGCCATGGACTCACGCCGCTCGAACGGTGAGAAGTACACATCGTCGATCCAGCTGTAGTTCGCCATCAGCTGCAGGTTCGCGCCGCGGGCCAGATTGAACTGGTAGCTGGCCCATGCCGTGGCTTTCATCTCCGGGACCTGCAGCAGCTGGTTACCCTTGATGTTCTCGGTGAGCGCATCGAAGTCCGGATACAACGAGGCCGGCCTGTCCGCGCGGGCAGGATCATTCAGGAACAGATCCTTGGTGTACTTGCTCGGCGTGTAGCTGAAGCTGCCACCCAGGGTGAGTTGGTCCGTCGCCAGCCACATGCCTTCAATCTCGGCGCCCCGGATCTCAGCACCGGGTGCTTCGAGCACCGACGTCGTGGTGCCGCCGATGTCCGAAACCTCAGTGGAGAAGGTGTGGATGGTGTCGTAGTCGTAGAAGTAGAACGAGCCGTTGATCTGCAGCGTATTGTTGAGAAACTGCGTCTTATAGCCAATCTCGTAGGCCATCAGCTCCTCGGGATCGTAGGACGGCGTATTGCTGAAGTACACCAAGCTGAAGCCGCCCGAGCGGTAGCCCGAGGTGGCTGAGAAATACATCATGGCGTTGTCGCTGATGTTCCAGTCCAGGTTCAACCGCCCCGTCCACTTGGTGTCCTTGCGCTGGTAGGGCCGATAGACACTGAGCGCGAAGGGGATGCCGCCGTTGGTGGCCAACTCCGTGGGCACGAGATTGCCTTCGTCATCCTCTACCAGGCCGCCATTGACCATATTCACGGCCGCCAGTCCGCCATAGAGCGCGAGGAAGCCTGGCGTACCGTCAGCTTCCAGCGCTCCGGTTTCGGAATAGCGGAACACGTTCTCCTCAGCCTTCACCTTGTCCTGGGCGAAGCGGGCACCGAAGGTCAGCGTAAAAGTGTCGTTGATGTCCCAGACGCCCTGCGTATAGGCCGCGAACGCATCGCGCTTGGTCTGGGTCGCATAGAGCAGATCCGTAGCGGCGGTGTCTGGCCCCCTCCTCACATTGAGCGCGGGATCGGTCCCGTCATCGCCGAACCAAGCCGAGGTCTGGAGGTTGTCATTGCGCTCGACCACTGAGTTCGGGTCCGCAGCCAACGCCTCGTTGGTGTTGTTCACAGAGAAGTTGCGCTCACAGGAGGGCGCAGGATCGGCAACGTTGCAGGATTCCCTGGCGCTGAACAGGTTCACCATGGGCGCACCGCCGAAGGCCAGCGCAGATGCGCTGATACCCGCGAGGCCAGGCGCACCGATGGCCTCGGCAACCGCAGCAGAGAGGGCGGTGTTGTCCTGATAGGGCCGCAGCATGCGACGATTGCCCACGGCAGAGAAGTAGTCACCGCGCTGATCGATAGTGGCGTCGTAGAAGAAGATCCCCGAGGTGAACGACAGGTTCGGGGTGACGTCGTAGAACGCCTGGAACTCGTGCGAGGTGTAGTCGGCCTCGTGATTCACGTAGAACTGGCGGTCGAGAATCAGGCTGCCAGTGGCATCGTCATCGGTGAAGCGCTCGTAGAGCAGCGAGTTGTAGCCGAACAGGTACTTCAGCTCCAGAGTGTCCGAGACGTCCCAGGACACGCTGAGCTGGGTCCCATACTGCTTGAACTGCTCCCGGTTGAAGCCGTTGGTGGCCGCGCAGACGTCGCTGCCGGAGATGCTGCCGCCGAACACACATTCGTTCAGGCGGGCGGCATCCTCCTCCGAGGTGAAGCCGAAGGACGTGAGCGAGGCCGCCGCATTCTGGAACCCGTTGAGGTTCGGCGCTGCGACGACGCCGGGTATGGCACCATAGTGATCGATGCCGGCGCGCAGCGGCTGCGCCAGATCCGTCGCTCCCGTGAACGGATTGGTGAACTCCAGGATCGGCCTGCTGGTGTCGAAGAAATCACGCTGGCTCGGATCAGTCTGATCGACGTCGATGAAGCGATAGCCCGGTACGATATCGGAGGTGTTGCGGCGGGGCTCGCCCTGCTCGTTCAGCACCAACAGACCGCCGCCGTTGGCGCCACCCATGATGCGGTCGTTGTTCATCAGGTTCTGGCGCAGATTGACCGTCACGTTGTCGAGCGGCGTCCAGCGCAACTGCAACGCGATGTTGCGGCTGCCCAGCGAGTCGAGATCCTTGCCGCCGGGGCCGATCTCGTCGATGACGCCATCCCGATCGCGCAGGCTGAAGTTGAGGCGACCGGACAGCGTGTCCTCAATCAGGGGGCCGGAGAGCATGCCGTAGTACTCCAGCGTACCGAAGTTGCCGACGATGCCCCGTACCGAAGCCTCCCAGTCATCGGTCGGCTCCTTGTAAAGAATGTTGATCGCGCCACCCACGGCATTGCGGCCGTAGAGCGTCCCTTGCGGCCCGCGCAGAACCTCGATGCGTTCCACGTCCCAGAAGGTCGCGGCGGTCGCCGTCAAAAGGTCCTCCGAATAGATGCCATTCATGTAGGTGGCGACACCGGGGTCACCGCCCAAGGCCCGGAAGTTCCGACCCACCCCGCGCACGGTGGCGTCATAGGGCTGGATCGTCGTGGCCGGAATGAAGTTCTGCAGGTCCTCCTGATTCCGGATGCCGAAATCATCGAGGAACTCGCCGGTGAAAGCGGTGATGGAAATGGACGTGTCCTGGATCGAGGCCGCCCGCCGCTCTGCGGTGACGATGACTTCCTCGATGACACGTCGACTGGCTTGTTCGGATGCGACCGTGACATGAACTGGCAACATGACGGCCGCGCACGACGAAGCGACGACCCACGTCGGGTATGAACGCATAACTTCCCTCCCCTTAAGCTGCACGCGAGCCGTTGGCGTCACGGGTGCAGCAGTTTGATAACTCTTATGGGTATCTCTTTTTTTGCTTATAAGCGTCAGCGTCGGCAGCTGTCAACGACCAAATGGGCAGGGACGTCTCGAACGTGCGGACTCGACAGCACAGAGGCCTCCGATCAGGATGAAGGGCATGCTACTTCGCGTAACACTCAACCGCCTTCGCCCACCTTTTTGCACCGCTTTGATGCACGATCACGCATATCGATGCGCGTCGACCGTTCGTCACCTGCCGGGCACTATGCCTCCTCGCAACACTCACCCTGAGGCTCGACGCTGCGATGCCGGCACCACCGCCGATGATCCGGAAAGGGAGAAACCGACGTGGGCAAGCTGCTGATCAGCGTCGGGCTGACACTGGTGCTGATCGGAGCTGCGATCACCTGGGCGCCATGGCTGGTCAACTGGTTCGGGCGCCTGCCCGGCGACATCCGCATCGAGCGCGAGAGCGGCACCTTCTATTTGCCGATCACGTCCATGCTGCTGCTCAGCGTGGTCCTGTCCGTCTTCCTGAGCCTGCTGCGGCGCTGATCCCGGGATGCGGACGCACGCGCATCCGTTGCACCCACTACTCGACATCGTAGCCAAGCATCCGCAGCCCTTCTTCGAGGTGGTCAGCGAGCATGGGATGCGCGATCAGATAGTCGGCGGTACGCGGAGTCCAGGCATCGACGCTGTCTTCCACCGCCAGCTCCCACTCCTCGGATTCGTAGTCACCGCGCCCCAACCAGAGCAACGCGACGACCTGCATCTGCTGGTCAGGTTCCAGGTCGGCCACGATGGCGCGGAATTCGCCGAGAAAGGCATCCTCGTGATGGTCGTCGAATACGTCATCGAGCCACTCGTCGGCGAGACCTTCCGGCTGATCGTCCGGCACGGCGACGGCTTCCTGGGCATGAAACTCACGCGCCAACTGGCACAGGCGCAAGACGTCGTCGGGACCGACTGCAAGTGTGGCCATGGCGCGCGCTCCTTCTGGCAATGATGCCGAAACGTCCGAGGCATCCGTCGAGCGGCTCGACGCCTGCCGGCAGCGGGTCATTGCAGCGAACGCGAGCCCGCTTGGCGATCAGGTTCGTCCTCGATCGTCAGCCCAGACGCTAGCCCAGACCATCGACGAGGACAAGCGGCGCCATCGCCACGCCGCAGGCGACGCGATCAAGTGACCCGCTTACCTCCGGTAGCGGACGTCACCGCCCACGAGCGTCATCTCCACCTGCAGCGATGGCAGCAGGTCTTCAGCGACCGTGAGCGGGTTGCCATCGAGGACCACGAGATCCGCGAATTTTCCAGGCGTGATCGTGCCGAGCAGATCCTCCTCGAACACCGCCTGCGCACAACCGATGGTGTAGGAACGCAGCGCCTCCAGCCGCTCCATGGACTGTTCCGGGAAAAAGCGCTCCCCGTTGGCCATCATCCGGCTGACCGAGGCATGGTAGGAGGCCAGGGGTGAGATGGGCTCCACGGGCACGTCCGTGCCGTTACAGATGACGGCCTCCGCATCGAGCAGCGAGCGCCAGACGTAGGCACGCTGTCGGGCCCGCTCTGCACCCAGCCGCTGCGGGACCCAGGGGCCGTCGGAGGTCGCGTGAATGCCCTGCATGGAAGCGATCACGCCCAGGGCTGCAAATCGCGGCACTTCGTCCGGATGCAGGTTCTGAGCATGCTCGATGCGCCAGCGCCGGTCGCCGGCCTCATCCCGACGCAGAACGTCCTCGTAGACGTTCAGCGCCTCCCGATTGCCGCGGTCGCCAATGGCGTGCGTGTTGAGCTGGAATCCGTGCCGCAGCGCGACCTCGGCGGTTTCCCGGAGGCTCTCAAGCGGCGTCTGCGGCAATCCGGAGGTATCCGGCTTGTCCGTGTACGGTTCGAGCAGCCAGGCGCCGTGGGTCCCGAGCGCACCGTCGATGGCACGCTTGATCGAGCGGATGGTCAGGAAATGATCACCGTAGCCCACCCGGCGGTAGTCTGGCAGCCGCTGATCCATGTCCGCATTGGACTCACCGCGTACGGCTACGTGCAAGCGGATCGGCAAGCCGCCCTCGTCGGCCAGCGCAATGAGCCGGTCGAGGTCCTCGAAGCCGGTCCCCTGATCGTGGAACGAGGTCACACCGTGGCGCAGCGCCTCAGCGCCCGCGAGTTCCACCTGGCGCAGGAAGCGCGTCTGACGCTCCGCTTCGGTCATGGACGCCCGCGACTGTTGCAGCACCCGGCGAACCGGCATCTGCGCCGCCTGGCGCAGAAAACCGGTGGGCTCGCCGTCCTCGTCCCGGACAATCGTTCCACCTGCGGGGTCTTCGCTGTCGCGGTCGATTCCGGCCAAGGCCATGGCACGCGCATTGGCAAAGGAGGCATGCCCGCTGGCGTGGGTCAGCAGCACCGGATTGTCCGGGCTCACCGCAGACATCGCATGGTGGGTTGCGACCCCGTCGTAGGCCGGTTCCGGCACCGGATCCCAACGCTCCTGGTGCCAGCCGCGGCCCAGAATCCAGGCACCAGGCTCGGCCTCGGCGGCCGCCTCGGCGACCTGCTCGATCATCATTTCGAACGACGCGGTCCGCTGCAGGTCGAGGATCATCTGCGCATCACCCAGGCCGAGGAAGTGGCCGTGCCCCTCGATGAATCCCGGCAGCACCACGCGGCCTTCGAGGTCGATCACGTCCGTGTCCGGTCCAACGAGGCGGCCGATGGCCTCTGGCGTTCCTACAGCCTGGATTCTCCCGTCGCGAATGGCCACCGCCTCCGCATCCGGCCGTTCCGGATCCACGGTCACCACGACGCCGCCGGTCAGCACGCGATCCGCCATGGGCTCCAGCGTCGCTTCAGGCGAATCACCGCATCCCGCCACGCCGATGACAAGCAAGCAGATCAGGAAAAGCGATCGAAGCATGGCAACACTCACTTCAGCTCAAGGGAGGGACAAGGGTAACTCGATGGCACGATGGGCTGTGCTGCCCCAACGGGGGCACGAGTCAATCGCCGACAATATACCTTGAAGACATCAATACGAACCATCCGCACGACCCTCGGCGGCGACTCATCGAACTCGGGCGCATGCTGCGGGTCCCATGTTTGAATGGGGGCTGCGCCGGTGCCCCGAAGGGACGACATGATCCATACGACTCACCCACCGCTGTGGAGCCTCTCTGCGATCGCACTGCTGGCGGCGCTGTGGCTGCATGGGCCGCAAGCGTCGGCCGGCGACGCCGAGCAGTTGGAAGACAGGTTGCTGCGGCCCGACTTCGGCGGCCACTGGGAGAAGGACTACGGCCGCAGCGACCACTGGGAGCAGGCGTTGCACCGCACGGTGCAGCAGGTGCACCAGCAGGCCCAGCTGCAGCAGCGCCGTGGCGACAGCCATCCCACGGCCATCAGCAGCGCCCGGCGGCAGACACGTGCCATCATCTCGAAAGCCCGCCTCGCAGAAATGATCACACGTCCGGACAGTGTGCGGATCGTGCAGACCGGCGAGCTGATCCGTATCGAACGCCCCGACGACGCGCCGTTAATCTGCAGCACACGGGAGACTCGTCAGGCGACCTTCGACAACGTCCACGGCAGTGAATCCTGTGGTTGGAGCCGTGACCAGCTGGTGTTCGACATTCAGCTCGCCGAGGGTGTGTCCATCCAGCATCGCTTCGACGTCGAGGGTGAAACGCTGAGCATGCTCACGCGCGTGTCCAGCCGCGGCTCGAGATCCTTCGATCTGCGTCATTTCTTCACCCGCTACGAGCCGCGCTCATCGGGACTCGAGTGTGTGCAGACGCTCACCCAAGGCCAGGTCTGCAGCACCCACAGCCGGCGTCAGCGGTGATCACCATACAGGCACAGGGTGGGCCCTGGCTCCTGGCAGCACTTCTGAGCCTGAGTCTGGCGTCCTGCGCCCAGAACCCGCCGGTACCGGCACCCGAGCCGGGGCCGCCGCCTGTTGGTGCTGTGACCCTGATGACCACAGCGCAGCCGCCGCGGGAGGACCTGCAACTCAATATCGGTGTGCGCGTCTTCGAGAATGCGTCGCAGGACCTCCGCACCACGCCGGTCAACGAAACGACGTTCGCCAGAATCCGCACCATGGAGACGCACTACCTGCCGGTGGTGCTCAGGAACACCCTGATGGCCTCCAACCAGTGGGGTGTCGTGCGAGTGCTGCCTGAGGACGATCCGTCCGTGGACCTGCTCATCCGAGGCACCATCATCGAATCCAGCGGCGCCAGCCTGACCCTGCATGTGCAAGCCACGGACAGCAGCGGTCGCGAGTGGCTCGACCGCGTCTACTCCGGCCGCGCGTACAGCATGCATTACCAGCAGACACCCTCGGCCATGGGCGACGGCCCGAGAGAAGAAATGAAGGACCCGTTCCTGGACGTCTACGCGCAGATCGCCAACGACCTGCTCACGGCCAAAACGGAACGGACTGAACGGGATATCGAGACCCTCATCCACATCTCGGAGTTGAACCACGCCGCCGATCTTTCTCCGGATGCCTTCGACGCCATGCTGGGTTCGGATGGGCAAGGTCGCCTCTCGCTCGCTCGACTTCCGGCTGGCAATGATCCGATGCTCGCCCGGGTGGCGGCGATGCGCGAACGTCACCACATATTTATCGACACCATCGACGAGTACTACGACGCGCTCTACCTGGACGTAAAGCACCTCTACGATCTCTGGCGGCAGTACTCCCACGACCAGGTCGTAGAAGCGCAGACGAGCCGGCGTCGCGCCCGCAACAGCATGCAGTCGGCCGACAACTTCGAAGTGCTGCGCCGCAACTACGACCGCTACCGATGGGCCAAGATCTTCGAGCAGGAGTTCGTCGGCCTCGCGGCAGGATTCGTCAATGAGACCGCCCCGGCCGTCCTGGAGCTGAACCGCAGGGTCCACGGGCTGGCCGGTTCGGTGGAGGAACAGTACGCCCAGTGGCGCGAGCTGCTGCGGGCCCTGTTCGAGCTGGAAACCGGCGGCGTGTTCCAGGGCGACGACGATGACCGCCTACCGATCAGCCCCTGAGGAACACACCCGGAGCGATCATCGAGCCTACCGGGCGTCGCTTCGCATACGCCTTCCCAGACCTGAAACAAGACACTTCACCGAGGGCTTTCAGGCATTCGATTCCCCTGCGGACATTGGGTTATCGTGCTCCGGCTAAGCCGTACCACGGCTACCGCATGGGGAGGGAACGACGAATGAACAGCACGGGCAACACCGAGATTCACGGCCACTGCGCACCCGGTTTCGAGGGCGTACGCGACGCGTTCACCAGTAATTTCAACCGCGGCCTCGATGACGGCGCTTCGGTCTGCGTCACCGTCGACGGCGAACCGGTGGTGGATCTCTGGGCCGGAACCCGGGACGCGGCCGGCGAGTTGCCCTGGGAGGAAGACACGATCGTCAACGTATATTCCACCACCAAGACCATGGCGGCGCTGACCATGCTCATGCTGGCGGACCGTGGCGTCTTCGACCTCCATGATCCGGTCGCGCGCTTCTGGCCGGAGTTCGCAGCCGAGGGCAAGGCCGACGTCACCATCGCCCATCTCCTTGCGCACGCGGCAGGCCTTTCCGGCCTCGACACACCGGTCAAGAAGGAGGACCTCTACGATCACGATCGGTTATGCAGCCTGCTTGCCGCTCAGGCACCCTGGTGGACGCCGGGCACGGCCAGCGGCTATCACGCCATCACTCAGGGTTATCTGCTCGGCGAGGTGGTCAAGCGCGCCACCGGCCACAGCCTCGGCGCCGTGTTCCGCGACGAAATCGCGGAGCCGCTGGGCATCGACTTCCACATCGG
Organism: Gammaproteobacteria bacterium; assembly: GCA_007694905.1. Lineage (GTDB taxonomy): Bacteria > Pseudomonadota > Gammaproteobacteria > Pseudomonadales > Azotimanducaceae > SLTB01. Next base: position 16,121 of record REEU01000194.1, on the reverse strand, counting down.
TACCGGCCCTGAGCACGACCACCGCATCGGCGATCTCATTCCGCCGCAAGAGAATCTCGGCCAGGCCACCGGCGGGCGTCCGGACTCCGTTTCTGCACGCACCTTCGCCAACCCGCCGACGTCTGCCATGCAGTCCCGCGACACCGCCTGGCGCCGGGCCGAGATTCCCGCCGCCAACGGCCATGGCAACGCCCGCTCGGTGGCCCGCGCCCAGGCCCTGCTCGCCTGCGGTGGTGAACTGGACGGCAAGCGCATCATGAGCGAAGCGGGTGCACGCCGCGCCCTGGACGCACAGATCACCGGCGTCGATCTCGTCCTGAACATGCCTACCCGCTTCGGCATGGGCTACGGCCTGTCCCAGGAGATGATGCCGCTGCCGCCAGGCGCTGCCTTCTGGGGCGGCTGGGGCGGATCCCTGATCATCGCCGACCTGGATGCGCGCACCACCTACGCGTTCGTGATGAATCGCATGGTGTCCACCCTGATGGGTGATCCGCGAACACTGGGGCTCGGCGTTGCCGTCGCCACCGCGCTTGCCGGCCGCGCCGCCTGATCACAGCGGATCGAGGCCAGGTCGGTCCGGATCATGGGTCTACCGTGATCCGGTCCCCGCCCGGAAGGCGTCAGCTTCGGCGGCGATGTAACCGAATGCAGCCCAGGACCCGGTGGCGAAGATCTGCTCCCACACGGCTGCCGCCTGCTCGCGGTCGCCGTGATAGAAGTGCCAGTTGGCAACGCCATACCCCTGGGTGGCCAGCATCAATGCCGCGTTATCGGCATCGGTGCTGAACAGCGCGTCCATCGCGATCTCGCCGCGGTACATGCGCAACCGTTTCAGATAGCTCTCGTTCTCGATCACCTCCAGCTCCGGCGTGATGGCTGTGAGCACATCGACAGCGGCATCCTCATCGCCCAGACGACGCAGAGTCATATACAGCCAGTCCGTGGTGGCCACCAGCAGATCCGGATTGGTCGAGTACTCGAGGCACTCGCGCCAGATGGGCTCGGCCGCCTCGAAATCACCCTTCAGGTAATGCGCCAGCGCCAAGTGGTAGAGAACGTTGAACTGGGTGCTGGACAGCGGCACGCCGAGCGCATTCGGAATGCCGTCCGGCTCCGTCTCGGACATTCCCTTTGGCATCAGCGCATAGGCCCGCTCCAGATCCGCAATCGCCGCGTCGAAGTCGCGGACGCTGATATGCCTGTGACCGCGGTGGCGATAGAGGCGGTAGGAGTCCGGAAAGCGTTCCACGCCATCCGTGAACGTCGCGATAGCCTCGGGGAAACGCTGCAGGTAGGCCAGTCGGCGGCCCAGCCAGATCGTGTGCATTTCGCTGGGATCGGCCTCAAAGTCCTCCCGGGCTGCGTCCACGTCCGCGTTCAACCGCTCCTCTGTCTCGACGCTGAGGGCACTGGGAAAGAGCGGTTGGCCATCCAGCGTGTAGGCGACGGGTTCCGCCGCATCGGGCTGTAAGCCAAGCGCTCCGGCACCGGTCAGCAGGGCCAACCCGGACACGACAGCCAGGACCCATGGCCGTGACCGCTGCCTGCCTCCGTTCGAGGCTGGCATAAGACCGAAACTGAACATGGACGACGTTCTCCAACAGCCGATTCAAACCGGGACCCCCGAGATGGTACACGCTCGGGGAGCGGTTGCTCCCTCGCGGCGAAGACCCGCGCCTGCGCGCCGCAGGCTTTCTCGGTACCGCACTGGCTTTCTCATCGGGTTCCGCAATAATGCAGCCTGGTCGACCGTGACGCCGACGCGATGAGTCTGCGGCGAATCTTGGAGCGGCAGATCGCCTTGGCCTTGGCCTGGTCATTGAGCTGCAGCGAGATCCTCGGCAGCTGCGAGCGGCTGAAGAAGACACCTTTCCCCATGCAGTGCACGTGGCTCATGAGTTACGCACTGCTGGTGTGTCTGTTCGTGCTGCCTCCACATACCTGATCAACGAGCGCGCAAGATGGCCCAGCGCGCGCCACACCCGCCCTGCATCCAGCAACGTCGCTGCCTCGGATCAGCATGGCGGGCGCGCTGGATTGACCGGCTGTCCGACAGCATCAAATCTATTGCCTTTTCTTTCATTATGTTTCAATCTTGTTGCGCAGCTCCCCTGGCGCCGTCCGTTCGCACGTGCTTAACGAAGTGCACCTGCAACTGAGCCCTGCGCCGGAGGCCCGTTGTACGTCTTGCATGTTGCCGGGTTCTCAACCGCTCGTGGCGATATCGCCGCTCGTCATGCTTCAAGGGGATTGCTGCGCGATACGGATCAGCAGGCGCCAACTTCGCCCGCGTTCCGCTCACATAAACGAGGGACAAAAACATGACGCAGAACAACAAACTTCGTAATGCCATGCTGCTGGCAACTGCGACGAGCCTTGCCGCCGCCGTGCCAGCACTTGCCCAAGAGCAACGCCAGATGCGCGCCATCGAGGAAGTGGTGGTGACGGGTACTCGCGTGGCAAATCGGACCAACCTCGACACCGCTTCCCCAGTGGACGTGATCAACCGTGACGCCCTGGCTCAGAGTGGCACGACGGAGCTGAACCAGGCCCTTGCCCAGGTCGTACCGTCGTTCAACTTCCCCCGGCCCGGCCTGGCCGACGGTACCGACACCATCCGTCCGGCAACACTCCGGGGCCTGGCCCCTGATCAGACGCTGGTGCTGGTGAACTCCAAGCGTCGCCACCAGGCTTCGCTGGTGAACGTCAACGGCACGGTCGGTCGCGGATCCTCGGCGGTGGACCTCAACACCATTCCCATGGCCATGGTCGAGCGCATCGAAGTGCTGCGTGACGGCGCGGCCGCACAGTACGGTTCCGACGCCATCGCAGGCGTGGTCAACGTGCGCCTGCGGGAAAATCGCGATGGCGGTGCCTTCGACATCCGCTATGGCACCCGCAACACGAAGGTCAGAACCAACCAGAACGTCGTAGCGGTGGATGGTGCCACCTGGCCGCAGCTGGAGCAGACGAGCCGTCGCGAAAAGGACGGCGATACGCTGGTGCTGTCCGCCTGGAAGGGATTCGCCCTGGGAGACGCCGGCTTCCTGACGCTGGCCGGTGAGTACAAGGACGCCGATCGTACCGAGCGCGGCGGCTTCGACGTACGCCAGCAGTATCCGCTGCTGCCCGATGGCAGCTTCGATCCGCGTGAGGAGACCTTCGATCGCTTCAGTCACTGGTACGGCGATCCCGACGTCGAGCAGTGGACGCTGTTCGCCAACACGGGCTACGAGCTCGGCAACGGTGTTGCGCTCTACGGGTGGGCGAGCTACCAGAACCGGGAGGCGACTTCTGCCGGCTTCTATCGCCGGGCACTCGACGCGCGCAACGTGATCGAGGTTCATCCAGATGGCTTCCTGCCGCTGATCAACCCTGAAGTCGAAGACTTCAGCATTGCGGGTGGCACCACCTGGAACATCGGCGACTGGGATATGGACGCATCGCTCGTTTATGGCTACAACAGCATGGACTTCACCATTCGTAACACGGTGAACCGCTCGCTGGGTGCTGACTCGGGTACCGTCTTCGATGCCGGTGGTTTTGATGCTGATCAGCTGACGTTCAACGTTACAGGCGTACGCGGTTTCGACGTCGGCATTCACTCACCGCTCAACGTGGCCGTTGGCATCGAAGCGCGCCGTGAGAGCTACTCCATCAGCGCCGGCGAGCCGGATTCCTACATCAATGGCGGCGTACTGCTGAACGGTAACCCCACGGCTTCAGGCTCCCAGGTGTTTCCCGGTTTCCGTCCCGAGAACGAAGTCAGTGAGAATCGACGTGCCGTCGGCGCTTTCGTCGACGTGGAAGGCGAAGTGACCGAGCAGCTGCTCCTCTCCGCTGCAGTTCGCGTCGAGGATTATTCCGACTTCGGTTCGACGATTGCCGGGAAACTCTCTGCCCGTTACGACGTGAACGACGCGTTCGCGGTTCGCGGTACCGTTCAGAACGGTTTCCGGGCGCCCTCGCTGCAGCAGCAGTTCTTCACCGCCACGTCCACCAACTTCATCGACGGAGTGCCATTCGACATCACTACGTTCCCCGCGACCAGCGAGGTCGCAGAAGCCCTCGGGGCACAGGAACTCGATGCGGAGGAGTCCCTCAACTTCTCCCTTGGCTTCGTGGCACAGTTAGGTGATCTGAGCCTCACCGTGGACGCGTATCGCATCGAGATCGACGATCAGATCGTCCTTTCGGAGAACCTCACTCAGGCGAACGTGCGGCAGTTCCTCGAAGACCAGGGCTTTGTCGCCATCGGTGGCGGGCGCTTCTTCATCAACGGCGTGGACACCGTCACGAAAGGTGTCGACATTGTCGCCAACTATCCGATCGCAACGGACAATCTCGGCTTGTTCGATGTGACCCTTGCGGCCAACTTCAACTCGATCGACGTGAAGAAGGTGCCAATCACGGATGAATTGGCTGCGCTGGATCCTGCCCCGACGCTGTTCGGCCGGATCAACACGCTCCGCTTCGAAAAAGGAACGCCTCAGGACAAGTTCACGGCGACCGTGAATTGGAGCATGGAGAACTTCGGTGCGACGCTGAGAGGCGTACGCTACGGTAAAGTACTGTCAGCCGGGACGACACCGGCCAACGACTTCGATTTGAGCGCGAAGTGGGTTGTGGATCTCGAGGGTCGCATGGACGTGACGGAGAATCTTCGCGTCTCACTGGGTGTGGACAATCTGTTCGATACCTACCCCACCCGTACGCCTGCCGCACTGAACGGGACGAGCGCAACGCCGTTCTCCAATCTCGCTCCCTTCGGCCGCAATGGCCGGCAGATCTATGGCCGCATGAGCCTGACGTTCTGATCTGCCTGACCTTGGACGCTGCCGCTGTGCGGCAGCGTCCAACTTTTCAAACCGAAACCGTCCCAACTGCGCTCGAGCGCCCTGCGCCTGCGTGCCAGCCGCAAGAATCGCCACGACGCCCGCCTGATGCGCGGCGACATGGCTCCCCTCGCGCGTCATTCCTGGCCGGGTGGCCAGGGGAAGTCAGCCGGCGCATTCAGCTCCCGACGTACGAAGTCGTTCCAGTCGGCCACCGCTTTGCGGGCGGCTTCCCGGTGCGCAACAGCTGCGCGTTCGCTCTCAGCTGCAAAGTCGCTGATGCAGGCACGGTAGCTGTCGACGTCCTGCAGGAAAGCCTGCCAGCGACGGTCCTCCTGGTCGTCCGCCGGCCGGCCGGGGGCGTGGCAGTCGTGCGCAGCAGGCGGAGTGCCGGTGCTCGCCGCAGCAGCGGGCAGCAACACCACGAGCAGGCAGATACGGGTCCATCTCGACATGGCGAACTCCTCTCGACACCACTGTCAGCTTGGACCCGGAACCGAACCCTTGCCTCGCAGCACCGTTGAACAGCCCGGCGCCCTCCACCTCACTTGATGGCATCTTCCGCGCGCAGTAAAGTAAGGAAGTAATACTGAACTACCGGAGCACTACGATGGCTGCTGTCGCCAAAATCACCACGAAGGGTCAGACCACGATCCCGCAGGAAGTGCGGGCTGCACTGCACGTGAAGCCGGGCGATCTGATCGCCTGGGAGATCGGACCGGACGGAACAGCGACCGTGCGCCGAGTCCAGCCGCTGGACGTGGACTACCTGCGTGCCGTCGAGGCCACCCTGAGCGAATGGACGAGCGCCGCTGACGAGAAAGCCTATGGCGACCTTTGAACGCTTCGCCGTCGTGCGCGTTCCGTTCCCGTTCGCCGACCGCAAGCGCAGCAAGAATCGCCCGGCCCTGGTGCTGTCAGAAGCCCCGACCTTCAACACGCCCGCGGGCCACTCGGTCATGGCGATGATCACCTCGCAGGACAACGCACCCTGGCCACTGGACTGCAAAATCGACGACCTTGCCAAAGCAGGGCTACCCGCCCCCTCGATGGTCCGTTTCAAGCTGTTCACCCTGGATCATCGATTGGTTCGCGGGCAGCTGGGCAGGCTGGCACCGGATGATGCCGATGCCGTGCGCAACGCGCTCGAAGCGCTACTGGGCGTGGCTTGAGATTCCAGGAACGCGCAAGCGCAGCCGATAGCTGCGGTGCTTTCGTGTGCCAGGTACGACCCCGTCAACCTGCCAGGCAGCATCGTGCGTCCTCCTCCCATGTCCTGAGCCAAGCGTCGACGCCAGGAGGATGGCCGTCAAGGTGACGAACCTCTGCAAGGCCGATGCATGCCAGCAGGGAGGGACCTCTCCGAGGACGAGCTTTACGCCGAGCAGGTCAGCAGGCGCTCGGCGCTTCAGAAGTGATAGCGGGCGCCGAATTCAAGGGAGCGCTCCGGCCCGACATAGATACCCTGCCGGAAACCGGTGATGTAGCGCTTGTCGGTGAGATTCTTCACGGCTCCGAAGACCATCAAATGCGGCGAGACGTCATACTGCGCCGTGAGGTCGAACAGGGTGTAGGCGTCCATGCGCCCGCCCCAGATGCCTCCGGCCGCGTCCGTGGGGATGTCCCGCTGATTGCTTCCGTCACCGAACTGCGCGCCCCTATGGTGGACCATGAGCGCGGCCCGGAACCCGGCCTGGCTGTATTCAAGCGACGCGTTGGCCAGCCATTTGGGTGCGTAGGGAATCCGGTTGCCTTCATTGTCGCCGCTCTCGAATCTGGAGGTCGGCACATAGGTGACGTTTCCGCTCAGCGCGAAGCCGCCACCGAGTGTATAGGCCAGGGCGAGTTCCCCGCCCTGGTGCAGCGTTTTGCCGGCATTGGACCGGGACAGATTCGGATCGGTATTGCCGGTGACCACCTGGTTATCGAAGTTCATGCGGAACACGGCGGCCTCATAGGTCAACGCGCCATGGACGCCTCGCAAGCCCAGCTCGAAGTTGTCGGAGCGCTCTGCATCGAGATTCTGATCGGTGAGGCCATCGAGGGCCACTCCATTGGTCGCGGGCGCAAAGGCTCGATAAACACCACCGTAGATCTGAGTATGCTCCGCAGCATCGAAGGTCAATCCGAACCCAGGCAAAAACTCAGTGTTGGACGTCTTGGCCGTAGCATTGTTTTCGGTGAGGATCTTTCGCTTCTGCTCATAGGTTTCAATGCGCAGCCCCGGCGTCAACGCCAAGCGCTCGGTCACGGCAAAGCGATTCTGAGCGTAGAAGGCGATGCTTTCAGCGGAGTCGATGCGGTGGCGGTCGTTGATGCCTGTGCGGTCCTGCTCGCGGGTCGCTCTGATGCGGGTGTCGTCCGACTCTTCCCGCAGCCCCCGCACACCGATCTCGGCGTCGTTCGCGATACCGAACAACGCATGCTCGAAGGTCAGACGGGCGTCGAAACCGTAGCGTTCGAAGGAACGATTGTTGCCGGTTACCGTGTCCCGATACACCCAGCGTCCCGCGGCATTGGAGGCTGGCGTGTCCACATCGTAGCGCCAGTAGTCACGGGTGACGTCGCTGAAGTAGAGCAGCGTCGTCAGCGTCACCTGCTCGCTCAGCGCGATCTCGTGGTTGACGTCGAAGGCGATACGGTCGGTCAGGTAGAAGTCGTCCGGCGCAGGATTGTAGGTCGCACCCGCCTCGAAGTCGCCGAGCAAGAGCCCGCGATAGGAGATGTTCGCATCGTTCTCGTGCCAGGACACCTTCAGGCCCAGGGACTGCCTGTCGCCGATGGCCAGGCCGGTCTTGAACATGACGTCGGTCATTTCGTAACCCTTGTCCATGAACCCGTCGCTGCGGGCATGGGTGACCACGATGCCACCGAACGCGTCGCCCGAGCGGGTGCGGCCGCCGGCCTCCAGTGTCGTCTCCCGGGTGTCGAAGGAACCGACCCGTCCCGACAGAATCACACCGTCATCCGGCGTTTTGGTCTGGTAGTTGATGACGCCGCCGATCGTGGAGGGCCCGTAGCGGAGCCCGGCGGACCCCTTCAGGACTTCGATGCGCTCCATGCGCTGATGCGGGGATTGAAGTACCGCTCGTTGCCTATGAACAAGCCCGGGGCGACGGGTACGCCATCCTCGAGGACCAGGGACTTCGACTCACTGGCGCTGAGTCCACGCAGACCGATGTTGGCGACGATGGACGTCTCCTCCTCGGACTTGGTGTTGATGCCCGGCACCCGCCGCAGCATGTCCTCGGTGGAAAGGGGCTGCATGCGGTCGAAATCCTCCGCCGTGAGAATGACCACCGACCCGGTCTGTCTGGACACGGCATCCTCACTACGACCGATGACCTCGATGACAGGCATCGGACGCTCGCGCTTCGCCTGCATGGTTTCGTCAGCCTGCACCACCGTGGACCAACCGCCGTGGACGGCCAGCAGCGCCAGAGGAAGCAAGCGTTTTCGGAACTTAAGCGAAGAGCCTTGGGCTCTGACATCGGCGGCGGGGGTCATTGCAAGACTCCGGGAAGTTGCGTTCGCAACGGGACAGAAAGGAATGCTAGTGATAACTATTCTTATTTGCAATACCGGAGACGACAATCCCTGGCAGCCGCCCTTCCCACGTTCATGTTCTGGGTCGGCGGTACCGCTCGGGAGGTATGCGAGGCGCATCGGGCGCACGGCGAAGCCCCGGCGGCAAATCATTAACCCTTATTCGCGCCGGATGCGCAGACGTCCATCACCATGGGAACGGAGGGATTCGTGGCGCTGGTGCTCGACTTCCTGGACGCTGGAGAGGCGTAGCGCGGGTGCGCTCAGGATGCGGCGCGTAGCGCTAGCGTCGCCCGCTTCAGCAGGGCCGCTGGCGAGATGCGGTTGACCACGACGATGAACACCTTGCGCAGCCGGTCTTCGGGACAGCGGATCTCCCTCACCCCGTGCCAGGAATTGCCGTTGCGACCGAAAAACAGGCTTTGGTTGCCGAGCGCGGACGCTTCGTATTCCCGATCGAAGTCCTCGAAGACCGGCGCCCTGCGAGAGCTGAAGCGGCCGCCATCGTCGAGGATCACCGTCTGTCCGCCCCACTCCGGACGCCAGTCATCTTCGTTATTGAAGTAGAAAATGTGCGAGCCGAGCTTGCGCGGCGCGTCGCAATGAGGGGACACGGAGCACCCATTGGGTGTGTAGTGCCAGTGGAAGGTGAGGAAGAAGCGCCGCGCCCCGAGCATGTCCGCCACCCAATCCTGGTAGGCGGGCGCGCGCAGCTCCGCAACGAATTCGTGCCAGCTGTCGGCGATATCCAGATCGTCCTGGTACTCGAGCACATAACGATCATGGGGGCGCTGACCGTGCCGGCGCTTTTTGCCGAACCGGACGTTGAAGGCGGACACCGGCGGCAGGTCGCAGCGCAGTTGCTCATACGCATCACTCCGCAACAATCCAGCCGGATTGGTCCAGGGATACGGTTTCCGGGCGCGAAACGAATCGGCCTCGATGGAGTCGAGCCGACTGCGATCGATGAATTGCATTGCTGTTGGCTCCACGCCCCAAAAACGTCTGCGGCCCCCAAAAGCCGCAGCGTCCGTACAACGTACTTCAATCGATGTCCACAGTCCAAATTCTGCCATCAAGTCGATCGAGAGTACATGCTTCCATCGCCTGCCGGTAGCGGGCCGGGCATCGCCTGATCACCGCGAGCGTGGCTGTTGGACAGCCGGGCTGGGACAGGTGCGGAACGCTGCGCCAGAGTCATTCTGCTTCTTCGGAAACGGATGCTTCGCGCGGAAACTCAATCCGCGATCGGGAACCGCTCCGCCGCGTAGCATTCGCAGGATGCGGCCTCGAGGCCGGCGCGGTCGAGAACATTTATCCTGCCCCGTGAATACTCGATCAGTCTGTCAGACTTGAGGGTTCCGGACGCAATGGTTACGGCGCTGCGCTGAACGCCGAGCATGTCGGCAAGAAGCTGATGCGTCAGGTGGAATTCGTCCGCCTGCGCCCGGTCGTGCGTCATGAGCAACCAGCGCGCAAGCCGTGCCTCGACCGGATGGAAACGTGTGCAGGCCGCCGTCTGCACCATCGAGCGGTAGCAGCCGCGCCTCAGGCTCCCCACCAGAATCGGGTTGTCGGGAAGCAGATCGCGCAGTGCCGTCGTGCCTATGCGCAGGGCCATTCCCTGCGCCTGCACCACCGCATGATTCGGCGCCAGGTCCACGCCCAGGAGCATGGAAGTCCCCAGCATGCCCTCACGACCGACCATGCCGACTTCCATCGGTGGATGTCCGCCAACGGAGGCCATGAGGGAGATGAAGGCCGTCACGGGAAAGTGGGCGTGCTCGTAGCGCTCATGCTGCCTGTACAGCACGGTGCCAAAGGCGAGCTCCACCGGTTCGCAGCAATTGAGCAATGCGCTGCGGCTCCGCCGCCGGCAAACCGGCGATCAATCGATTTACGACAGCCCCTCCGTGTGCCTTGTTCAATGCGTTCACTCCAGCAGCAGAACTGCGTACCGCTGAGGGGGAAACAGCCACTGTGATCGCTCCGAGCGACGGAGAGTGGCATGCAGCCGCGTCACCGTCCGTTCGCTGGTGCACCCAGGCGGGGCAGCCCGCGGGGCCAAAGGATCGTTCCTGGCCGGGGTCCGCTGTGTTCGATGTGGCACAGACTAACCCTTTGCGCGGCCTTAGATTGGCTGCCCTCTCCATCGGGCGCGCGGCATCATGAAACTGATCGAACTGGTCTTGTGGATCGCCGGCATCACGCTGCTCACGATTTATCTTGGTGCGCAGGCGTGGGGACAATCCGCGGGGCAACGCGATCTCACCGGTTTCGTCATGGCGCAGCAATCAGCGGGCACAACGACGCCCTCCGCCGCATCTTCAGAACCCGACGTCGATGCAGTCCTTGCGGTACTGCGCATTCCGGGGATCGACCTCGAAGTCCCGGTGACCTACGGCACGTCAGAAACCGTGCTGCGCCGCGGCGCGGGCTTGATCGAAGGCACGGCGCCGCCCGGAACCCCCGGGAACGTTGGCATCGCCGCACATCGGGACACGTTCTTTCGTGGCCTCGAACACATCGCCGTGGGCGATCGCATCGACCTCGAGACGCTGGAAGGCAGATTGAGGTACCACGTCACCGGCATGTCCATCGTCGAGCCTACCGAGGTGCACGTCCTCGCCGACACCGGGGAGGACGTTCTGACACTGGTGACCTGCTACCCGTTCTATTTCGTCGGCCATGCACCGCAACGCTTCATCGTCAGGGCGGCAGCAGCCGACCCTTCCAACTAGAACCATGAGGGACGTCACATGAACAAAATGAAGGCCTTTTGTGCGGGCTCCGTGCTGCTGGGGAGCGTGCTTGGCGCCAGTTCCGTCGCAGCGCAGCAGCAGCAATTCCCGTCCGAACGCTCCCAGCCGCAATCCTGTGCCGAGATCCGCTGGAACGACACGATGCGGAGTAGCCATCCGGCCCTGATCGACGCCTGCAAGGAGGTGGTGGTCGCCGGCGACAGGACCTGGGCCCGATTCGAGGCCAGGTTCGTCCGGGTCAATCGGGACGGGGATGTGGTTTTCAGCGTCCGCGATCAGCGTGGCCGTTCCATCGAGGAAGTGCGGCTCCGGCCGACGGCCAATCAGGTCGCGTACATCGACAATCAGCCCACGCCGTTCAGGCAGCTGCGTTCCACCGACACGGTCAATCTCTACGTACCCGAGGGCGGTTACGGCTTCGCTACGGAACCCGGTGGTGAGCTCGCAACCGTCAGTCAGGAGCCCGCGACCACGGCGGAAACGCCGGAGCCGGCCGCTCCAAGGCAGGCGGTAGCACAGCGTGATCCGCTGCCCTCCGTGCTGCCACAGACCTCAGGCCCGCTGCCCTGGTTCGCACTGGGTGGCCTCCTGTCCCTGCTCGGCGGTTTCGGCTTGACGCTGCGTCGGAGGATCTGAGGCGTGAGCCGGTGATGCAACGATGCGCCACCGGCGTTTCAGATTCGGAAGTGTGGTCCTGGTCCAGACTTGTCCACATCAGGACCGTCCTGTCGGGCAAACCAGGATTTGCATCATGAAGCGTCCTCTACTGCTCGCTGCCACCGCTTTGTGGTTCAGCTCCTGTGCGATCAACCCGGTATCCGGAGACCGCGAACTCGCGCTCATCACTGAAGCCCAGGAAATCGCAATAGGCCAGCAGTCTGCCGCCAGCGCGGAGGCACAGCTCGGACTGGTGGACGACGCCGAACTGCAGGACTACATCCAGCGCATCGGCATTCAGCTCGCCGCTGCCTCAGAACGGCCAGAATTACCGTGGACGTTCCGGGTGGTGGACGACCCGACGCCCAATGCCTTTGCCGCTCCAGGCGGCTACATCTTCTTCACCCGCGGGCTGCTGGCGCTGATGCGCAACGAGGCGGAGCTTGCCAGCGTGCTTGGACATGAAATCGGCCATGTGACGGCGCGCCACTCCGTGGCCATGATAAGCCGCGCACAGCTCGCCCAGATCGGTCTCGGTGTGGGCTCCATCATCAGTCCGACCGTCGCCCAGTTCGGGGATCTCGCCGCCGCTGGCCTCCAGGTGCTGTTCCTGAATTACGGCCGGGACGCCGAGCGCCAGGCAGATGACCTCGGGTACCGCTACGCGCTGGCACAGGACTATGACGTCGCTGAGATGGTCAACGTGTTCGCGGCGCTGCAGCAGTCCGCCACGCTTGCCGGCCACAGTCCGGTTCCGACCTGGATGACCTCGCATCCCGACCCCGGGGAGCGCATCGCCCGAATCAAGAAACGGCTCGCAACTCGACCTGAACGTTCTGAGCCCCTGCGCATTGGGGAAAAGGATTACATGGAGCGCATTGATGGACTGATTTATGGAGCGAATCCACGGAACGGTTTTTTCGAGGAGAATCGCTTCCTTCATCCGGATCTCGAGTTTCAGATCGATCTGCCGCAGGACTGGATGGTCCGGAACCTCGCGCAGGCCGTCCTCGCCGGCAGTCCGGCACAGGACGCGCTGATCCAGCTGACCATCGTTCCCGGCACGCAGCGGGAGGCATCCGCCAGGTTCTTGGGGCAGGAAGGCCTACGCTCAGGAAGCGAGGCTCAGGAAACGGTCAATGGTCTGCCGACCGTTGTCGCTGCGTTCGAAGCGCAGACCGAGCAGGGAACGGTGGGAGGAATCGCCGGGTTCATCACCTACGTCGATCGCACCTACCAGATTCTGGCCTATGCACCGTCGGCGAAGATGGCCGGTCACGAGGCGACATTCCGACGTTCGATCAGGAGCTTCGCCCGTCTGACGGACTCGACGGCCCTGACGCGGCAGCCAAATCGGCTGCAGATCGTCTCCTTTGCACGGGCCATGACGGTTGCGCAATTCAACGACGCCTATCCATCCGGTATTCCGCTAGCTGAGCTGGCGCTGATCAATCAGCAGACGGGGCCTGAAGCCACCATGCCCGCCGGCTTTCGCGCGAAACGCATCGTCGACCTGTAAGTTAGGGTAACAGTCACTCGCCTTCGGGAGTCACTCCGGGCGGGGGATATGTGAAATTGTCCAGCAGGCGATCAGACTCCCGCTTCACCACCGCGTAGCATTCACAGCTGCGCTTTTCGAGCGCCGGGCGATCGAGAATCGTGATGTGGCCGCGTTTGTAATGAATGACGCCGGCACGAGCGAGCTTGCTGGCCGCTTCCGTGACGCCTTCCCGACGCACTCCCAGCATGTTCGCAATCAGCTCCTGGGTCATGTCCAGATGATCACCCTTCAGGCGATCCATGGACAGCAGCAGCCAGCGACTAAGCTGCTGGTCGATACTGTGGTGCCGATTGCAAGCGGCGGTCTGGGCCATCTGAGTGATCAGCGCCTGGGTGTAGCGCAGCAACAGGTGGTGCAGTTCACCGTGGCGTCGGAACTCGTCTTTTAAGAACCTGCCCGCCAGCCGATAGGCATACCCGGCACTCTGCACCACCGCTCGGCTCGGGGTGCTCTGCCCCCCCATGAACAACGCGATGCCGACAATACCCTCGTTACCCACCACCGAGATCTCCGCCGAGCTCCCGTCCTCCATCACATACAAAAGCGAAACGATGGAATTGGTCGGAAAGTAGACGTCATTCATGACGTCACCTGACTCATAGAGCACTTCGCCAAGCGGCAACCCGGTCAGCTTCAGGTTCTCGCTGACGCGCCCTCTGACCGCAGGTGTAAGCGCGTTGAGCAGCAGATTGTCTTCGTGCTTCGGCGGCTCTGCCTGAGCCTGCAACCCTGCCGTGGGGGACTGATTCGAGTGAGCCATGACCGACATCCACTTCAGACGCAGAATCGACGCAAAATAGGAACCACTTGCCCGCGACGTATGTACGTTACCACACATAAAAGACGGCACAGCGCGTGCTCGATGAACGTTTCGTCACAACCACCAAAGTGCACCGCCACGCATTACGCGGACGGGGCCGGTTACTGCGGCACTTGGCAGTCACGCTGCTCCGTTTCGGCGAGCTCGTCCAGCGTGCGTTTCCAGGTCGACGCAAACCCGTCCGGCGGACGGCCGGCATCACTTATCCATTGCCGGGCATGGCCTGCACAACCCTGCGCCATGAACGTGCGCACGAGGTTGTTGCGCGCCGTCCAGTTCCCCGATGAGAGCGCCAGTGCCCGGCCATAGGCCTCCTGGGCGCCCGCCAGATCCCGCTGCAGGTAGCGAACGTTCCCCAGCGCCGTCCATACCACGGCCTCATCCGGCCAGCGTTTCACGCCGGCTTCGTAGCCCTCGGCTGCCATCTCAAGATGGCCGGTGGACTCGAAAGGTGCCACCGCTCCCAGCCACCCCAGAGCGTCGGCAGCCGCCGGCGGCTCGGACGCCGGTACCACCACGATGGCCCAGCGCCCGCCGCGCTCCCAGCTCGCCAAAAACCCGCGCACACCAACCTCGTGCCTCGCTTCAGTCCCGGAGCGCAACAGAAACGTCCGTTCGGCGGGGTCGAAGCCAACGAGTACTGCGTAGTGCCAGATCGGCCAGCGCTCGAACCCCAGATTCTGCAGCAGCAGGACAGGGCGGCCGGCCCGCACCTCATCCACCAGCAGCTCGGGTGAGCCCGGCAGCAGATACGGTACCCGGTCATGGCTGCGTGCGGCAGCCAGCAGTTCCGCCTGCAGGCTGCCGCGACGGGTTGGAACATAGATTCGGGAGACAAGCATTTCCGGCGTCACCTCGATGCCGCCATGCGCGAGCACCGTGGCCAGCGCCGCGGGACCGCACTGATAAGTCTCCTGCGGGAAGAAGGGAACGGCGACGAGTTCCGGCGCCGGTGCCGCCTCGCGCAGCTCCTCCCACGCCGGACTGGTGGCACAACCCGTCCCCACAGCCCATAGCACCACGAACATTCCGCAGCGCAAAGCCATGGCGGGCGGGAGCCACGGGGCAAATGATGTGGCTCCCGGTCTCACGCCAGCGTCAACGGAAGCCTCGAAAGAAACCGGTCAGGTGGAGAATGATCAACACCACGAACACCACACCGATGACGGCCAGAACGCCACCTGCCGGGTCGGTCTCTATGGACGCTGCCAGTTGTTGCAGCTCGGCATCCGACAGGGCAGCCACCCGCTGCGCGACGGCCTCCGGCGCGACGCCCCAGGCTTCGAGTTGAGCGGCCACCTCTTCGCCGGCCAGCACGCTGTTGATCCTGCCGAGGGAAGCGGCTCGGGCTTCACTGCTGACCATCTGTTCCGTACCGACGATCCCGGCCTGTGCCGGCCATGAACCCACCAGCATCGCCGCGACCAACACTGCCATCATCGAAGTTTTCAATGTGTACATCACCTTTGCTCCTCGAGAGGTTTACACGCCAGCCCCTGCCGCGAGCGGATCCTTCGATTGCTGACGACTTCGGACAAGACAACTCACAGCGTATGGATGATCGCGCACGGGCTCTGTGCGATATCGCGCATATGAGGGCGCGGATTTGACAGCCACATCAGGTTGCAATCTACGAGCTTTGGTCATTCCAGAGGCAGCCATGGAGCGGGGATGCATTCAGTCTAAGGAAGTGCTGATCAATTCCTCCACGGCTGTGCGGGTGATTGCCGGTGCAGTGGCAAGGCGCGTCGCGCAGGGAAGGCTGGTTGCCTTTGCAAGCGGCGCAACGCCGCCAATGCGCCGGCAAACGCCCGCCCTTCGGGGCCCTCAGGGTGCGCCCGCCTCCGCATTGCGCTTGCTTGACGTAGCACCACTATGCCTGCGCGAACGCGCCCTGAGGGCCAGAGTCGCGGAGGAATTGATCAGCACTTCCCTAA
>REEU01000209.1 GCA_007694905.1 Gammaproteobacteria bacterium | reverse complement strand
GCTGATCGGAGTCGGAGCATGGATTGAATGTGAGGCACTGAGGTTGTACGTTAAGGTGTACGTTCAAGCGCTCAAAGGTGATCTGTGTCCAGATTCAGGGTCGACGAAGATATTCGCCCGCTGTCCGAGTTCAGAGCGAGCGTCGCTGGGTTCGTGAAGCGGCTCGGCGAAACGCGCCGCCCGATGATTCTCACTCAGCATGGCCGCGGCGTGGCTGTCCTGCTCGACGCGGGCGAGTTCGAGCGGATGCAGGAGCGGCTGGAGCTTCTGGAAGATGTCCTGCGGGCCGAGGGTGAATTGGCTGCCGGTGAGGGCATACCCCACGACGAAGCCAGGGCAAGGGTGCTGAAAAGACTGGGCGGATGAAGGTCACCTGGTCACCCACAGCGCTGGAGCGTGCTGGTGAGATTGCGCAATTCATCGCCCTGGATGATCCGGTTGCTGCCGAACATTGGGTCGAGGGTCTCTTCCAGTCCGTGGGCCGCCTGCGTGATCATCCCGAGAGCGGCCGCATCGTCCCTGAGTTCGGTATTTTCAGAATCAGGGAAGTCATTTACGGGGCTTATCGTGTCATCTACGCGCTGCATGAAGAAGTCGAGATTCTGACGGTACGTCGTGCGAGTCAGTTGCTTCGCGATGATGAGATCAGATCGCGCTAGACCACGGACCGAACCACTCGACCGGACGGGTTCAGACCAAGTTCACGACCCTGTCGGGCACGAAGACTGGACTTGATTGCTGTCACGCGACGGTGTGCGACGCCGCCGAAAACCGCACCAAGGAGCGCATCTGCATGTTGAAACCGATTGTCGCCGGCTCAGCGGCCGCCGCTGCGCTGCTCACACTTGGCGCTGGGGTGCAATGGGCTGCCGCGTCAGACGAGCACATCAGCCCCGTCGCGTTCGTCGATCAGTTCGAGGCCACCGCGGGCAAGTACGAGGGCTACCGGCGATCGGGCGCGAAAGGCATCTGTGCCACGGGTGAGTTCGTGGGCACGGCCGAGGCGCGTGCGCTGTCCACGGCCTCGGTCTTCAGCGGCGAGCCGGTGCCGGTGATCGTGCGCTTCTCGGTGGGCGGTGCCAATCCGCACGCGCCCGACAACGTCAGGGGCCAGCGCAACATGGCGCTGCAGTTCGATCTGCCGGACGGTGAGCGATGGCAGATGGGCAACATTTCAGCGCCCATCTTCAGCGCGTCGACGCCGCAGCAGTTGTTTGCGCTGCTTGCTTCGCGTGAGCCGGATCCGGAAACCGGTGTGCCCGATCCGGAGCGCATCAGGGCGTTCAACGAAGCCAACCCCGAGGTGCTGCTGATGGGCAGGTATCTGGCTTCGCAGCGCGTGCCTGCCAGCTATGGCAGCGTCAACTACTGGGGTGTGAGCGGCTATGGCTTCATCAACACTGACCGCGCCGTCCAATACGGCAAGTGGGTGTTCGAGCCCACGAGCGGCGTGCAGGGACTGACTGACGAGGAAGCCGAGGCGCTGGGCCCGGATTTTCTCTTCGATGAACTGCGGCAGCGGGTGGCGGAGGAAGGCGTCGCGTTCGACTTCAACCTCGAGCTTGCCGAGCCCGGCGACAACGTGGATGACGCCACGGTTCCGCTTCCGGAGGGTCGCGAAAAGGTGAAGCTCGGTACGCTGAAGGTCACGTCGGTGTCTGAAGATGCAGGTGGTGCGTGTCTGACCATCACCTTCAATCCCATGATCATGCCCGAGGGCGTGAAGCCTTCGGCGGATCCGATGCTTCCAGCGCGGGCCGCACCCTACGCGATCTCTCTTTCCCGCCGCCTGACCGAAGGCGCCAAGCAACAATAGCGCTCATGGGGTAGCGCTAATGACGCTGGCGCTAATGGGGTCGGACCTGCCGTGGCGGCTTGTCGTCGGTGCTACCCGGTATTACCCTTGCGGCATGATCAGGAGGGCGCCATGACCATCAAGTCCTCGGTATCGTTGACCGATGAGCAGTATGCGTTCGCCAAGGCGCTGGTCGAGGCTGGGCGCTTTTCCAGCGTCAGCGCAGTCCTGCAGCAGGGCGTCGATCTGCTTCGCCAGCGCATGCAGTCGGAGGAGTTGGAAACCGAAGCGCTCAAGGTCCTGCTCGAACGTCGCCGCAATGGGTCCTTTCTTGGCGCTACGGAGATGGATGCCCGAATCGAAGCCTTGATCGCAGACAAGCGTCGTGGTCTGGCGCTACGCGAGTGAGTTCTCTGCCGAGGCGGAACGAGACTTCGGGCTGATCCTCGATCATCTCTTCGAGAGCTATCAGGGTTTCGGCGAGCCGATGGAGGCAGCCATGCGACACGCGGGGCAGCGTGTCATGGAGATCCGGCGGGCTGCAGGTCGACTCGAAACAGCTCCCCATCGCGGGACATCACGGGACGACCTCCTCTCTGGGCTGCGATTCCTCGCGCTCGATGGCGCGGTCCTCTGGTTCGAAGTCGATGACGACAACCGCAAGGTCAGAGTCCTCGCGGTGTTCTTTGGAGGACAGGATCACATCCGGCATATGCTGGTGCGGCTGCTTCGCTGAGTCGGGGACGCGACGCCGGAAGGTTAATGGCTGAGGAAACGGGCGGTGCGTCGCCGTATCCGGCCCCAGATCTGATCAGGAGAACGATGATGACGAACGCTGAACGTGGCGGGTCCTGGGCGAACATGCGTTTGTTTCGGATCGGCTGGCTGCTGTCTGCGGGCCTGATCCTGCTCGGCTGCGCGGAGGTCGATCCGCCTGCGGGTGGCGCGGCGGCGGACACCGGGACGGCGAATGGTGCGCTGCACATGACCCTGCACTACGACCCGGGTTGCGGCTGTTGCAGCGACTGGGCTGCTTACATGCGCCAGGAAGGGTTCGTGATCGACCTCCGGTTGTCCGAGAACATCGCGCAGACCCGGCGGGATCTGGGCGTTCCGGGCCGCCTGGCCTCCTGTCACACGGCGGAGATCGGCGGCTACCTGGTGGAGGGACACGTTCCGGCTGATGCCGTGCGGCGGCTCCTTGCTGAACAGCCGGATGCGCTGGGGATCAGCGCACCGGGCATGCCCTGGGGATCGCCGGGCATGGAGATCGGTGACCGGGTCGATACCTATCCGATCGTGCTCTTCGATGCCGATGGCAACGAGTGGCTGTTCGCGCGCTATCACGGCCACGAGCGTCTCTGAAGCAGAGCGCGGACTGAGATCGGGGACGGGTCTGACCCAACGACATCACGACCCATCAGCGAGGACCAGCAACCCGCCGTCGGCTGCAACATCAAGTGGACGCCCGGGAACGAAGCGGACTGACCGGCTTTTGTGTCGTGGGATGTTCGCAGATGTGACGCTCGCGCGGCATAAAAAGTGGCTCACGGAGAACGCGGATGCATTTGCAGCTCAAGCGGGCTGGCATGCGCGCAATGGGCATCCGCTGGCAGATATCATCGCCGCACCGGGCGCGTCTTCGTGGAACGCCTGAGGCGCTTTGACGTTGCGCAGTACAACGGTGTCGCGATGGTCGTTGTCGAAAGCGATCTGTTGCCGGCCGATCCAGCTTTGCTCGTGATTCCGCTCTTGCCAGACTATCCTGCGGTCAGGCACCTCAACCCCGAAATCCTCTTTGATGGACAGCGCCTCGTCCTTGCCACGCGGCTTATCGCAGCAGTGCGTCGCGCGCGTTTGCGCCGTGCCGGGAGTGTGGCGGATCAAGGTGATCAGATCACACGAGCGGTCAATGTCCTGATGGGAGGCGTGTAGCGGGTCGGGCCAATGCCGTCATCGAGCACGAGGCAGCGTCGGGTCCAGCTGGAGAGTCGGCATCACACCACTTGACGGGACACAACCTCCGCGCGGGTGCATCGTCGCTTAAGATTTTCCCATGGAAAAACCGTAATGCGTTGATATTGCTTCGTGTTTGCTCGTGTCAGTGGGAGCAAACGTCGCCCGCAGGGCGGCGTTGCGATCGCGGACTGCCTGCGGACTTGGGCGTGACGCAGATCGCGACGCCCGCTCCGCGGACGTCAGCTCCCACTGGGCCTCGCGAGCATCGTCGTTGTTGCTTCCGCGACAGCGTGCACGATGTTTGTGGCGCCCTCCCACGGTGCAGTGCGTGCATCAGCGATCAGACGAGCAGGACCGGGGCGGGGTAGCGCGCGACCGTGGCATCGGTCGTCAGCAGGAGCATGCCTTCGCTTTCCGCCTGGGCCAGGAGGAGGCGATCGAACGGGTCCCGGTGGATGGATGGGAGATGGTGAACTCCGAGGGCATGGCGACTGGTGATGGGCAGTTCCTGGTAGCCGTTGTCGATGAGCCCCCGACGCAGCAGGAACGGATCCACGCGGAAGTCGGAGTGGCCCAGACCGGCCTTGATGGTCACCTCCCAGATGCTGGCGGCGCTGAACCACGGCGTGTTGTCCGGATCGAGCAACTTGTCCTGGGCGGCAGGCGAAAGGCGATGAGGCTCGGACGCTGCCCAGAGCAGCAGCTGGGTGTCCAGGAGCAGGATCACGCCGTCGATTTGCCTTCGAACGCCTCGGTAATGGTTTCTCCGCCCATGGTGTCGAAGTCGTTGGGGATCAGGAAAGCCCCGGTCAGGAAGCCCAGGCGGCGTGTTTCGTGTGCCGCGGGTGCATCAATGGGGGTGAGTTTGGCGATGGGCTGGCCTGCCTTGGCGATCACGACCGTTTCCCCCTTCGCCGCGCGTGCCAGCAATCGAGACAGATGCGTTTTCGCTTCGTGGATGTTCACGGTATCCATGTCATATTCTGCGCGATAAGACTAGATCAGGTTAGTCTAGTTTAACCCGAAGTAACTTCGATGACCAGATTTCGCAGATGCGAGTTGAGCTCCCGCATCGGACGCTGCCCGCTGCGGCCTGGGGGCAGAGTCAGGCAGC
This sequence comes from Gammaproteobacteria bacterium, assembly GCA_007694905.1. GTDB lineage: Bacteria > Pseudomonadota > Gammaproteobacteria > Pseudomonadales > Azotimanducaceae > SLTB01. The sequence continues at coordinate 28,115 of REEU01000209.1, read as the reverse complement.
TTTCCACCCTGTATCCTTCCTCCTCCGCGGGCGACGACCACAGCCGCAATGGACTACGACCACCTTTCGAGGCTCCGCCGCGACCATCCCGCATGGCGGCTGTTGACCGCGACCAGCGCGCCGCTGATCGCGGCCTTCCTCCATCAGGCCTTCATCGCCCCCAATGTCCGGACCATGCCCGAGCAGGATCTCGCGGCGGAGTTCGACGATTACCTCTACCGGCTGCGCGAGCGGCACGGTGGCGATCTGCATCCGCGCAGCGGCATGGACTATCTGAACGACTGGGCGGCCGATGAACGGGGCTGGCTTCGCCGCTACTATCCGCCGGACTCTGATGAGCCCCACTACGATCTGACGCCCGCAGCGGAGCAGGCGCTGCAATGGCTGGCGGGGCTCGAGGATCGTTCCTTCGTCGGCGCCGAGTCCCGGCTCAAGGTGGTCTTCGATCTGCTGCGCGAAATCGAGCATGGCACCGAGACCGATGCCCGGGCCCGGATCGAGGCACTGGAGCATCGCCGCGCGGCGATCGACGCCGAGATTGCTGCGGCCCGCGAAGGACGCATGACGTTCATGGACGACACCCGGCTCCGCGAACGCTTCCTCCAGGCCATCGACACCGCCCGGGCCCTGCTCGCTGATTTCCGCCAGGTGGAGCAGAACTTCCGCGATCTCGACCGCCGGGTCCGGGAGCGGGTCGCCGGCTGGGAAGGCAGCCGCGCGGACGTCCTCGACGAGGTTTTCGGCCAGCGCGACAGCATCGCCGAGTCGGACCAGGGGCGCAGCTTTCGTGCGTTCTGGGACTTCCTGATGTCGCCTGCACATCAGGAGGAGTTGAGCGAACTGCTGGAAGGCATCCTGGCGCTGGAGCCGATCGCGAAGCTTGCACCGGATCCGCGTCTGCGCCGCATCCACCACGACTGGATGGCGGCAGGGGAGGTGACCCAGCGCACGGTGGCCCGTCTCTCGGAACAGCTGCGCCGCTATCTGGACGATCAGGCCTGGCTGGAGAACCGCCGCATCATGGAAATCCTGCGCGACCTGGAGCGCCATGCCATTGCCGTGCGCAACGCGCCACCGGATGCCCTGGTGGCCTTGGACGAACCGGCTCCGAAGGTCGAGCTGCCCATGGATCGGCCGCTGTTCAGTCCGCCGCTGACGGCAGTGCTCGATTCCACCCGCCCGGAGGACCACGATGCCGACATCGACCCGGGCGTCCTCTTCGATCAGGTCTACATCGACCGGGAGCGGCTGAGGGCCCGGATGCGCCGGGCCTTGCAGACCCGCCGCAGCATCACCCTGGCGGAACTGCTGGAGGAGGCCCCACTCGAGCAGGGTCTGGCCGAGTTGATCGCCTGGCTGAGTCTGGCCACGGGGGAAGGCCTCGGCGTGATCGACGAGGGCCGCACCCACGTCGTGGAGTGGACCGATGACACCGGTCGGACGCGTAGGGCCACACTGCCGGTGGTGATTTTCACCGGAAGGAATGCCGCATGACCGAAGCACCCAGCCAGGAGCACGAAGCCGGCATTTCCCTGCCCTTGATCGCGCTGTTCAAGGGCGTGCTGTATGCAGATGCGCAGCCGCAGCTGTGGCAGACGCTGCTGCGCCTGCAGGCCCGTGTGCGTGACTATGTGGCCGTCGTCGGCCTGGAGTTGATGCTCGATGAAACCGAGGGCTGCGCCTATCTGCGCCAGGGCCCGCAAACGGACGATGCGGACGAACTGCCCCGGCTGGTGCCCCGGCGGCAGCTCAGCTATCCCGTCAGTCTGATGCTGGCCCTGCTGCGCCGGAAGCTGGCCGAGCACGATGCGGCGGGTGGCGCGACACGCTTGGTCCTCTCCCGCGACGAGATCGTCGAGATGATCCGCATGTTCCTGCCGGAGACCGGGGACGAGGCCCGGCTGGTGCAGCGCATTGATACGCACATCAACCGGACCATCGAGCTCGGCTTTCTGCGCCGCCTGCGCGGACAGGAGGACCGCTACGAAATCCGGCGCATCATCAAGAGCTTCGTCGACGCCCAGTGGCTGTCTGAGTTCAACGCGCGCCTCGCGGAGTACCATGGCCATGCAGCGGGCGAGACCCGCCCCGAGTCCGTCGGCCAGGCGGAAGGAGACGCTGACCGCCGTGAATGATCAAGGCCAGGCACTGCCGCTGGATTTCGCGACTGCGGATGGCAGCAAAGGCTTCCGGCTGCACCGCTGCGAGGTCTATAACTGGGGGACCTTCGACGGCCGGGTCTGGAGTCTGCGTCCCGAAGGCCACAACGCGCTGCTGACCGGCGACATCGGGTCCGGCAAGTCGACGCTGGTGGACGCCATCAGTACCCTGCTGGTCCCGGCCCAGCGCATCACTTACAACAAGGCCGCCGGAGCCGATGCCCGCGAGCGCTCGCTGCGCACATACGTGCTCGGGCACTATCGGGCCGAGCGCGGTGACGACGGGCTGGCGGCCCGCGCAGTGGCCCTGCGCGATCACCACAACTATTCGGTGATTCTGGGGCACTTCTACAACGAGTCCCTGCAGCAGGATGTGACGCTGGCCCAGGTGTTCTGGATCCGCGATGCCAAGGGTCAGCCGGACCGGTTCTACGTCATCGCCGATCGCTCGCTCGGCATAGCCACGGATTTCACCGATTTCGGCAGCGACATCAACGAGCTGCGCCGGCGCCTGCGCAGGGCCGAGCAGGTGGAGCTGTTCGAGACCTTTCCGCCCTACGGCAAGGCCTTCCGCCGCCGCTTCGGCCTCGCCGGCGATCAGGCCATGGAGCTGTTCAACCAGACGGTCTCGCTGAAGTCCGTGGGCAATCTCACCGAGTTCGTCCGCGACCACATGCTCGAGCCCTTCGCGGTCGACGAGCGCATCGAGCAGCTCATCGGCCACTTCGATGACCTCGACCGGGCCCACCAGGCCGTGGTCAACGCCCGCGAACAGGTGGAAGCACTGACACCGCTCATCAATGACGCGGATCAGTTCGACGCCAGCGAACAGCGGGCCGTGATGCTGCGCGCCTGCCGGGATGCCCTGCAGCCCTACTTCGCCGGTCTGCGGGCGGCGCTGCTCGAGGAGCGTATCGAGCGCGTCGAGCATGACATCGGTCGCCTCGACGCCAAGGTGAGCGGTCTCGAGCACGCGCGTGCGAACCAGGCCGAACGCCGCGACGATCTGCGTCAGGCCATTGCCGCCAGTGGCGGTGATCACATCGAGAAACTGAAGGCCGACATCGGCCGGCTGGGTCAGGAGCAGGACAAGCGTCGCGACAGCGCCCGCGCCTACCACACCCTCATCGAGGCTCTCGACTGGCCCGAGCCGGCGGACGAAGCCGGTTTTCGGGAGAACCAGGAACGCGCGCAGCGGGAGGCGGAGGGCATCTTTGAACGCCGCAGCGAAGTGCAGAACGCGCTGACCGATGCGGAAGTCGCGTTTCGCGACCTGAAGTCGCGCCATGACGACCTGCAGACCGAGCTGAATTCCCTGCGTCAGCGCCGCTCGAACCTGCCGGCGGCGCTGCTGGCGGTCCGCGAGCGCCTGTGCAGCGACCGGGGCATGGCGGAGGACGCGCTGCCGTTCGCGGGCGAGCTGCTCCAGGTCCGCGAGGACGAACGGGACTGGGAAGGTGCGATCGAGCGCCTGCTGCACAACTTCGGCCAGTCGCTGCTTGTTCCTGACGAGCATTACGCGGCGGTGGCCGGCTGGGTCGACCGCACCCACCTGCGCGGCCGCCTCGTCTACTACCGTGTCCGTGCCGCCCGTGGTCAGACGCTGCCCGACCTGCGGCCGGACGCACTGGCCCGCAAACTGGTTATCCGCCCCGACTCCGAACACTACCCTTGGCTCGAACAGGAACTGGCGCGGCGCTTCGACCATGCCTGCTGCGACGATCTGGAACAGTTCCGGCGCGAGCGGCAGGCCATCACCCGGGCGGGCCAGATCAAGGGCGGCGGCGAACGGCACGAGAAGGACGACCGCCACCGCATCGACGACCGCTCCCGCTACATCCTCGGCTGGAGCAACGAGGCCAAGATCGAAACGCTGGAGCAGGACTCGGCGGCCATCGAGCGCAACATGCAGGAGGTCGCAGCGAAGGTGGCCTCGCATCAGAACCGTCAGCGCGCGCTGGACGACTACTTCAATCAGCTGGTTCGCGTGCAGGCTTTCACCGAGTTCCGCCAGCTCGACTGGCAGGCACTGGTCATCGAGATCGACCGGCTCGAAGCCGAGCGTCGGGCGCTGGAGGACGAATCCGACACCCTGCGTACCCTGCAGCAGCAGCTCGGCAAACTCGAGGAGGAGATCCGCCAGACCACGGAGACGTTGGATACCGCCAAGGACGAACGGACGACTGCACGCAACAAGCGTGAGGCGGCCAGTGAGATGCTCGAGAACGACCGGGCGACGCTGGCGGCGACGGCCGCCGACGTCCGTGAACGGGACTTTCCCCGGCTCGACGCCATGCGGGACGAGGCACTCGGCAGCCACCGCCTGACCGTGGAGTCCGCGGACAATCGCCAGCAGGACTTCCGCCAGTGGCTGCAGGAGAAAATCGACGCCGAGGACAAGCGCCTCGCGCGCCTGCGCGAGCGCATCGTCGATGCCATGCGCCGCTACCAGAATGCCTGGCCGCAGCAGACCGCGGAGGTGGACTGCAGCATCGAGGCCATCGGTGAGTACCGCAGCATGCTCGAGCAGCTCGCGCGCGACGACCTGCCCCGCTTCGAGGCCCGATTCAAGGCGTTGCTGAATGAGAACACGATTCGGGAAGTGGCCGGCTTCCAGGCGCAGCTCAACCGTGAGCGCGAACAGATCCGCGAACGCGTCGAGGTCATCAACCGCTCACTGACCAGCATCGACTACAACCCGAACCGCTACATCAAGCTGCTGGCCGAACCCAGCGCTGACGTGGAGGTGCGCGAGTTCCGCCAGGATCTTCGCGCCTGCACCGAGGGGGTGATCGGCGGCGACGACACCTACACGGAAGCGAAATTTCTCCAGGTCCGCGACATCATCGAGCGTCTGCGCGGCCGGGAAGGAACCAGCGACCTCGATCGCCGCTGGCGCCGCAAGGTCACCGACGTGCGCAACTGGTTCGTGTTCTCCGCCTCGGAGCGCTGGCGCGAGGACGACACCGAGTACGAGCACTACAGCGATTCCGGCGGCAAGTCGGGCGGCCAGAAGGAGAAGCTGGCCTATACGGTCCTGGCCGCCAGCCTCGCCTACCAGTTCGGACTCGAGCAGAGCGACCGGCGTTCGCGCTCGTTCCGTTTCGTGGTGATCGACGAAGCCTTCGGCCGCGGCTCTGACGAGTCGGCGCGCTACGGCCTGGAGCTGTTCGGCCGCCTCAACCTGCAGCTTCTGATCGTCACACCGCTGCAGAAGATCCACATCATCGAGCCCTATGTCGCCAGCGTCGGCTTCGTCCACAACGACGGGCGGCAGTCACTGATGCGCAACCTGACCATCGAGGAGTACCGGGCCGAGCAGGAGGCGCGGTCACTCATCCGGGTGGAGTCCTGAGCATGACCGGCAACGATGGGTGACTGGACTGATACGGGCGACATCCACGCCTGGCTGCAACGGCGCTGGAACGCGGGCGACATCCTTGCACCGAGGGTGACGGGCGATGATCCCTACCCGCTGGAGCTGCGCCTGCGCCGGCCGAAAGCGGCGGATGTCACCGAACGCTTCGGCGAGGTCATGGACTGGGTGCGCGCCCTGCAGGCAGGCAGCCGATCCGCGCTCGGGTATGGCTACGAGCTCACGTTCGAGACCCGGCGCAGTCGCGTCCAGGGGGAGCATCGCATGCCGGTGGCCGGCGTCGTCCCGAGTGAAGCTGACGCTCTGCGATTGCTGCGGCGCGGTGCGGAGGCGGAGCGCTTTCAGCGCGCTGCCGATATCACCCTGGCGCGCTTTCCCGAGCTGCGCGCCTGGATCGCCCGGCGCCCGCTGCAGCTGCTCGAGCACGCCGATGTCTGGGAGCGCGTCATCGCCGTTCTCGATTGGTTCCAGGCTCATCCGCGCGCCGGGCTCTACTTGCGGCAGCTCGAGATCCCTGGTGTGGACTCGAAGTTTATCGAACAGCGCCGCGGCCTGCTGACGGAACTGCTCGACGAGATCCTGCCGGTTGAGGCCATCGATCCCCAGGCTACCGGCACACGGGCCTTCGCACGGCGTTATGGCCTGCGCACGGACCGCCGCCTGATCCGCTTTCGCATCCTCGACTCTGCGCTCTACCTCAGTGGACTGTCGGATCTCTCCGTCCTGCCGGAGGAATTCGCCCGCCTCGCGCTGCCTGTCGAGCGCGCTTTCGTCACCGAGAACCGCATCAACGGCCTCGCGTTTCCGGACTGTTCGCGCAGCATCGTGATCTTCGGGCTCGGCTACGGCCTCGATACGCTGGGCGACGCCAGCTGGCTGCATGCCGTGGACCTGCATTACTGGGGCGACATCGACACCCATGGCTTCGGCATCCTCAATCGCTTCCGCGCCACGTTTTCCGAGGCCCGCTCGATGCTGATGGACCGCGCCACGCTGCTCGACCATCGCGAACTGTGGGGACAGGAAGATGCCGACAAGCGCTATCGGGGCGAACCGACCCGGCTCACCGCGGAGGAACGGGCGCTGTTCGAGGATCTCGCCCGCGACCGCCTCGGCGAGCGGGTCCGCCTCGAACAGGAGCGGGTGAACTTCGGCGCCCTGCGCGCGGCACTCCCCGACTGATCATGCCCTCCGAGGAACATGCCACGCTCGGCGGCCTCTTGACGGGCGCGGTTCCGGTCCGGCTCGACGCCGGCCGCCTCCAGAGTATCGAATGCAGTCTCCAGACCATCCTCTTCGACCCAGATGTTGAGATCGACATCGCGGGCCGCACGTGGTTCCGCCCAGGCGCTGAACGCCACCGCGTCGGCGTCGTGAACGGGCAGAGGTTGAATGGGCCCGCCCCCGACCTCGATCACTCCCGCTTGCCGGCTCGCCTGCCGGGTGTGGCTGGCGCTCGACAGTCGGCGCTACACTCATGTCTGGATTCATCGCGACGATCGCTGGCAGCTGTTGACCCGTGACGCCAGTCTCATGCCGCCATCGACGCAGTGCGCACAGCCGCGATAGGCCGCACGGGAGGATCACACGCATGTCGGGTGACCGGGGAGTCAGAACAGGGCAACGATCCAAAGGCAGACGGAACGCCTGTCGAATCCAAGGCCCTCTCAAGCTGCACCGTGTCCTGGGACGAAACACGATTGATTGGAGACACCGCATGACCTTGCAGGACACCGGCATCCGCACCGCCGCCCGCGACCCCGTTTCGACAGCCTGGTCGAGCCGGTAGCGATGGCTGAGATCGCCCATGAACGCTCCGTTCTGGCCCGCAGCCTGTGGGCTGCGACGGCCAACGCCGCGGCTGAACGACCACCCTTGCGCGGGTCGGTGGAAGCCAATGTGGCGGTGATCGGTGGGGGCTATACGGGCCTTTCGGCTGCGCTGCATCTGGCCGAGGCGGGCCGAAGCGTGGTGCTGCTCGAGGCCGAACAGCCGGGCTGGGGCGCGTCCGGGCGCAACGGCGGGCAGGTGAACCCGGGGTTGAAGGCCGACCCCGACGAGATCGAGGCGCGTTTCGGCCCTGATCTTGGTCCCCGGATGGTGGCCATGTCGGGCGGCTGCGGCGATCTGGTCTTCGATCTGATTGCCCGTCACGGCATTGCCTGCGATGCCGCGCGCGTCGGCTGGATCAGGGCGGCCACAACGCCGCGAGCGATGCGCGCACTTCACGACGTGGGGCGCCAATGGCAGGCGCGGGGCGCAGCCGTCGAACCGCTTGACGCGACGGAGACGGCGCAGCTTCTCGGGACGCGTGCTTATGTGGGCGGCCTGATCGACCGGCGCGGGGGCAACCTGCATCCGTTGAATTATGCCCTCGGCCTGGCTGTGGCGGCAGAAAGGCAGGGAGCGCGCCTGCACGGCGGCAGCCGGGCGACGGGGATCTCGGCCACCGCTGACGCCGTCACCGTGACGACCGCCGAAGGGCAGGTCACGGCCGGCAAAGCGCTGATCTGCACGAACGCCTATACCGGGCCGCTCGCAGCGCCACTCGGTCGCACGGTCGTGCCGGTGACCTCCGTGCAGGTGGCGACCGAGCCGCTGGGCGACAATCTCGGCAGCACGATTCTGCCCGGCGGGCATTCGCCCTCGGACACGCGCAGGCTTCTGCTCTATTTCCGCAAGGATGCGCAGGGCCGTTTCATCATGGGCGGGCGCGGTGCAACGCGCGAGGCCTCGATCCGCGCGTGCCAGGCGGCGTTGCGGGCGGCGTCAGAGCGGCTGTATCCGCAGCTTCAGGGCGCTGAATGGACCTTTGCCTGGGGTGGCGATGTGGCGCTGACCAGCGATCACCTGCCGGGCCTGCACCGGCTGTCCCCGCGGGTGATGGCGGGGCTGGGCTACAACGGTCGCGGCGTGGGCATGGCCACGGCCATGGGCAAGGTGCTGGCCGAGTGGGCACAGGACTGCCCCGAGGTCGAGTTGGATTTCGCCGTCACGCCAGCGCGCCCGATCCCGTTGCATCGCTTTCGGCGTGCCGGGCTGGGCGTGACGGCGGCGGCCTTCGGCGTGCTCGACCGCCTGGGGCTTTGAGCAACGCTTGCGCAGATGCCTTTGAATCAGCAGGTTGAATAGGTCCGACCACGATTTTGATCGGCGGCTACCTGGCGGAAGGACACGTTCCGTCAGATGCCCTTCGGCGGCTCCTCGCTGAACGGCCTGCTGCGCTCGGTGGTTCCTGGTTCCTGCCTGTCGGCGGCAGCTCTTGGTCGGATCGTCTATCTTTTCCTTCGGCCTTGCTGTCCAACGGACTCATTATGAAGTCGCTCATCGTTGAGGACGACCTGACCAGTCGCATCCTGCTGCAGGAATACCTGAAGGGATATGGTCCTTCCCACGTTGCGGTCAACGGACGAGAGGCAGTCGAGGCCGTCGATGCGGCACTCTCCACCGGCGAGCCCTACGATCTGATCTGTCTCGACGTCATGATGCCGGAGCTCGATGGTCAGCAGGCGCTGCAGGAGATCCGTGAGGCGGAACGCTCTGCAGCCGCGGGCTCTCGAACTCCGCGCCATTCCAAGGTCGTCATGACAACCGCGCTCTCTGACAAGGCCAACGTCGAGCAGGCCATTGTTTCACGCTGCGACAGTTTCCTGGTCAAGCCAATCGCGAAGCAGCGCTTTCTGGACGAGCTGCGCAAACTCAACCTGATTTGGTGATCAGGGAACCTCATGGGTGCTGTGCCGGCAGATCCAATCTGCGCCATCTTCAAGTATTCCGGCATCGGGTCGATAACGACAGCGCGATGGCTGAGTTCGCGGTGATCGGTTCTGCTGTTGCCGGCAGGCTTTAAGGAATCGGAAGTATGAGTCGCGACGAGCCACCCATCGTTGATACGGATTGGATTGCAGACTCCATCCAGGAAGAGTGCAAAGCCAGCGGGTCCTGTTCGAGCGATCAGGATATCGGCACCCCCTTGTGGCCTCATGCCGCCCTGGATGCGGCTGACAGTGAGGCCCTGGCGCGCTCGCAGGCGCAAATCGTCGTCGGGCTGGATCGAGCCGGCCGAGTGAGATGGGCGAACGAAGGCTTCGCCCGCCTGGTTGGTGTGTCCATCGAGCAAGTCGCCGGTTTGTCGTTGGACGCATGTCTCCCAAGCTGGTCGGGAAGCCTGGATGCGCTGCGGACCCAAGGTCACGGCGCCCACCGTGCTCTGGTCCGTCTGCTCGCTCATGACGGTCGCGAGCGCGTTTTCGATCTCGAGATGCTGCGCCGAGATGCCGCAGATGGCTCGGGGGGTTACGTGCTGACTGCCCTCGACGTCACCGATCGGGAGCTCGAAAGAGCGCGAGAGCGAAGCATGCTCGATGCGATGGCGGAAGGGCTCGTCATTCTCAATGCAGAGGGCGAGGTCACGCGCTGCAATGCGGCAGCCGAGCGGATCCTCGGTCTGCCGGCACAACAGATCCTCGGTCGGACTCCACGCGACCCGAGTTGGCGTGCTGTGACCCTTGAAGGCAAGGACTTTCCGGGGGATGAGCATCCCGCAAGCGTCACGCTCCGTACCGGCGAGGCCGTTCACGGGGTTGTCCATGGTGTCCACACGCCTGCCGGCGACCTGAAGTGGATTGCGGTGAGCGCAGAGCCGATCCGCGACCTTGGCGGCGCGCTGATCGCCGTGGTGGCAACCATGACCGATGTCACGCTCCTGCAGCAGCAAGCCCACGAGCTCGCCGCACAGCGTACGGAACTTGCGGCTCGTAACGAGTCCATCGAGAGGGAGAAGAGGCATCTCGAGACGATTCTGGATTCGCCCAGTACCGGGTATTGGGATTGGGACATTCGGGCCGACACGCTCGTCCTCAGTGCGTCCTGGCTCGCCATGCTCGGGTACGCACCGGGGGAACTCCCGTCTAAACCGGAAACCTGGCAGGACCTGATTCATCCTGCAGATCTTGCGACGGCCCTCGAGACGATGCGTGAGCATTTCGACTCGCGGGGGAACGTGCCGTATTTTGTGCGTGCTCGCTATCGTCACAAGCAGGGGCAGACTGTCTGGGTGCTCTGTCTCGGTCGGGTCGTCGAGTGGTCCGCCGCCGGACAGCCGGAGCGTATGGTCGGATGTCACATCGACGTCAGTGAGGGGCAGCTTGCCCTCGAGCGACTCGGGCGCAAGCGTAGTGAGCTGAGATTGATTCTCGATGCCATCCCCGCGGTCGTGTTCTACAAGGATGCCGAGAACAGGATCCTCGACCTCAATCGGCAGGCGGCCGATTCCATCGGTCGCCCGGTGGAGGATATCGTCGGCCAGCCTACGGAGCGGTTCTTTCCGGCAGCGGAAGCTGCCGCCTACCTTCGCGACGACCATGAAGTGCTGCGCAGTGGCGAGCCGAAGCTCGGCATCATCGAACCCTACACGACGGGCAGTGGGGAGCAGCGCCTGGTGCGCACCGACAAGATTCCGCTGAAGGGGGTGTCTGGTGACTTCGACGCCCTCGTTGCGATCGTCACGGACATCACCGATGTCACTCGGGTGCAGAATTCCCTGGCGAAGGCCGAGTCACGTCTGTCCATGGCCATGAAGACGGCCGAGATCGGACTCTGGGATCTCGATCTGACTTCGGGGCAGCTCTATCTCAGTGACACATTCTTTACCATGCTGGGCTATTCGCCGGACGAACTGCCGATGACGCTCGAAACGGTGGGACGCCTCTGCCACCCGGATGGTCGGCGTCGTGCGCTGGCGAGATTGCAGCGGCATTACAAAGGCGAGGAACCAAGCTGGAGCAGCGAGCACCGCATGCTGTGCAAGAGCGGATCGTGGTGTTGGGTCCGCGCGAATGGCGAGGTGGTCGAGCACGGTACCGATGGCGAGCCGCTGCGTGTGATGGGCTGCCACGTGAACATCGGTGAACTAAAGGAAATCAACCAGCGCTTCGAGTTGGCGAACGCTTCAAGCGGCGCCTGGCTATGGGAGTGGGACCTCCAGGATGGTCTGATTCGTACTGAAGCGGGGCTGCATCGCGTGCTAGGTGAGGCGCCGTCTAAAGGTCCGGTGACGGGTGACTACTTTCTGGACCGGGTGCATCCCGAGGATCGGCAGGGCTTTCTGGACGCGGCGCGCCGAATGAGACATGTGGATGGACGATACGACCATTCCTGTCGGTTCCGTTGTGCTGACGGCACTTATCGCTGGCTGCGCGCAGTCGGTATGGTCGCCGATTCCGCTCCTGATGGTTCGCCTCGGCGCCTCATCGGCCAGCACACCGATATCACGGAGCAGGTCCAGCGCGAACATTCGCTGCGTGAAGCGCGGGCGAAGGCGGAGAAGGTGAACGATGAGCTCCGGGACACGATGGCCGCGCTCGAGGAGCAGACCCGGGTAGCCTGGGAGATGGCCAAGGCGGCGGAGGCGGCCGACCAGGCGAAGAGCGACTTCCTCGCCAACATGAGTCACGAGATCCGTACCCCGATGAACGGAATCATCGGCATGACCGATCTCCTGCTCGACACCGGCTTAAACGTTGAGCAGTCCCGGTTTGCCCAGATCGTGCGCAGCAGTGGTGAATCGCTCCTTGCGCTGATCAACGACATCCTCGACTTCTCCAAGATCGAGGCGGGCAGACTGGAAATGGAAATCGTCGAATTCGACGTACGGCAGTTGCTCGACGATGTCCTGGCCATGTTCGCCAGCAGCTGCGAGGGCAAGGGCATCGTGCTCGTCGGGCGCGTGACTGCGGATGTGCCAGTCGTCGTCTGCAGCGACCCAGGCCGCCTGCGCCAGATTCTCGTCAACCTGATCGGTAATGCGATCAAGTTTACCCATCGCGGTGAGGTAGAGGTCACAATCGGGGTCGATCTCGAAGCGGCGGACACGGTGAGGCTGGCTTGCGCGGTGCGCGACACAGGTATTGGTATCCCGCAAGACAAGCAAGGCCGTATCTTCGATTCCTTCAGTCAGGTCGATGCCTCCACCACGCGAGAGTTTGGCGGTACCGGGCTGGGGCTCGCGATCTGCAAGCGCTTGCTCGACCTGATGGGCGGTAAGATCAGTGTGGTCAGCGAAGCGGGTTTGGGGTCGACGTTCCAGTTTCTGCTCCCGGTCACCGAACCGGAGGGCACGCTAGCGGATCAGCCCCAGCTGTCGAAGGCCGAGATGGGCCGCAAGGTTCTGATCGTTGATGCCCATCCAGACCGGGCGCGAAGTATGCTTGCCACGCTTCAGGGCTGGGGGCTCGAGGGCGAAGTCTTGGAAGACGTTGCCCGGCTGCAGGCAGGGGCTTCGGCGGGCGACTTCAAGAGAGGGTGCGATCTGCTGATTCTCGGGCCAGACACTGACCGGGGTCCCAGCTCGCGCGATACCTTACGGAAGCTTCATGCGCAAAGCAGCGTCGCCATCATCGAAGTGGTTCCGTTCAGCAGTGTCGAAGCGACCAACGAAAGCGGGGTGTTGAGATGGCGCCGTATCAACGAACCGGTCAGGTATCACGATCTCTGGGGCGCCGTACGTGAGCTGTTGCAGGGCGACGGCAAGGCAGGTTCGGCGGGCGGCCCTGCAATGTGTCGCGTCCAGTCTCGGCGCAACCTCCGTCGCGGTCGGATTCTGCTCGCCGAAGACAATCTGACAAATCAGCTGGTGGCCAAGGGCATGCTGGGTAAATTCGGTCTGGCGGTGGACACGGTGAATAATGGTGCCGAAGCGATTCGGGCGCTGGAGCAAACCTCTTACGACCTGGTGTTCATGGACGTCCAGATGCCCGAGGTGGACGGACTCGAAGCGACCGTGCGGATACGCGAGGGTTCGACAGGCGCGCGCGACCCTTCGGTCAGGATCATTGCGCTGACTGCCCATGCGCTGCGGGGTGATCGCGAGCGCTGCCTTGGTGCCGGGATGGATGACTATCTTTCGAAACCCGTGACGCCCGAAGGTTTCGAGGCCATGCTCGACAAGTGGCTGCCCGCAGATGAGCCTTTGGATCTGGCGCCAGACTCCGGTGCAGTGAAGGTTTTCGACTTGGCTGGATTACGTGCGCGGGTGCTCGATGACGAGGATCTCGCACAGCTTATCGTCAGGACATTCCTCGCGGAAACGCCACGACTGATCGCCCAGCTGATCAAGGGTGCGCAGGCTTCGGACTTCGAACGCGTGGCAGCGCGCTCCCACGATGTCAGGAGTGCTGCTGCGAACATCGGTGGCGAAACGCTGCGGTCGGCCGTGAGTCATCTCGAAGCCGCTGCTCGACGCAAGGACACGTCTGCCGTGAACGATGCGGCTCAATCCATCGAGCCGATCTTCGAATCGTTGCGTGCCGCACTGGTTGCGTATCTTGATGAAGACGGTCGCGCGCAGCCTGACTGAGGCATGGCGATTTCACGGAGGGAGTGGATTGAGCAGGGATAAGCGGATTCTCATCGCGGATGACGAAGTGACGTCGAGAACGCTGTTGGCCGGAGTGCTTCGCGCAACTGGGCATGATGTCGTCGAAGTTACGAACGGCGATGACGCCTGGCGGGTCCTAGGAGGGGACGATGCGCCGCCATTGGCCATTCTCGACTGGATGATGCCGGGGCTCGATGGCCCGGAGGTCATACGACGTTGTCGGGGTCTGAACCATGCGCAGGCGTTCTATCTTGTCCTGCTTACGGGTAGAGATGAGAAGTTCGATGTCGTCCGGGGGCTAGATGCAGGTGCCGATGACTACCTGACCAAGCCCTTTCATCCTGGTGAATTGCAGGCACGCATCGCGGTGGGCCAACGTCTACTCGCGATGCAGCATGCCCTGGCGGCGCGCGTGCATGAACTCGAACATGCCCAGGCGCAGATCAGGACGTTGCGTGGGATCGTGCCGATCTGCGCGAGCTGCAAGAAGATCCGGGACGATGACGGCTATTGGCACCAGGTCGAGAGCTATGTGAGGGCGCACTCGGAGGCTGATTTCTCGCACAGTATCTGCCCGGGTTGTACCCGGGAGCTCTATCCGGATTTCGCAGAGCAGGACCCTGCTCCCGCTGATGAGCTCATGCCACTGCATGCTGACAGCGTCGCGTCGCTGGGGTCAGACCAAGATAAACAACGATAAGCGTATAAATGTGAAAAGATTTATCTCACCTTTCGGCGCTTGTTTTCTTCCCCCAAAAACCTGCCTCTAAGTTTCAGTAAACCGTGTTCTAAGTCTCTTGATCCTTTTGAGATCATGAAGTTGGGTTGGTCTGACCCCAATCGCCCCCTGGGACTTTGAGCAACGCTTGCGTAAATGCTCTTGAAATCAGCAGGTTGAATTGGTCGGACCCCAATTTTCCCTAATTTTCGGGGACGTCTATGCGGGCCGTTGTTCGAACACGTCGGTGATGGTCTGGAGGAGCCAGTCCACCTCGGTGCGGGTGATGACCAGGGGCGGGGCCAGGCGCAGCGTGTGGGTGTGGGTTTCCTTGCACAACACGCCGGCCTGCATCAGGGCTTCGCTGTAGGCGCGCGCGCCTTCGCCCGCAGAATCGAACTCGATGGCGAGCATGAGGCCGCGGCCGCGCACCTCCCTGATCTGCGCATGACGCAGTGATCGCAGGCCCTCTAGCAGGTAGTCGCCCTGCACCCGCGAGTTGTCGATCATGCCTTCCTCGATCAGGACCTTGAGCGCAGCGCGGGCCACCGCGCAGGCGAGCGGATTGCCGCCGAACGTGCTGCCGTGGTTGCCGGGCTTGAGGACGCCGAGTACTTCCGTGTTCGAGAGCACCGCCGACATGGGATAGAAGCCGCCAGACAGGGCCTTGCCCACCAGCGTGACATCGGCCTCGATGCCCTCGTGTTCCTCGGCGAACAGCTTGCCGGTGCGCCCGAGTCCGGTCTGGATCTCGTCGAGCACCAGCATGATGCCGCTGCGGGTGCAGATCTCGCGGACGGCGCGCAGGTAGCCATCGGGCGGGATGATGACGCCGGCCTCGCCCTGGATCGGTTCGATGAGGCAGGCCACCGTGTTCGGGGTGATCGCGGCTTCGAGCGCCGCGGCATCGCCATAGGGCACGCAGCGGAATCCGGGCGCGAAGGGTCCGAAGCCGGCGCGGGCCACCGGGTCGGTGCTGAAGCCGACGATGGTGATGGTGCGGCCATGGAAGCCGTTTTCGCAGACGATGATTTCCGCGGCGTTCTCGGCGATGTTCTTTTCTTCGTAGCCCCATTTGCGCACCGCCTTGATCGCCGTCTCCACCGCCTCGGCGCCGCTGTTCATGGGCAGCACCTTGTGGGACCGCGTCAGCGCGCAGATTTCCTCGTAGAACAGCGGCAGCTGGTCGTTGCGAAATGCGCGCGAGGTGAGGGTGAGACGTTGCGATTGCTCCACGAGCGCCTGACGGATGACGGGGTGGCAATGGCCCTGGTTCACCGCGGAGTAGGCGGAGAGGCAATCGAGGTAGGGCTTGCCGTCGACGTCCCACACCCAGACGCCTTCGCCGCGCGTGAGCACCACGTCGAGTGGGTGGTAGTTGTGCGCGCCGAGACGGGACTCGATCTCGATCAGCTGCGCGGTGGATCGTTGCTGCGTGGCCATGTCGGGACTCCCGGATAGCTGCCATTCGACTACAGCAATGCTGGGCACCGTGGGTCAAGGCGCCCCGCCGGTGCGTCCCGGCGGCATAAGCAAGGTCAGCATGATCTGACATTGGGGTCCACGTCGAGTGGGCGCTGATCCTCGGTCGCTTCCCGCGCGTTTGACCTGAGCGGGTGGGACCGAGAAGATTAGCGGACGGACGCGCCCGTCCGTTAAATGGCACGCTCCAGCGCCTGCGTCACAGGCACGCTGGACAGCTGGTTGACGTACCTGTGCGCGTCGAGCGCATCGACAGGGCGTCTCCCCGGTAGCCGCGGCGCGAAGCACTCCGATCCGATCGCACGGAGTGGCTCTTGGGCGATTGGCATCTGGAGCCATGCGGCAGTGACCGATCTGTCAGGAGCTTATGCATGACCACATCGAGCCGGCCTCGGGGTCGCCCGCGTGATCCCGTTGCGCAGGCCCAGCGTGAGGACGCGCTGCTCGAGGCCGCGACGAAGATCTTCGCCGAGCACGGCTTCCGGCAGACCGACGTGCAGTGGATCGCTGATGCCCTCGGCGTCGGCAAGGGTACGGTGTACCGACGCTATCCGAGCAAGGAGGCGCTGTTCCTCGCCACGGTCGACAACGGCATGCGCCGGCTCACGCTCAGCGTCACTGCCGGGATCGACGAGATCGAGGATCCGGTAGAGGCGATCGCCGCTTCTGTCCGCCGCTACCTGGCGTTCTTCGACGCTCACCCGGAGGTGCTCGAACTGCTCATCCAGGAGCGCGCTGAGTTCAAGGACCGGCCCAAGCCAACGTACTTCGAGCACCGTGACGCCAACATCGATCCCTGGCGGAAGCTGGTGGCGGGCCTTATACGAGATGGTCGCGTGCGGCGCATGAAGGTCGATACCGTTCTCGACGTTGTCAGTCATGCGCTTTACGGGACGATCTTCACCGATCACTTCGTCCAGCGCCGCCGCAGTTTTGCAAGCCGCGCGGACGAGATTCTCGACGTCATTTTTCACGGCATTCTGACGGAGCCCTATTCGTGACCAGACGCAGCTTCGAACGGGTTCTGATGACGCTGGCGGTCGTACTCCTGCTCGCTGCCTGTGAGCAGGAGTACGACGCGCCGCGGGAGCGGCCGGCGGTGACGGTGGATGTCGAGGCGGTGCTGACCCTCGATCTCGAAGATACCGTCCGCGGCTTCGGCAGCCTGCGCGCCATCGAGCGGGTGGTCCTGCGTCCGGAGGTGGCGGCGCGCGTGCGGGCCGTGCACTTCCAGGAAGGCAGCGAAGTGGAAGACGGCAAGCTGCTGTTCGAACTCGATGCCGAAAAGCTCGAACAGCAGCGCGCCGCGCGGGCTGCGGCGCTGCGGTCAGCAACGGTGCGGCTGACGGATGCCAACCGGCAGCTGCAGCGGCAGGAAGAGCTTCGGCGGCGTGATCTCAGTTCCGAGGAGGCCCTCGATCAGGCCCGGGCCGAGCAGGAGGGTGCTGAAGCGGAGCGGGACCGGCTGCAGGCGGAGCTGGCGCTAATCGAGGCGCAGCTGGCGGACATCCGAATCCATGCGCCGTTTGCCGGTGCGGTGTCCGAACGGCTGGTCGATCGGGGCGCCTATGTGGCGGTGGGCGAAGCGCTGGCCACGCTCTATCAGGTGGCGCCCCTGGAGGCGAGTTTCAATCTGCCTGAGCGTTATCTCGGCCGCCTCGCTGCCGGACAGCGCGTGACGCTGCGCACCGTCGCGGATCCGAATGCCAGCTTCGAAGTTGAGATCACGTTCTTAAGTCCCGCGGTGGACGAGGCTTCGCGGACGCTGCTCGTCAAGGCGCAGGTGCCCAACGAGGACCGGGCACTGCGCCCGGGTTCCTTCGTCAGTGCCGATGTCACGCTGGCGCGGCGGGAGCAGCGGCCGGTGATCTCGGCGGAATCGCTGGTGGCCACCCGCGAGGGCTACATGGTCTACGTGGTCGAAGACGACCGGGCTGTGGCGCGGGAGATCGAGACGGGCCTGCGCCAGGGTGATGTGGTGGAGGTCGTCTCCGGGGTCGAACCAGGTGAGCGCGTGGTGCGCCAGGGCCACCAGCGTCTCGATGACGGGCAGCGGGTCATCGTGCTCGAGCCGCCGGCGGAGGGAGGCACCTCGTGATCTGGTCGTTCTGCATCCGCCGCCCGGTACTCACCGTGGTGATGTTCCTGGTGTTCGGCATCTTCGGCGTCTATGGCTTCATGCAGATGCCGGTGCAGGAAAACCCGGACGTGGATTTCCCCATCGTCAGCGTGACCATTCCGCTGCCGGGTGCGGCCCCCGGTGTCGTGGAGTCGGAGGTCCTCGAGCCGCTCGAAGGTGAGATCAACACCATCGAGGGGCTGCGTACGCTGCGCTCGACGGCACAGGAGGAGCTTGGAACCATCGTCGCCGAATTCGAGTTGTGGCGGGACATCGACGTGGCGGCCCAGGATGTGCGCGACGCGGTGGAGCGGGCGCGGCAACTCCTGCCGAGCGACGTCGAGTCGCCGGTGGTGCGCAAACTCGAGGCCGATGCCCAGCCGATCATGTGGATCTCGCTCACCGGTGACCACCGTTGGGACGAGGTCCGCCTCACCGACTACATCGACAACACGCTCAAGCAGCGCATGGAAACGGTGCGCGGCGTGGGCCAGATCCTGATCGGCGGCATGCGGGAGTACGCAGTGCGGATCCGCCTCGATCCGGCGCGTCTGGCCGCTCATGGTGTCACCGCCCAGGAAGTGGTGAGCGCGATCCAGGCCGGCAACGTGGACACCCCATCGGGGCGGGTGGAAGGCACGCGGCGCGAATTCCTGATTCAGACCCGGGGCCAGTTCACCAGCGCGGAGCCGTTCAACCAGCTGGTGGTGGCCCAGCGCGACGACAATCTCGTCCGGCTCGGTGACGTCGGCGAGGCCATCGACGGGGTCGCCAATGACCGGCAGCGCGGCCGCTTTTCCGGCGAACCGACGGTGGCCATGGGCGTCATCAGGCAGTCCGACGCCAACACGGTGGCGCTGGCGCGGGCCCTGCGCGAGCGCCTGACGGAGCTTGCCCCGGACTTCCCGCCAGGGCTCGAGTACCACATCGGAACCGATGCATCGGAGTTCATCGACGAGAGCATCAACGATCTGCTGTTCACCGTGGTCATGGCGACGATCCTGGTGATGCTGGTGGTGCTGTTCTTTCTACGCAGCGTACGGGGCACCATCGTCACGGTGCTCGCCATCCCCACCTCGCTGCTGACGGCGCTGGCCATCATCAGTGCGCTCGGATTCAGCATCAACGTGCTCACAATGCTCGCGCTGATTCTCGTTATCGGTATCGTCATCGATGACGCCATCATCGTGCTCGAACGCGCCTACCTGCACATGGAGAACGGCGCCGATGCGGAGCCCGCCGCACGCGTCGGGACGACGGAGGTGGCGTTCCCCAACATTGCCAACAGCCTCGCGCTGGGGGCCGTGTTCCTGCCGGTGGCGTTCACCGGCGGCATCATCGGCCGCTTCTTTCTCGAGTTCGGGGTCACCGTGGCCGTCACGGTGTTCGCTTCGACATTGGTGGCACTGACCCTCACGCCCATGCTCTGTGCGCACGTCCTTCGGGTGCCCACGCAGCATGGTCGCCTCTGGCAGCTGTCCGAGCGCCTGTTCACCGGTCTCGAACGCGGCTATCGGGCACTGCTTGCCTGGGCGTTGCGCCATCGCCTGCTCACCGTACTCGGGGGCGTGCTGGCGTTCGCGATCGGCATGGTGGCGCTGACCCTGGTCTCGAAGGAGTTCGCGCCGGTGCAGGATCGCGCTGGCTTCGTCGTCATGTTCGAGACGCCGCAAGGGTCGACGCTGTCGGAGACGGATGCCTTCGCGCGGGAACTCGAGCGCGAGCTCGCTGACCTCCCCGAGGTCAGTCATCAGTTTGTGGGCATTGGCCTCGGGCCGGGTGGCGTGGGCCGGCCGAACCGCGGCCAGGCCTTCGTCACCATGACGCCGCGCCACGACCGCGAGCGCCATCAGGTGGAGGTGATGCAGGATTTACGTGCACGTCTCGATCGCATTCCCGGCGGCCGCGCGTTCGTGGCGGAAGCGTCGCAGGGCGGCATGCAGGGCGATCCCATCGAGGTGGTGCTGCAGCATCCTGACATCGAAGAGCTGGCAACGCGGCAGGAAGCCCTGATGGCCTGGATGCAGGACCGGCCGGAGACCTACGTCGGCGTGCGCACGGACCTGGAGTTGAACAACCCGCAGGTGGAGGTGATCGTCGATCGGGACCGGGCGTCGCGCCTCGGTGTGTCCGCGGCGGACATCTCCGAGACCCTGCGGCTGATGTTCGGTGGCGTCGAGATTTCCAAGATCGAGGTGGATGGCAAGCGCTACGACGTCCGCACCGACATCGTCGGGCGCGGCGAGATGGTCCCGGCCGCTCTGCGGGATCTCTACGTACGTGCGAACGGACAGCTGCTCGCGCTGGACGGACTGGTGGAGATCGAAGAATCCATCGGGCCGAGTCAGATCCAGCGCTACAACCGGATCCGGTCGGCCACGATATCGGCGCAGGTGCCGCCCGGCGTGGCGCTGGGCGATGCCATCTCTGGTCTCGAAGGGTACCTGGGACGGACCTTGCCGTCCGGGGCCGACTGGGAAATGGCGGGACAATCCCAGGCCTTCGAAGAATCGTTTTACTACCTCAGTCTCGCCGTCGCGTTCTCGGTGGTGTTCATCTTCCTGATCCTGGCGGCGCAGTTCGAATCGTTCCTGCATCCGCTGACCATCATCATGGCGCTGCCGCTGGCCATGGTGGGTGCATTCGGGGCGCTTTGGGTCCTGGGTTTGCCGCTGAACGTCTTCGCCTTCATCGGCCTGATCATGCTGCTCGGTCTGGTGGCGAAGAACGGCATCATGCTGGTGGACTACACCAACGTGCTGATCGGTCGCGGGCGAACGCCGATGGTGGCCGCGCAGGAGGCGGCGGAAGCCCGCTTCCGGCCGGTGCTGATGACGGCGGTGTCGACGATTCTTGGCATCATGCCCATCGCACTCGGGTTCGGCGCCGGCGGTGAGGCACGCATGCCACTTGGTGTGTCCGTGGCCGCGGGCCTGGCCACCTCCACGTTCCTCACGCTGCTGGTGGTGCCGGTGGTGTTCACACTGTTCTCCGATCTGCAGGAGAAACTCCGCCGCCCGGCAGGAGTGCAGACCGCATGAAGAAGCTGGTGCAGATTCACGTCCACTTCGAATACACGGATGCCCTGGAGGCCATCCTCGATCGCCACGAGGTCACGGAAGCGGTGCGCTATCCCATGATGGAAGGCCGTGACCGGGACGGGAAGCACTACGGGACGCAGATCTTTCCGGGCAACGTCACGGTCCTGCAGGCCGTCTTGGACGAGGACGCCCTCGACGAGCTGTTCGCCGACCTGGAACGCTTTCGTTCCGCCAAGGCTGCTCATGCGCACCTGCAGGCCCTGGTCCTGCCCATCGAACGCCGCCTGGGCGCGGAATGACTACACGCCGTAAGGACAGGTTAAGGCCGGTTCCATACGGCCCAAGACGAGTCCGAAGCCGGGCAGTGAACACGGCAATGAATAGCGAGATGGCCTCGTCTTTCGCTGCTTGCTGTAAGCGAGTGATCTTGTCCGGCTGCCCACCAGGCGTCGCGCTCAGCGCCCGCGATGGGTGCCACGGCTGTCAGATGGCGCACTGAAGCGGCTTCCGATTTGGGCTAGCGTGGCGGATTGACCGGTAGGAGCAGAACGATGGATATCGACCAGGCAGTCACTTCACCCGCCATTGTGTTCGAGACACCAGAGCAGGTGCTCACGGCGCAGGAACTCACCGATGGGCAACGCTGCAGCATCCTCCGGCAGTGGTCTTATGATCTGCGCGAGCTGCTGGTCGCAACAGACGAAAACATGGCATCGGCCGGTGCTTCCGATGTCCACGGCGACATGCTGAAGCGCGTCGACTCGCTGCTGCGGGAACTGGAATCCGAGACTCCGGCGCCGACCATGCAAGGTGGCGTCTGACCCGGAGACTTGTTGCTGTAGCTGCTGCAGCTTTTCACTGGATGGCGCCGGCGCCGCCGCGATCACCCACGAAAGAAGGCTTCAGTAAGCGAGTGAGGTGAATCGTTCTGACGTCGCTCTGAATCATCTCCCGCGACCAGGGTGAGAGCCATGTATCGACCGCTCGACGCACCACGAGAGGAGATGTTGCGCCATGCGTTCCGGGTCTTCCTCGTGGACGGGTCCCTCGGCCATCCAGCCCTGATAGGAGGCCTGGACCATGCGCCCATAGTGGCTATCGTTCCAGGTATCCCAGCTGCCGCGATAGCCGCGTCCTTCAACGTGTACCGTCAACTCACGCATCCCGCATTACTCCCATTGACCTGAACGATCATGCGATTCTGACCCGCATCACCTCCGCCAGCGACGTGATTCCTTGACGCGCCAGACTGAGTGCGTTGGTCGTGAGCGGAATCATGCCATCGCTGTGTGCCAAGCTGGCGAGTTCCACCGCACTTGCTCCGTCGGCGATCCGCGCACGAAGCTCCGGGGTGATGGTCATCAGCTCGTAAACGGCATGGCGTCCGAGGTACCCGGTGCCGTGGCAATGATGGCAACCCGCTCCTCGGACAAACGCCTCTCCGGATTCTGCTCCGACCAGCTTTGCCATCGTGGGTTCAATCGACTCCGCGGCCACGCAATGGGGGCAATTGCGCCTTACCAACCGCTGCGCGAGGACCGCAAGCAGGCTCGAGCTGACGAGATAGGGCTCGATTCCGATTTCGACAAGACGCGTCACGGCGGTCGCGGCGTCGTTGGTATGCAGCGTCGACAATACGAGATGACCAGTAAGCGAAGCCTCCACTGCGATCTTGGCCGTTTCCTGATCTCTGATCTCGCCGATCATGACTGCATCGGGGTCGTGCCTGAGAATGTGCCGGAGCGCCTTGGCGAACGTCAGCCCTGCCGTCGTGTTGACCTGAATCTGATTGACTTCGGGCAGCCGGTACTCAACCGGATTTTCGACCGTGACGACATTGAGATGACGCGGGCGCAGCGCCTGGAGGGCGGCGTACAAGGTCGTCGACTTGCCGCAGCCGGTCGGTCCCGTGACCAGCAGCAATCCGGTCGTGCGCGTCAGTAGATCAGCGAAGCGATCGGCATCCGCCTCGGTGAACCCGAGTTCGCCGAGATCACGAAGTCCCTCATTGGCGTCGAGTACGCGTACAACCACGCTCTCCCCCTGAACCATGGGGATACAGGAAAGACGCAGATCCACGTCGCTCCTACCGAGGACCATCCGTGCACGGCCGTCCTGCGGTACACGGTGCTCTGCTACGTTCATGCCGCCAATGGTCTTCAATCTCGATACGACTGCTGGCAGCAATGTCTTGTCCAGATGACGTAGCGTGACCAACTGGCCATCGATCCGGAACAGGACTTCGACGCTGTCTTCGAGGGGCCGGATGTGGATATCCGAGGCTCGCTGACGAATGGCATCCGTCAGCAGATTTTGTACCAGCCGAACGACTGGCGCTTGATGCGCCAGCGCCGCCAGGTCTTGTTCGTTGCTTGGACGCTGCAACGCCCGGATGCTCTGCTGAATCCCCGCAAGCGCCGTTGCATCTTCGTTGGGTCCGTATGCCTCCATGATGGCTCGCTGCAGATCATTCGGTCGCGCCATTACGAGTTCTACGATCCGGTCTGTCGTGAACGCGAGCATGTGCTCCAGTTCGACGTCACTCGGATCGGCACAGGCGACCACGAGCACGGGACCGTCGAAACACAACGGCAGCACTTCGTTTGAGCGAGCCCAGGATGCGGTGAGGATTGCCACCGCCTTCGGATCGCGCCGGAAATGCTCGACGTCAACTAGGGGTACAGATGTGCTCGCTGCTCGCGCGAGATCCAGCTCATCCTGATTGATCGCCCCATGC
Source organism: Gammaproteobacteria bacterium (assembly GCA_007694905.1). Lineage (GTDB taxonomy): Bacteria > Pseudomonadota > Gammaproteobacteria > Pseudomonadales > Azotimanducaceae > SLTB01. The sequence continues at coordinate 4,106 of REEU01000209.1, read as the reverse complement.
CGCAGAAGGGCCGACTCCAGCAGTTCCCCAGGCTGTAGCATCGGTCTCACCCGCTCCACGTCTTGGGCGGTGATGACGCGTTGCTCTAGGAGCCAGGAGACCGAGGATCGAGGCGGCGCGAGTCGGTGTTGACGAAGTGCGGCTTTCAATTGATCGATGTCTCGGACGAGACCGGGGCCGGTATCTGACGCTGGTTTACCTGGACCGTCCTGCTCGACGACTGCTCGATCCGACATCTCTGCTCTGCTCCGAATTGCGATATCGATGCAGCGATTTCGCACATTTCATGCCAGAGCGTGTGAGCAGTGGGTGCAGAGGGGGACCATGCACGATGGCTATTGTGGTAACAACACTGCTATGCCGCAGACCGCGGCTTTGCGAGGTAATGGCTGATGACTCCTCGGTTTACGAAACGCCTCGGATGAATCTGTAAGCTTCACACTCCGTTCGACGGTTCGTCATGGGTGGGGCCTGGCAGGGCCGAAAACTGACGTTCTGCGTCGAAATCTGACGCGCTTGGGTTGGCCCGAGACGTTTCCATGCGAGGCACAGGGTGTTGTCGGGGTCAGACCAAGGTGGGACCGGTTAAGCATATGAAATAATGGATTAAATTTCTGAAGTTTGCCTGCGAACAGCCCCTAGCCTGGCCTTTTCGGGCCCGAAAAGGCCAGGCTAAAGTTGGGCGCCCGGATTGGACGGTCCAGCGCCACGCGCCTGGTCGCGGGTACGCAGCCGCAGCCGCTGAGGCGCTGCCGGTCTGGTCGACGCTGCGGCGGTGGCGTCCAATTTCCAGCGGATGGTACGCATCGCCGACGGGTCCGGAATCACGCTCGGCGACATGGAAGCGTTCAGTGCGGACGTCCTTGCTGAGTTGGACCTTGAACGCTGCGTGCTCGGCAAATCACGCCTGCAGTGATTGCCAACAACGCGCCGTACGCTTTGGGGTCGTACGCTTTGGGGTCGGACCAATTCAACTAACTGATTCATAAAGACGTTATCGATCCGAGCAGATCGGGCGTCAGCGTCCGGCCGCGCCGAGTCGCTGCATCTGCTCGAGCCAGCCCTGGCGACGGGCGTCGCTGGCCTGATCCACCATGCCGAACAGACTCTCCCGGACCGGAGCAATGCCGGCGAACTTGAGCACGTTGCGCTCCAGGCTCTTCAGGCTGTGGGCGCGAAAGTACCAGCGGTACGCCAGCGCCGGCATACCCATGGTCATGACCACGCGCGCCGAGCGGCCCTTCAGGCGTGACTTGAACTGACCATTGGCCTGGGGTTCGAAGGCGAAGTCGTAGCGGAACACCTGTTCGAAGAAGGCCTTGAGCAGCGCCGGCATGGTGCCGAGCCAGAGCGGGTAGACGATCAGCAGGTGCCGGCTTGCGTGGATCGCGTCCTGTGCCTCTTTGATCACGGCGGGTGGCTCGCCGTGCTCGAACTGCTCCTTGCTGCGGATCAGCGGAAACTCGAGCTGCGCAACGTCGAGGGTCCGCACCTCGCGCCCGACGGATTCGGCGCCTGTACGGTAGGCGTCGGCGAGGGCATTGCAGAGGTGCCCGCCGGCCGGATCAGGGTGGCCTTGAATGATGACAATGCGTTGTGCCATGGCGGTGCTACCTCAGCTGACTGACTAAGCGCGAAGCGTAGCAGCGTGAGGCCAGCCGGCATCCGGGTTCAATTCGGAATCAGGCGCACCGGCAGCTCCTTGATCCCCCTGATGAAGTTGTTGGGCAGGCGCACCACGTCGCCGGCGAGTTCGACCTTGCGGAAGCGCGGCAGGATCTCCTCCCAGAGCACGCGCAACTGCATCTCGGCGAGGCGGTTGCCCATGCAGCGGTGGATGCCGTAGCCGAAGGACAGGTGCTGTCGCGCGTTCGGCCGGTCGATGCGGAACGCGTCCGGATCCTCGAACACCTTCTCGTCGCGGTTTCCCGAGAGGTACCACATCACCACCTTGTCCCCGGCGCGGATCTGCTTGCCGCCGAGTTCCACGTCGCGCAGCGCGGTGCGGCGCATGTGGATCACCGGTGTCTGCCAGCGGATGGTCTCGGCGACCATGTTGGGGATGAGGGTCGGGTCGGCGCGCAGGCGGTCGTACTGCTCAGGATGCTCGTTGAGGGCGATGACGCCGCCGCTGATGCTGTTGCGGGTGGTGTCGTTGCCGCCGACGATGAGCAGCAGGATGTTGCCGAGGAAGGACGCCGGGTTCTCGTTGATGTTCTTCGTCGATTCGCCGTGGGCGAGCATGGAGATGAGGTCGGCCTTCGGCGGTTCCGCCGCCCGCTGTGTCCAGAGTGCGTAGAAAGCGGTCGCACACTCCATGAGCGACGCATTGCGGGCATGCATGTCGATGCTGTCGTCACCGGTGACCTGCGGGACGTTGGTGGTGACGTCGGACCAGTGGATGAGCCGGCGCCGTTCCTCGTAGGGGAAGTCGAACAGCGTCGCGAGCATGCGTGCGGTGAGTTCCACCGACACCCGGTCCACCCAGTTGAAGGTCTCGCCGACCGGCAGGTTGTCGAGGATGTCGATCACCCGCTCCCGGATCAGCGGCTCCAGGTTCAGGAGGTTCCGCGGCGCCACGGCCGGCTGCACGGTATTGCGCTGTGGACCGTGGTCCGGCGGGTCCATGGAGATGAAGGAGCGCGCCTGTCGCTCGACTCCGTTCGGGTCCCCGACGGCATCGACGATGCTGATGCCTGAGGCTGAGGAAAACACGCCGTGGGACGTGTCCACCTCCTTGATGTGCGCCCAGTCGGTGACGGACCAGAATGCGCCGTTGGCGCTCTCGGCAAGGTAGTGCACCGGTGCCTCTCGGCGCAGGCGCGCGAACCAGGGCCGCCAGCTGTCCTGTTCGAACAGCTTGGCCCGACTCACGTCCACCTGCTCGAGCGGCACATCGGCGACTGCGTTCACATCGGACATCATGGTTCGCTCCCTCGCTGATCCCTACCGAAGTTTACGCTTTTGTGTTCAAGATCACGCGCTGTCCTTGTTTCGGGGTTTGGCGGATTGGGGGCCGAGTTCCGTGGACGTTCTGCGGTGTTATGAGCTGGCTGACTGCAGGCCGATTGGTCGAAACGATAGGTGGATGGTGAAGGTTCTGCCTGCCTGAGAGGCCTTGGAGTAACGTTTTGGCTCTCAAAGTGCGCCCTTGAGCATGGGGTGACAGCGGCCAGCCCGGCGTTCGGGTCTTCTCAGTCAGATGCCGAATTCGGCCCGGTAGCGTCTGGGGCTGATCCCGGTATGGGCAGAGAATACGCGGGTGAAATGCGCCTGATCCGCGAAACCCGCGAGGAAGCCGGTTTCGGCTAGGGTGGGCCCATCGAACCTGCACAGAGCGGCGGCTGCAGTTTGCAGCCGTGCGTCCGCCAGCAGCTGCGAGAACGTGGTCCCGAGCGCCGCTAGATCCCGTTGCAGGCTGCGCGGGGAACGCGAGCAGGTATCCGCAAGGTCCGTGACGCACCAGTGTCGGATCAGGTCTTTGGCCAACACCGCGCGCAGAAAGCTCAGCAGGTCCGCGGGGTCAGGCGCTTCGCGGGTCTCGGGGCGGGCAACACTCCAGCCGGAGAGGACGAAGTGTTCCGGATGCGTCCGGCCTGCGGCATCGGTCCACGCGCTGGCATGACGCCTGATCGTGCAGTCGCCTGCTCCGAAGCTAAGATCATTGTCGGTGACCATCTCCGCCAGGACCACCAGCACGGCCATGACCAGCAGCGTTTCGGCCTGGCTGGGCGGCGGACCGTCGTCCAGCGCGAGGTGGCGCAGATGAATGGCGTTTGGGGGTGGCGTTTTGGGGTCGGACCAATTCAACTAATTGATTCTAATAATTTTATTGGATCGGCTCGGTTGGGCCTCAGCTCGCGGCTCCGTATGTGCTCGACCCGGCTCTGGCAATGAACGTCGCTGGCCTGTTCGACGATGCCGAACAGACTCTCCTGTAACGGAACAATGCTGGCGAGTTTGAGCACGCTGCGCCCGAGGCTCTGCAGGCTGAGGGCGCGAAGGTACCAGCGGTACGCCCGGGTTCGCACGCTGTCGGTACCTCGTGGGTCTAGCCCGGAAATCTCACCGATAGGATAGAAATAGGCCTCTGTCTGGTGCATAAA
>REEU01000205.1 GCA_007694905.1 Gammaproteobacteria bacterium | reverse complement strand
AAAAGCTCGGCCCGTCCGCCTGCGGCGGCCTGGGCTCTCCCACAAGGCCACGCATCCACGAAGCGCTGTGGGAGACTGCAGGCGCCGAAGGCGACGCAGCGATCCCCGTCCAAGCTTGATCGCGGGGCGGGAGAGCACCACACTCGGCGCGTCATGTAGATGACTGCCCGGTACGGGGCGAGACCACGCAGGTCCACCAGAGGATTTTCGATGTCCGAAGCTGTCGTCGCTGTGGACGACCTGCAGACGACCTTCCACACCAAGCTCGGCCCGGTACGCGCTGTGGATGGCGTCAGCTACACCATCGGCAAGGGTGAGACCCTCGGTATCGTCGGCGAGTCCGGTTGCGGCAAGTCGGTGACCGCATTCTCGCTCATGCGTCTGATCGAGGCCCCCGGAGAGGTCACCGGCGGTGCCGTCTGGCTCGGCGGGGAGAACATTCTCGAAGTCTCCGAAGCGCGGATGCGCGAGATTCGCGGCTCGCGCATGGCCATCATCTTTCAGGAGCCCATGACGGCGTTCAATCCGGTACTGACCATCGGTTACCAGATGGATGAGCAGATCACGCGCCACCTCCGCGTCGGCCGGCGGGAATCCCGCGAACGGGCCGTCGAGATGCTGTCGCTGGTGGGCATCCCCTCACCACGGGAGCGCTACGACAGCTACCCCCACCAGCTTTCCGGCGGCATGCGGCAGCGGGCGATGATCGCCATGGCGCTGTCCTGTGACCCGGAATTCCTGATTGCCGACGAGCCCACCACTGCGCTGGACGTGACCATTCAGGGCCAGATCCTGGAGCTGATCCAGAGCCTGCAGGAACGCCTGTCGATGGCGGTGCAGTTCATCACCCACGACCTCGGGGTCATCTCCGAGATCTCCGACCGGGTGCTGGTGATGTACGGTGGGCGTACCTGCGAAGTGGCCGACACCGGGACCCTGATGACGACGCCCAGGCATCCTTACACCTCCGCCTTGATCGAATCGATTCCGAAGTTCGGGCGCCGCGTCGCACGCCTTCCAGCCATCGAGGGCAGCGTGCCCTCGCTCAACGAACTGCCGACCGGCTGCCCGTTTCAGAACCGCTGCCCGAACGTCGGCAGCCGCTGCCGCGAGGCCCACCCGCCCCTGACCAGCGTCGGCTCGGGCCACCTGATCGCCTGCTACCATCCGGTGGAACGATGAGCGAGCCGATCCTCGAAGTCGAAGGGGTACGCAAGCACTTCCCGATACGCAAGGGGCTGCTGCTGCGGGAAGTCGGCCAGGTGAAGGCGGTGGATGGCGTCAGCTTCGCCGTGCAGCCAGGCGAGACCCTCGGCCTGGTCGGCGAATCCGGCTGCGGCAAGTCCACCCTCGGCCGGACGCTGGTGCGCCTGTACGAACCCACAGCGGGCAGCATCCGCTATCGTGGAGAGGACTTCCTCGCCGTCAAAGGCGAGCGCCTGCGGCACATGCGGCGCACGCTGCAGATGATCTTTCAGGACCCGTTCGCCTCTCTCGATCCGCGCATGACCATTGCGCGCATCCTGGCGGAGCCGTTCAAGGTTCACGACGTGTGCCCGCCGAAGGAACGTCAGGAGCGCGCCGCAGCACTGCTCGAGACCGTGGGCCTGAAGACTGCACACCTGAATCGTTACCCGCACGAATTCTCGGGCGGCCAGCGCCAGCGCATCTCCATCGCCCGGGCCATGGCCCTGAATCCGGACCTGGTCATCGCGGACGAGCCGGTGAGCGCGCTGGACGTCTCCATTCAGGCCCAGATCCTGAATCTGATGCGGGAGCTGCAGGACGAGTTCAAGCTGACCTACATCTTCATCTCCCACGACCTGTCGGTGATCGATCACTTCTGTGACCGCATCGCGGTGATGTACCTCGGCAAGATCATCGAGATGGCGCCGCGGGACGAACTGTTCAACCATCCGCAGCATCCCTACACCCGGGCGCTGATCGACGCGATCCCCAAGGTAGGCCAGGGCAAGCGACGCATGAAGCAGGTCCTCGGCGGCGAGGTGCCGAGCCCCATCGACCCACCGGCAGGCTGTCACTTCCACCCCCGCTGCCCGCAGCGTTTCGACGGCTGCGACCGGGGATTCCCGGCGTTGCGTGAGGAGCGCCGCGACCACTTCGTCGCCTGCAAGCTGTACAGCGACGCGGTGGAGGACAGCGATAAAATCATTCTGCGGAGCACCGATTTGCGGAACACGGGCACATGAGCACCCGAGCGCTGCTGTTCGTCGCCCTGATCGTCCTGGTCATCGGCGCGCTGGCCTACGTGCGCCCGCAGCTCATGCGGCCGGGCGAACTGCCCACCAACGCGGAACTGAAGATCGGCATCACCCAGGAATTCGAGAACCTCAATCCCATCGTCATGTCCATGGTGGCCACCACCTACGTCTACCGCATGGTGGGACGCTCCCTGATCCAGCTCGACGAGGACAGCCAGTGGTTGCCGCAATTGGCCACGGAGATTCCGACCCTGGAAAACGGGCTGGCCCGTCGGGTCAGCGACGGTGAACGGGAGTGGATCGAGGCGGAGTGGGAGATCCATCCCGACGCCAGCTGGGGTGACGGCGAACCGCTGACCTGCCGCGACTTCCGCTTCTCCTGGGAGGTGGGATTGAGCCCGAACGTGGGCGTGCCGAACATCGAGATCTATCGCCAGATCGCGGACATTCATATCGATCCGGAGAATCCCAAGCACTGCACGTTCGAGTACCGGGAGGCGCGCTGGAACTTCAACCGCCATCACCTGTTCTACCCGCTGCCCGAGCATCTCGAGCGACCGGTGTTCGAGCGCTATGCGGACCAGCCCGAGGGCTACGAGCAGCACTCGAACTACACCCGCGATCCGACCAACCCGGGGCTCTACAGCGGCCCCTACCGAATCGTGAATCTCGGCCTCGGCTCCCACATCATTCTCGAACGCAACCCGCACTTCTATGGCGATGCGGCCCACATCGATCGCATCGTGATCATGCTCATTCCCAACACCGGAACGCTGGAGGCCAACCTGCGCGCCGGCAGCATCGACATGGTCTCCCAGCTCGGCATGACCTTCGATCAGTCGCTGGCGTTCGCGAACCGGGTGGAGGCCCAGGACCTGCCGTTCCGGGTGAACTTCCAGCCCGGACTCACCTACGAGCACCTCGATCTCAATCTGGACAATCCATTCCTTAAGGACATCCGGGTCCGCCGCGCGCTGGTCTACGCCATCGACCGCGAGGGCCTGACCGACGCCCTGTTCGACGGCCTGCAGCCGCCGGCGCTGCACAATCTGGCGCCCACCGACCCCTGGTACACGGAGGACCCGGAGCGGATCGTCATCTACCGCCACTCCCGCAGGCAGGCGAACCGCCTGCTCGACGAGGCCGGCTGGGCCTGGCGTGATGACGGTTACCGCTACAACGAGGACGGTGAACGGCTGCGGCTGCGGCTCATGACCACCGCGGGCAACAAGGTGCGGGAACTGGTGCAGATCTATCTGCAGGACCAGTGGCGGGGCATCGGCGTCGATGTGCGCATCCAGAACGATCCCGGTCGGGTGTTTTTCGGTCAGACCATGCGCAGGCGGGAGTTCGGTGGCGTGGCCATGTACGCCTGGTCCTCCTCGCCGGAGAACAATCCGCGCTCCATGGTCAGCAGCGAGGCGATCCCCAGCGAAGAGAACGGCTGGTCGGGACAGAACTATCCCGGCTGGTCCAATACCCGGGTGGACGAGCTGGTGGACGAACTCGACCGTGCCTTCGACGAGCAGGCGCGCCTCGATCTGATCCACGAGATCCTCTGGCACTACACCAGCGAAGTGCCGGTGATTCCCCTGTACTACCGCTCGGAAACCTCGGTCACGCCGATCAACCTCACCGGCTACCGCATCCCCGGGCATCAGATCTCGGCGGCAAACCACGTGGAGCGCTGGCGGCTGCTGGATGAGGACGAGCTCGCAGCCACTCGCAACGGGAGCGACGCGCCGTGACGGCCTACATCCTGCGTCGTCTGCTGCAGACCGTGGTGGTCATCCTGCTGCTGTCCTACTTCTGCTATCTGCTGATGACGCTGATGCCGGGTGATCCGGTGGACGAGATGATCATGGCCAACCCGGAGATCACCTCCGCGGACATCGATCGGCTGCGCGCGCTGCACGGCCTCGACCAGCCCGTCTGGGTCCGTTACTGGAACTGGGCGAGCAGCATCGCCACCGGTGATCTCGGCTACTCGCGGACCTATCGCGTACCGGTGACGGAGATCCTCGGCCCGCGGCTGCTGAACACCTTCATCCTCGCAGGAGCGGCCCTGCTGGTGGCACTGATCGTGGCCATACCACTGGGCGTGTGGGCAGCGCTCAGGAAGAACTCCACCGCCGACTACGTCATCAACCTCTTCGCGTTCGCCGGCATCAGCGTGCCGAGCTTCTGGATCGCCATCGTCCTGATCCTGGTGTTCGCGGTGTACATCCCACTCTTCCCGGCCGGCGGAACCGGCAGCATCGCCTTCGACATGACGCCCTGGGAGGCCTTCGTCGATCGCCTCAAATTCCTGGTGCTGCCGGTGCTGTCACTGTCCTTCCTGAGCATCGGCACCTACGTCCGCTACACCCGCGCCGCCATGCTGGAGGCCATGGGCAACGACTACATCCGCACCGCCCGCGCCAAAGGTCTGTCCTGGCCGCGGATCTACCTCATGCATGGCTTTCGCAATGCGCTGATCCCGTTGATCACCATCACCGCGCTCAGCTTCTCGACCCTGTTCTCCGGCGCCATCATCACCGAGACCGTGTTCGCCTATCAGGGCGTCGGCCAGCTCGTGTTCGAGTCCATCCAGAGCAACGACTTCAACGTGGCCATGATCGCCTTCATGATTTCGGTGTCCATGGTGCTGCTGATGAACCTGATCGCCGATCTGCTCTACGGCGTCGCCGACCCGCGGATCAGCTACGCATGACGGACGCGGCCCTACGCCAAAGAGAGCTCGAAGCGCAGCCCATGTGGCGCATTCTGCTCGATCAGTTTCTCGAGCATCGCATGGCCGTGGCCGGCTTCGGCGTCATCATGCTGTTTCTCGCCATCGCCCTGCTCGCGCCGGTGATCTCCGCGGTCACCGGCCTCGATCCGGACCGCCAGAACGTCTTCAACCGCTATCAGTCCCCCGGCTCCCATCTGGATCTCTCCACCCACGAGCGGGAGCTGCGGGTGCAGGCATTCCTGCGGCAGGCCGACCGCAGCGCGCTGGTGGATTTTCTCGCCGCTCGGGACCTGCTGGAATTCACCGTCGACGAAGAGGATCTCCTCTACGAGCTGGTGACCGATTACGAACCGCTGGCGCTGGCCGAACAGCTCGATGGCCTGATGGCGGCGGTGCCTGACCAGGCGCGGGAGCCGTTACGGGACTTCCGGAACATGGTGGCGGACTTCCGCAGTTTCCATCTGCTCGGGACCGACGAACTCGGACGCGACGTGCTGATCCGGCTCATCTACGGCACCCGCGTTTCAGTCACGGTGGGGCTGCTGGTGGCTTTAGTGGCGGGATTGATCGGCCTGCTGGTGGGCAGTCTGGCGGGTTACTACGGCGGCCGGACCGACGCCATCCTGATGCGCTTCACCGATGCGCTACTGTCACTGCCCATCCTGGTGGTGCTGATCGTGGTCTCAGCCATCGATCTCGGCAAGGTCTTCGGCGGGACGCCGCTGGCCTTCATCGTCGAATCCCGCCACGAAAGCGTGATCAAGATGATCCTGATCCTGTGCCTGTTCTCGTGGATGCAGGCGGCGCGGCTGGTCCGCGGGAGCATTCTGTCCATCAAGGAGCAGGAGTTCGTCCTCGCCGCCCGGGTGCTCGGCGCAAAGGACCGCACCATCATCGGGGCCCACATCGTCCCCAACGTCATCGCGCCGCTGCTGGTGGCGGTGACGCTGGGGATCGGCAACGCCATCCTCTTCGAGGCGGCCTTGAGCTTCTTAGGTCTCGGCATTCAGCCGCCGACGCCGAGTTGGGGCAACATGCTCAACAACGCCCAGGAAATGGTGCAGCATGCGCCCACCCTGGCCATCCTCCCGGGGCTGCTGATCCTGTTCACGGTGATCAGTTTCAACTACGTCGGCGACGGCCTGCGCGACGCCATCGACCCGAAGTCCATCCGCCGCTGACCCCACCAACCCGCCGCCCGCAAACAAGCTTGTAGGCGAGCCGCATACGGAGCACGCGCGTGTGCGCCGCCCTGGGCCGACCGAACGCGGTCGCATCATTGCAGACAGGCGGCGACTTCGGCGCGCAAGGCCTGGGGACGGAAGGGCTTCTCCAGCAGGATGTCATCCTCATCGAGGCTGCCGGTCCGGGCATCATCCGGGGCATAGCCTGAGACGAACAGCACCCGCAGAGACGGCCGAATCTCGAGCAGACGATCACGCAATTCGATGCCACCCATGCGCGGCATGACCACATCGGTGATGAGCAGATCGATGTCCCGCTCGGCCCGAGCCAGCTCCAGAGCCTCGCTGCCATCTGCCGCCGTGATCACGCGGTAGCCCGCCTGTTCAAGCGTCATCTTCATCAAATTGCGGATGCCCGGCTCATCCTCCACCACGAGCAGGGTCGCCGAGGAGACGGCAGCGGCTTGAGGCTTGGACTCGACGACGGCCGCCTCGGCCGGCAGCGCCTCGATGACCGGGAGCCACACCGTCACCGTCGTGCCTTCCGCCGGCGCACTGCGGACGTGGACGGCTCCGCCTCGCTGTTCCGCGATACCGTAGACCGTGGACAGTCCGAGCCCGGTTCCCTCACCGACGTCCTTGGTGGTGAAGAAGGGTTCGAACACACGTTCCTGAATCTCCGGCGCCATGCCGCTGCCGTCATCCGTCACTTCCAGGACGGCGTAGGTTCCGGTCGGCAGGCGCGGACGCAGGCCCGGCGGCGCGCTGCCCGTACTCCGTACACCGGTAGTGATGCGGATGCAGCCACCGGACGCCATGGCATCGCGGGCATTCACGCACAGGTTGACGATGACCTGTTCGATTTCGCTCTTGTCTGCCCCGACCCAACCGACCTGCGGGTCGAGCGCCTGCTGCAAGGTGATGTGCTCACCGATCAGACGATCCAGCATGGGAACCAGTTCGCTCACCACCACGTTGAGCTCAGTGGCCGCAGAAAGGGTCTGGCCGCGACGGCTGAAGGTCAACAACTGCCGGGTGAGTTCCGCTGCCCGCAGCGCCGCCTGATGAATTTCCTCGGCCGCCTCCTCGGGTGCCACGTCACCCGGTTCGGACCGAAGCGCCTCGGTGTAGCCGAGGATCACCGTGAGCAGGTTGTTGAAGTCGTGGGCGATGCCACCGGACAGCCGGCCCACCGCCTCGAGCCGCTGAGCCTGCCGTAGTTCCTCCTCGAGCTGTTGCTCTCGCGTCATGTCCCGGAGGACACTAATGTAGCCGGACAGGCGACCTGTAGCGTCACGGAACGGTGCCACACTGGCATCCCGGACCCGATCGCCGTCCGCCCAGGTGGAGGTGTAGCGACGCTTCCAGACCTCACCCTTCGCGAGGGACGCCGCAATCTCATCGATGAGCGCGTCGTCATCGCTTCCCGCCACGGCGAAGGCATCGATCCCCATGCCGCGCACGTCCTGACCGCGGAATCCCATCATCTCGATGAATGCGGCATTGGCGAATTCGACTCGACCGCGGACGTCGAGCAGCGCGATGGCGTCGCCCGCCTGATCCAGCGCGGAGGCGATGCGCTCTCGCAGGCCCTCGGCTTCGTGGCGATCCGTGACATCCACACCGACACCGAGCAGCGCTGGCGCATCGGTGACAGGATCGCGGAACAGCAGGCGCGCCATCTGCAGCAGACGCCTGCGCCCGCGCACAGGAGTCAGCGGCGTCTCGGCCAGCGGCAACTCGGTAGTCTGCATGCTGTCACCCGCCCCAACGCCCCCGCTGAGGGCCGCAAGGTCCGCCTCCTGTGCCTGCTGCCGCTCGTTCGCGTTGCCCGGCAGCAGTTCCCAGCCAGCGCCGAGCATGGCGGCCGCAGGCTGCCCGCAGGCCTGCGCCAGGGCACGATTGACGAAGGTGAAGCGTCCCGCCTGGTCCTTGACGTAGATGGGATGGGGCAGCAGGTCCAGCAGGCCGCGCAGGGAGCGCTCACTGCCGAACAGGCGTTCCTGCTCCACGCTCCGGCGCCAGACCACGAATGCGGCCCAGGCGGCGAGCAGATAGCTCGCGATCACGAGCATCACCAGCTGCGGCAACGCCACCGCCGCAGCCAGAGCCGGCGGATTCGGGGCAATGCTGAGCACCCAGTCGATGCCGGGGACGGGCACGCGCTGCTCCGCGGCCAGCCGCCAATCCTCAGGTGCTTCCTGCGTGTTGCTCCACGCCACGGCACCATCGGCATCCCGCAGCGCGAACCAGTACCCGGCGCCGAGATCCGTCGCCAGCCGCGACGTCTCCACCAGCTCCCGGGCCCGGATCACGGCGTTGACGAGGCCGAGCAATACGCCGTCGTCTGTCTGCACCGGCCAGTAGATGCCGAATCCGTTGCCGCCCTGCAGCAGCTCAATGTTGCGCGTGCGCGTGATGACCCGCTGCTGCCGCGCCTCGCCAATGGCCCGCGCCACGTCAGGCTCCGGATGATCGAACAGGTTCCGGCCCAGCGCGGCCTCGTTGCCGGCATCCGGCACGACAACGCGGATGACGCCATCGGTGTCCACCCAGTTCAACGCCAGCAGCCCCGGCGTCCGGGCCAGCAACGCCTGCGCATCGAGACGAAAGGCTTCGGCATCGACCTCGCTGCCGCGCGGCGAACGGTCCACCAGTACTTCCACCAGTGCGATGCGGGCATCGATCCAGGCCGCGAGATGAGAACCCGCCTGGAGGGAGAGCACCGACACCCCCTGCTCCAGCAGCCGCAGCCGATCCTGATACAGCCAGCCGGCTACGACTGTGCCGGCCAGCGCGATGGCCAGGAAGACGACCGTGGCCCGCAGCGGTGCGCCGCGGGGCGTTACCCGCTCATCTTGCCGCGAGCGGCCCGCGCCTGCATTATCTGCTGCCATACTCGAACGCCCGCAACACAGGAATCGGGTTCCCGTCAGGGCGCATATCCTCGCCTGACGCGGGCCCGGCAACAACCCATGCGCGCTCCCCTCGATCGGCAGGTGCCCCACGGCGGTCGCTTGCGCTACGCTGGCCACCGCGATGACGCGAGCTGGGCTCGAGCATGCAAGCGGAGACCGGTCCCTGGTGACCCCTGCAACCGAACTCATCCACCTCGACGATCACGGCCTCTACTGCCCGGCAGGCGATTTCCACGTCGACCCATGGCGGCGCGTGCCGCGGGCGGTCATCACCCATGGTCACGGCGATCATGCCCGCCCCGGCATGGGGCACTACTGGGCGGAAGCGTCCGGGTTGCCCATCCTGCGCAAACGCCTCGGTCGCTACGCGCCCATCGACGGCGTCGCCTACGGTGAACCGATCCCCTTCGGCGACGTCACGGTCAGCCTGCACTCCGCAGGCCACATCCTCGGTTCCGCGCAGGTGCGCATTGAGCATGAAGGGCGGGTCTGGGTCGTCTCCGGCGACTTCAAGCGCGATGCGGACCCCACCTGCCCACCCTTCGAAGTGGTGCCCTGCGAGGTGTTCATCACCGAGGCCACGTTCGCCTATCCGGTCTACCGCTGGCCCGAGGGGCGCGACGTCGCCGGCGAGATCCACGCTTGGTGGCAGGAATGCGCCGCAGCCGGGCGTCCGGCCGTGCTGTTCAGCTACGCCCTCGGCAAGGCGCAACGGATTCTCGCGGAGCTGACCCACTACACGGACGCGCCCGTGCTGCTGCACGGCGCCATGGTGGATCTCGTGCAGATCTACCGGGATGCAGGCGTCAGCATGGTCCCCACGACCCCGGTCTCGGACCTGGGCCGCAAGACGGACTTCGCCGGGCGCCTGGTGCTGGCACCGCCGTCCGCCGCGGGCAGCAAGTGGTTGCGCCGATTCAAAAACGCGGCCACGGGATTCGCCTCCGGCTGGATGCAGATCCGCGGCAACCGGCGGCGGCGCGGCTATGACCGCGGCTTCGTCCTGTCCGATCACGCCGACTGGCCGTCCCTGCTGCAGACCATCGAGGACTGCGGTGCCCGTCGCGTACTGGCCACCCACGGCAACACCGACGTACTGGTTCGCCATCTGCAGGAACTCGGGATTGACGCGGGTCCCCTGCGCGCACCCTACGGTGACGCGGAAGACGCTTCGCAGGACGAGGAGTCAATCGGGGGATCCGGCGACGAGTCGAACACCGGAGACGCCTGATGCGCGCCTTCGCGAGGCTCTATGAGCGTCTGGACGCGACCACCTCGACGCGGGCGAAGGTCACTGCCATGGCCGACTACTTCCAGCACGTCCCGGCGGCGGACGCGGGCTGGGCCGTGTTCATGCTGTCCGGCAAGCGCCTCAAGCGCCTGATCGGTGCAGCCGAGTTGCGCAGCTGGATTGCAGCGCGATCTGACGTCAGTCCGTGGTTGTTCGAGGAGAGTTACGCCCACGTCGGCGACCTGGCGGAGACGGCGGTCCTGCTGCTTGCCGACGACGAGCGCGAGAGACGCGATCTGGAGCTGTCGCTCGCCGAGCTGATCGAGGACCGCCTGCTGCCGCTGCGCGGCAGCGACGAGGCCACCCGCTACGCAGCGGTCTGCGACCTCTGGGCACGGCTGCCCATCGAGCAGCAGTTCGTGTGTAACAAAATTCTCACCGGAGCATTTCGCATCGGCGTCTCCCAGCGCCTGCTCGTGCGCGCCCTGGAGCAGGCGTCAGGAATCGAAGACACGGTCCTCGCGCACCGGCTGATGGGGCACTGGGAGCCGGGTGCGGCCTTCTACGAGCGCCTGATCGCACCGGACGACGGCGAGGCCGATGTCTCCCGCCCCTACCCCTTCTTCCTCGCCTCGCCGCTGGAGGAAGCGCCGGAGCGCCTCGGTCACCCGGTGGACTGGCTCGGCGAATGGAAGTGGGACGGCATCCGCGCTCAGCTGGTCCGTCGGGCCGGGGGTTGCTTCATCTGGTCCCGGGGCGGCGAACTCATGAGCGGGCGCTTTCCGGAGGTGGAGGCCGCGGCGGAGCCTTTGCCCGACGGTACCGTGATCGACGGCGAACTGCTGGCCTGGCGCGACGACACAGCGCTGGATTTCTCGCTGCTGCAGCGGCGCATCGGCCGCAAGGCACCCGGCGCCACCATGCTCGCCAAGGCGCCCGTCCATCTGATGGCCTACGACCTGCTCGAGGCGGATGGCGTCGATCTTCGCGAGGCCCCGCTGCAAACCCGAAGGAAGCGTCTGACCGGGCTGGTCGCTGCATGCGAGGACATCCTGCTCTCACCCAGCGTCACGGCCGCAGACTGGGACGGCTTCTCCGCGCTGCGGGAGCAGGCACGTGGTCGGGGCGCGGAGGGCCTCATGCTCAAGCGCCTGGACTCCACCTATCAGGTGGGGCGGCGGCGCGGCGACTGGTGGAAGTGGAAGGTGACGCCTCACACCGTGGACGCAGTGCTGATCTATGCCCAGGCCGGACACGGTCGCCGCTCGAATCTGTTCACGGACTACACGTTCGCGGTCTGGGACGGCAGCGAGCTGGTGCCCATCGCCAAGGCCTATTCCGGACTCACCGATGCGGAAATCGCCGAGCTGGATCGCTGGATCCGCCGCCACACCCGCGAGCGCTTCGGCCCGGTGCGCTCGGTGGAGCCCACCTGGGTCTTCGAACTCGCCTTCGAGGGCATCCACCCTTCGCCGCGACACAAGTCGGGGATCGCCGTGCGCTTTCCGCGCATCCAGCGCTGGCGACGGGACCTCGCCATCGACGCTGCGGACAACCTCGACGACATGCGCCGACTCATTACTGATTGAGTTCATCCCGTTGGAGCGGGGGGCTGCGGAAGGCCCCGGGCTCGGCAGTACCTGCGAGCGGCGGCGACCTCAGCGGTTCAGTTCGGCTTCGAACTTGCTGCGGGTGCGGATGTCGATCGGAACGGCAAGGTAACGGCGGATCATCTCTGCTTCAAGCTTGCGATGGCTGTCCCGGAACAGATCCACCGTGGTGAGCTGATCACCCGCGTAGCGCTCGAGTTCGATCCCATCGCCCGCGCGCACGCTGCCGGCTTCGATGACCCGCAGGTACACCCCGGGACGCTCCGCGCGCATGAACGCTTTGGCGAAACTCGGATCATTCATGCGCTGCGCCAGCGTGTTGCAGGGAATGCGTGGTGCGGTCACTTCCAGCAGCAGATCCGGCAAGCGCAGACGGCTGCCGATGACGAGGCCAGGATCCGGCAGACCACGCACAGTCAGGTTGTCACCGAAGGTTCCAGGTGCCAGCTGGCGACCGAGCTGATCGGACCACCACCCGTAATCCTCCTCCCGATAGAGGTAGACGGCCTGGTCCGGGCCGCCATGGTGGCGCGTATTGCACACCGCATCCGCCTCGAGACCAAGTTCCCCCACCACCACGGGTTCGGCGACGGGCTCCTTGAAGATGCCGGTGCTGCCCCTGAAGCTGCGGCCCTCGAGCCTGCGCTTTCTGCCACGATTGATGCTGACGACTTTCATGCAGAGCTCACAGTGTTGAAAACGTTGGGTGTCGGCGATGACGATTCCGTAGAGTATGCCGTGACAAACTGAGCCCACGGAAGCGACGATGGCCCTGGACATCGAGCGCGCCCGAACATCGAATCAGCAACCAGATGCCACCGCGAAACACGCCGGTCGACGCCCGATCGGACCGAGGCAGGAGTCGAGACGATGCATGACGCAGACAACTGCTGCACGCGATGACCCGGACAGACACGGTTGATCCAGTCGCGGAGGGCATTGCAGAGCACCTCGCCGAACCGGGCTGGGTCGTCGTTCCGGACTTTCTCGATGCCGTCGGAACGCGCGCCATCGGCGACCTGCTGCGGCAGCGCTGGGCGTCCGGGCACATGCGCCCCGCCGGAGTGGGACGCGGCCGCACCTTCCAGGTTCGCCCGGAGATTCGCAGCGACCGGGTTCTGTGGGTGGACAACGAAGCACCACCGCCAGTGCTGGCCGATTTCCTCGCGCGCATGGAAGCGTTGCGGGCCCACTTGAATCGCACTGCGTTCCTTGGTCTGCATGAGTACGAATGTCATCTCACTGCGTATCCGCGGGGCGCCTTCTACGGCCGCCATCTCGACCGCTTCGCGGATCAGGCACGGCGCCAGGTCTCGACTGTGTTCTACCTGAATCCCGACTGGCGAGAGCAGGACGGTGGCGTCCTGCGTATCGAGACCGGCACCGGTTCCGTGTCTGTGCTGCCGGAAGCCGGCACCCTGGTGCTGTTCCGATCCGGTGACTTCTGGCACGAAGTGCGGCGGGCACGCCGGTTGCGGCTGTCCGTGACCGGGTGGTTCCTCACCCGTCCGGTCACGCCCTGAAGCGCGCGGGCACGCTTCAGGGCGGCTCGTTTTCGATGCGGGTCAACCAGTAGTCGGCATCGAACGTGGCGTCGCCGGTGAGATGACGCCAGAACCGGGCCCGATTGATGTACTCCAGACGCATGGTATCCGCTTCGAACCAGGGTTCGGGTCGCGTCAGGATGGCGGCAATGCTGGCGTCATCGTCGCGACCACCGGTCCAGAAGATGGCGCGCTGGCCATGGGGCGGCTCAGGCAGATCACTCGTATCCCAAAGGCGCTCCTGACGCACCGTCGGCGCCAGGCGGATCTTGAACATGTAGCGCAGACGCTCGGATTCGTTCCTGCCGCCGCCGTGCCAGATTCCGTGATGCATGATCAGGAGCGAGCCGGCCGGACAGGCCACGTGCTGCTGTCCGCGGATATTTTGATAGCGGCTGATGGCGGCCTCACTGACGATGCGCAGGTGAGAGCCGGGGAGGAAGCGCGTACCGCCCATCTCCGGCGTCACCTCATGGGGGAAATACATCAGCTGAATGTCGAAGGCACGGCGCGGGTCGATGGTGGAATCCTGATGCCAATGCTGGGCTTTCGGCACCTGATCCTGGCGCAGGTAGAAGCGCGGCGGAAACGTGATGTGCAGGAAATGGTGATCGAATACCGAGCGTGGCCCCACCAGGCTCTCGATCGCGCCGCGTATCTGAGGCAAATCCACCAGCGACCGCAAGGGGGTCCCGCTGGCATAGGCCTCAGCCAGCGGTGTCCCTGCAGGCACCCGTGGCACGGCGGAGGTTCGCATCACCTTGCGATAGTGCGTCGCGACACTGTCTATTTCGTCCTCGGGGGCGTGGCCGACCTGCGTCAGGAAGGCCTGATTGACGTCGTCCGGAATCACGCCATCCAGACGCAGGAACCCACGCGCGGCGAACTGCGCCATCTGCTCCGTACTGAGCAGCATGGAGTCGCCCCGGCTCCCTTCAGCATTGACCGTCACGGACATCGATGAGTTTCTCGAACAGGAATTCGTATTTAAGATAGCCGGTACGAAACTCGTCTCCGGACGCATGCGGCAGCAACGGGCTGACCTGGAACAGCCGCCAGCCGTCTCGGATCGCCGCAAGCCCCGAAGCATACGGCGGCTCCTCCGTATCACCCGCCATCGACTCGGCCGCACCCGTTCCGTCCCAGAAGGACCAGGCGATGACCGGCGCATCCAAGGCGGAGTGCCCCAGATAGAGCAGCAGGACCTGTTGTCGCGTCACTGTCCCCTCCCATGTCGCTCCGAGCATGATGCCATCGCGCCCGCCTGCTTGCGCGGCAGGCAAGGGCAAGGGCAAGGGCAAGGATCCACGATCCTGGTAAAGTGACAGCCTCTGCCAGCAGCGAGGACGCCTATTGCCATGGCAGCGGATGCAGATGCAGGCGTCGACTGGCGGCATTGGCGCCTGAACTGGGACTTAGACAACGTCGCCTGGCTGACCATCGATCAGCGGGGCGAACGCGCCAATACGCTCGGAACGCAAGTCGTGCGCGAACTCGATCAGGCGGTGACCTTGCTCGAGCAGCGTCCACCAAGCGGTCTCGTGCTGATGTCCGCGAAGCCGGACAGTTTCATTGCCGGGGCCGACATTCGCGAGTTCGACGCCACTGACGACGCTGCCGCATTGCGCGCCCAGATTGAACTGGTTCACGCGCTGTTCGAGCGCTTCGAGATTCTGCCCTGCCCCAAGGTTGCCGCCATCGACGGCGCCTGCCTTGGCGGGGGCCTGGAGCTTGCATTGTGCTGCGACTGGCGCGTGGCCCTCGACCGGGACGCGACCCGCATCGGCTTTCCGGAAGTGAACCTCGGCATCTATCCCGGCTTTGGCGGCAGCGGCCGCAGCCTGCGCACCATCGGCGGCCTGAAAGCCATGGAGCTGATGCTCACCGGCCGTCTGCTGTCCGCGACCCAGGCACTCAGCGTCGGACTCGTCGATGCCGTCACTGACTGGCACGGTTCCTTGCGCTGGGCCGCCCGCAATGGCGTGCTCAAAGCGCACAAGCATCGCAAGCCCAACCTCGTCGGCCGCCTGAGCACCATCGGTCCCGCGCGCAACCTGCTCGCACGCCAGATGCGCAAGCAGACCCGCAGCAAGGCTCGCCCGGAACACTATCCAGCGCCCTATCGTCTGATCGACACGTTCGAGCACCATGGCGGATCCGTTGGCGCGATGATCCGGGCCGAAGCGGAAAATGTTCCCGAGCTGCTGACCTCGACCACATCCCGCAACCTGCGGCGGGTGTACCGGTTGATGGAGCGACTGAAGGCCGAGGGCAAGAAGAGCGACTTCGAGGGTCACCGCGTGCATGTCATCGGCGCCGGAGTCATGGGCGGCGACATCGCGGCCTGGTGCGTGGCACGCGGCCTCGAGGTGACCTTGCAGGACCGGGAGATGAAACTCATCGAACCCGCGATCGCCCGCGCCAAAAAGCTTTTCCAGCGCCGGCTGAAACGCCCTGCTGCCGTGGCCGCCGCCCAGGCGCGGCTGCTTCCGGATGTCGAGGGCCAGGGGGTGCAGCAGGCGGACGTGATCATCGAGGCCATCTTCGAGAACCGGGACGCGAAGCGTGAGCTGTTCAAGGGCCTGCGCGGCCGGATCGCCGATCATGCCATCGTTGCCACGAACACTTCGGCCATCCCGCTCGCGGACCTCGCCGACGCGCTCGAGGATCCCAGCCGGCTGATCGGCCTGCACTTCTTCAATCCGGTGGCAAGCATGCCGCTGGTCGAGGTGGTGCACGACGTCGACACCGATGCGGCCCGGGTGGCCGACGGAGCGAGCTTTGCCACCGCCATCGGCAAGTACGCGCTGCCGGTGAAGGCGACGCCCGGCTTTCTCGTCAATCGCGTCCTCGTCCCCTACATGCGCGCGGCCATGCATCTGCATCGCAACGGTGTCTCCAAAGAAGCGCTGGACGCTGCGGCAGAACACTTCGGGATGCCCGTCGGTCCGGTTGAATTGATCGATACCGTCGGACTCGACGTGGGCCTCGGTGTCATCGACACGCTGCTCGGCAAGGATGCGGGCGAGGATCGCAAGCTTCTCGAGTCCATGGTGACGGAAGGCCGGCTTGGCAAGAAATCCGGCGAAGGCTTCTACGTCTGGCGCAAGGGGGAACCCAGCAAAGACCGACAGGGCGCCGACGGTCACGACCTGTTCGAGCTTGCCCGGGCGCTGATCGAACCGTATCTGGACGAGTGCCAGGCCTGCCTCGATGACGGCGTGGTCGAAGACTCGGATCTGCTGGACGCAGGCCTGATCTTCGGCACCGGCTTCGCGCCCTTCCGCGGTGGCCCGTTGTGGTATCGCCGGCAGCAGAAACGCGTCGAGGATAGGGAATGAACCATGATCAACCTTGAACGCATCGCGATCATCGGCAGCCGACGCATTCCATTCTGTCGCTCCAACACCTGCTACGCCGACGCGACCAACCTCGACATGCTCAGCGCTGCCATTCAGGGCGTCGTCGATCGCTTCGACCTCAAGGGCCGACGGCTCGACAAGGTTATTGCGGGGGCGGTGACCGTCCATCCCAAGGACTGGAACCTGGCGCGGGAAGCCGTCCTCAGCACCGACCTGTCACCCCTGACGCCGGGCGTGACCCTGCAGCAGGCCTGCGGCACGAGCCTGCAGGCGGCCCTCCTGGCCGGCGCGGAGATCGCCAGCGGGCAGATCGACTGCGCCATCGTCGCCGGCACGGACACCACCAGCGACCCACCGGTGGTGTTCAAGCGGCGTTTCGCGCAGCGCCTCGTGCGCATGACCCAGGCCCACGGCCTGCGGCAGCGCTTGGATGCCCTGAAGGGCTTTCGCCTCGGCGAACTCGCTCCGCAGGCGCCGCAGAACGCCGAACCCCGCACCGGACTCTCCATGGGCGAGCACTGCGAACGCATGGCCAGGGAGTGGCGGATCGGCCGCAGGGATCAGGACGCCTGGGCCCTGGCCAGTCATCAAGGCGCCAGCAAAGCCTGGGAGTCGGGTTTCTTCGATGAACTGGTCACACCCTACGCTGGCGTCCTGCGTGACAACGTCATCCGCGCCGACTCCAGTCTCGAGCAACTCGCCAAGCTCAAACCCAGCTTCGATCGTTCCGGAGAAGGCACGCTCACCGCCGGCAACTCCAGCAGCCTGACCGACGGTGCGGCCGCCGTGCTGATGACTTCAGAGCGCTACGCCAAGGAGCACGATCTGCCCGTCGCCGCCTGGCTCACCGCCGGACGCACAGCTGCGGTGGATTTCGTCGACGGCGACGAAGGCCTGCTGATGGCGCCCACGGCAGCCGTAGCGGAACTGCTGCAGCGAACGGGGCACCAGCTGCAGGACTTCGACTGCTATGAAATGCACGAAGCCTTCGCCGCCCAGGTGCTCTGCACCCTGGCAGCGTGGGAGTCACCCGAGTACTGCCGCGACCGCCTCGGCCTCGATGCGGCGCTGGGCAGCATCGAGCGCAATCGCATCAACCCTCACGGCAGCTCTCTCGCCATTGGTCATCCTTTCGCGGCGACGGGTGCGCGCATCCTCGGCACCCTGGCGGAATCGTTAGCGAAGAAGAGTTCAGGGCGGGGCCTCATTTCCATCTGCACGGCCGGCGGCATGGGCGTCGCGGCTATTCTCGAGCGCTGACCGGGCCGTGGCCGACGACACGCTGTGTGATCGCTCCGCAGTCGAGCTGCGCAGCCTCATCGGCTCCGGGGCGATCTCGCCAGTGGAACTCCTCGACGCCTGCCTCTCGCGCATCGAGGTATTGAATCCCGCGGTCAATGCCATCGTCGCCATGGACGTTGACGGCGCCCGCGAGCAGGCCCGACGGGCGGAGCGTGCCGTTGTTCACGGCGAGACGCTCGGCCTCCTGCACGGGCTACCGGTGGGCATCAAGGACCTCGCGGATACGGCCGGACTGACGACCACCTATGGCTCGCCGCTGTTCGCCGAGCATGTGCCGGAGACAGACGAGCGAGTGGTGGCTGCGATTCGCGCCGCGGGCGCGATCATTCTCGCCAAGACCAACACGCCGGAATTCGGCGCCGGTGCCAACACCCGCAATCCGGTCTATGGTGCCACGGGCAATCCGTTCGACCCCTCCCTGACCTGTGGCGGGTCCTCCGGCGGCTCTGCGGTGGCGCTGGCCTGCGGCATGCTGCCCCTGGCCACAGGTTCCGACAACGGTGGCTCACTGCGCATTCCTGCAGGGTATTGCGGTGTCACCGGTTTCCGGCCCTCCCCCGGTATGGTGCCTTCGGACAAGCGTCCCCTGGGCTTCAGCCCGCTGGCGGTAGAGGGTCCAATGGCCCGCAGCGTCGCCGATGCCTGCCTGCTGCTGGCCGCCCAGAGCGGATTCGACGCCTGTGATCCGTTTTCCACCCCCATGGATGCACGCACGCTGCAGGCACCGGAGCCTCTGGATCTCGGCACCCTGCGGGTGGCGTTCAGCACGGACCTTGGCTTCGCTCCGGTGGCGCAGGAGATTCGCGCCTGTTTTCAGGACCGCATGAGCCATATTTGCAGCGCGTTCGACACCTGCAGCGAAGCCACGCTCGAACTCGGCGACATGCACCGCACCTACGCTGTGCTGCGCGCCGAGGGATTCCTCGACCGGCTGCTCGATCTCTACGAACGCAACCCGGACGAACTCGGAGAGGTGGTGCGCGCCAACATCGAGGACGCGCTGGCCCTGAGCCTTACTGATCACGCGCGCGCCCATGCCGAACAGACCCGCGCCTACCGGCGCACCCAGACGTTTTTCCGCGACTTCGACCTGCTGATCACCCCCGTGACGCCGGTCTCACCGTTTCCCTGGACCAGCGTCTACGTGAACAGCATCGACGGCGAGACGCTCGGCTCCTACTTCCACTGGCTCGCGCTGACCTACGGCATTTCCGCCACCGGCCATCCGGCCTGCTGCATCCCCTGCGGCGTCGACCCTCGGGGCATGCCGTTCGGGATTCAGATCGTCGGCCCCCACAAGGGTGATCGCTTCACCCTCGCTGCCGCCCACGCACTTGAGCAGTTCTTCGCTGCCAATCCGCTGCTGGCGCGCGCGCAACCCGATCGCACGCGCCTTCAAGGCGTGCGCAACGATTTCCGGATCTGACGGAGACGACATGCTGGAGCTCGCCAAATCCGCCCTGGACGTGGGGCTGTTCACGAATCAGCGCGACGCGATGCTGCACTACTGGCAGCAGCGGGTCGGGCTGACCTGCACCGAAATGCTGCCTTTGGGCAGCGGCCTGCAGCAGCACCGCCACGCCATCGGTGACTCGGTCCTGAAGCTCAATCACGCGCGCGAGACGCTTGCAGAAGCAGCACCCGGAGGCATCCGCCGACTGCTGATCGCACGCGACGACATTGCGACGACGCAGGAACTCACCGATCCGGACGGCAACCGCGTGGCCCTGGTCCCACGCGGACACGACGGCATCGAGCAGATTCAGGTGGAACTCACGGTCAGCAGCCTCTCCGCACACCAGGTTTTTTACGGTGAAGCTCTTGGATTGCCGGTCATCGACCCGGTCACGTTCGCCTGCGGCGTCTCCCGGATCCGTCTGGTCGAGGGCGAAGCCCGACGCGACCCGGCTCACGTTGCGCGGGGGTTTCGTTACCTCACGCTACAGGTCTTCGACGTGGTGAGCACCCACATGGCGATTCTGGCCGGTGGCGGGCGCGAGGGCCGGCCGCCGGTGCGGCTCGGGGAGGTGGCCTACATCTCCTTCGTGCGCGACCCCGACGGAAACTGGATCGAGATCTCCCAGCGCAAGTCGCTCACCGGCTCCCTCGCCTGACCCCCCTTTGGGTCCCCTTTGGGGTCGGACCAATTCAAGCCATTGAATCCAATAACTTTTCTTCCACCTTGATCGAATCCGAGCCCGGGCGTGTCCTCCCACCCGACCCGACGCGCTGAGCAGCCATCACTCACGGCGCCTCCCGGCTCTCCGGCCACGACAATTGCGAACCACGAAACCGTCGCCGATGTTCGCGATCTGGCGATGGCGGGCCGCCCGCCCGGATTGCCGCATGAACGCGTCGACGAACTCGGATCCACCAACGGCTATGGCCTCGGACCAGAACGCTTCGCGTCGGCGGTGCAGGTCACGGTCGAGCGCCTCTTCCACCAAACGGTAGTGAGCTTCACGGACAGCATTGATATGACGCACACCGACGAGCTCGCAGAGGCCATCGGCATCGATGATCGATCGCGTCTGCGACAAGCCCTGAATTTCGAGATATCCCGACGTCTCCCAGTCGCGCGGGTGCTCGACCGCGCCCGCACGAACCATATTGAGATCGACGTAGGTCAAGCAGCGCAGCAGATACGTTTCGTTGTCAACACAGGTAGCGTGATACCGGCCCTGCCAGAAGGCACCGTGGCGCCCCTCCCGACGATTAAACTCCTGCGCGGTACAGCCTGCGATCAGGCGCATGCTTGCGGCAATCTCGCCGTGGCCACGATCACGAACGACAAGGTGCACGTGGTTGCTCGTGACGTTGTAGTCGAGCACCGACAGGTTGTAACGGCGTTTCGATTCCCACAACCAGTCCTGCCAGCGCCGACGATCCGCCAGGTCGGAGAGTAGGAACTGCTGCTCATGGCAGCGCTCGGTGATATGCCAGACATGTCCAGGCAATAAGACTCGATGCGCGCGAGGCATGCCGTCACTCCAGGATCGGAACGGACGGACATTGATTCAGACCCGCGGCTGCATGTCTGGTGGAAGTCGCCTGTCACTGCGTAAGCCTGGGCTGATCTTGACCGGCCCGTGCCATGATCGCAGCCTCTGCAAGCAGGATGCGCACGCCAAAGGCCGGGGCACCGCAGGTGGCGTGACGCCCCCCAAGGTCGCGTCAGAAAAAGACTATAAATCCATATTTTTCAATTATTTGATCTGGTCCGACCCCATTATTTCCATTATTTCATTATTTGATCTGGTCCGACCCCATTATTTGCTCATTATTTGGATCAGGCAGCCAGCACGTTCGCCAGGGCGCGGCGGCAGTGCTCGATCTCGGCGTCGGTCCCCACGCAGATCCGATTCCAGTTGTCGTAGCCCTGAAATGAGCGCCGTACCACCAGTACGTTCTGCTTATGCATCAGAGCAACGAAACGCTCGTTGGGCATGCCCGTGTTCACGTAGAGGTAGTTCGCCTGAGAATCGTGGGCATATTCAAGACCAGCCTCGGCCATCACTCGCTCCAGCGCAAGGCGTCCTGCCCGCAGGCGCCGGCGGGATTCGGTGATGAACGCCTCGTCATCAATGCTGGCAAGGGCAGCCACCACGCCCATTCGCGGCAGTCCACCGCTACGCGCTGCAGCCCGGACACGGTCTGCTCGTTCCTTGCGCATGACAGCGTAGCCGATGCGCGCCCCGGCAAGTCCATGCAATTTGGACAGCGTCCGGCAAATGACGACATCGTGCCCAGCGCGGGCAAGATCCATGCATGAGCTTCGTGGCCAGTCGTCCATCATGTCCACGTAGGCTTCGTCGATGAACACCGGAGCGGCTTTGGCGGCTTCCGTCGCGAACGATCGAAGCACATCGCTCGGAAGCGCAGTCCCTGTGGGATTGTTGGGGTTGCAGACATAGACACCAGCTGTACTGGAGCCGAGCCGCGCTGTCATCGCATCGAGGTCGAAACGCAGCTCGTCATCGAGTGGCACATGAACCACCTTGCCCCCTCGCGCCTCAAAGGCCCGGAAGAGCACTTCGAAGGTCGCAGTTGCTGTGATCAATTCACCGCCAGGAAGATCAGTGGCGAACTGGTCACCCATGATCCGCAGAAGTGGACTCGAGCCAGGGCCGAGCACGATCGTGTCGGGGGACACGTTCTCGAGTTCAGCAATTTTTTGCGTCAGCGCCTGCGTCTCTGCACCAGCGTAACGATGGTTGCTGGCAATGTTCTCCAGCATGGCTCGCTGTGCTCGCGGAGACGGACCCCAGGGATTCTCGTTGAGGGACAGGTTGGCGATGGTTTCACTCGCCGCAACATCCGCCTTGGCGGCCGCAGGGGTTGCGAGCACCCATCCGGATGCACCGGTCGCTACAGCGCCCGATAACGCCCCCGCGAAGCGCAGAAGTCCCCGTCGACCTAAAGTCATTCCTGTCATGACGCACCCCCATTCCAGCCAAGTTCTGGGGGTCCATACTAGCCGGCATGCCGAACCAATTCATACCACACCGTCATCAAAATCGACGAACGGGCGCCAGTCGGATGAGAAGATGGACGCGGGGACTCACTGAGCCGTCAATCCCCTGGGCCGTTCGTCACCGAGGATGGAGACCCGCTCGCCGTAGCGGCTGTGCGGAAAGTAGTCCCAGACCGCATGGTGCTGCGTACGACGATTGTCCCAGAACGTCAGGGTGCCAGGCTCCCAACGCACCCGGCAGTGCAGTCGCGGCGTGGTGGCGATGTAGTCGTAGAGCATCTTCAGCAGCGCATCGGACTCCCAGCGCGCCATGCCGACGATGTGCGAGGTGAAGCCGCTGTTCACATACAGCACGCGCTGGCCCGTCTCGGGATGCACCGTGACGACGGGATGCTTGTTGCGCGGGTAGCCCCCTTCGGGCGGGGTCGACTTGTAGCTGCCCACGTAAGGAATGGCACCGTCATGCACGGCGGTGAGTCCGTCCAGGAAACCCTTCAGCGGTTCGGACAACAGGTCGTAAGCCAGCGCCATGTTGGCAAACAGCGTGTCGCCACCACCACAGGCGGGCGTCTCGGTGATGTAGAGCATGGACCCCAGCGGCGGAATAGCGTCGCAGGTGACGTCGGTATGCCACGCATTGCCCGCGGTGAACTTCGAATCCGCCGTAGTCTTCACGATCAGAATCTCAGGATCCTGATCCCGGGCGTGATTCATGGGATGCACGTGGAGGTGTCCGAAATGGCGACCGAACGCCTTGTGAGCCTCCCGATCCAGATGCTGTTCGCGGAACACAAGGACGCCCCAGTCGGCAAACGCGCGGCGAAGGTCCGCCAGCAGCTCGCCCGCGAGGGTCTGGCTCAGATCCACGCCGCGGATCTCCGCACCCAGGTGGGGCGTGAGGGGCGTCACCTCAAACGTGCCGTAGGCCGTCGTGGGACCCGTTGTGGACGGTTGACGAAGTGCACTCGCTGTCATGGTGACCTCCCCTTAAGACCAATCTGAAATCAGTGAATGATACCCGCCGCACGCAGGGGCCCGGGATCAAGGCCCAGCTCCCGTACGATTTCATCGCTGTGCTGCCCGAACAGCGGCGCGTGATCACCTAAACGCTGCGGCGTCGCCGACATGCGCGCAGCCGGGCGCGGTTCGCGAACCCGCCCGGCGACTGGATGTTCGCGCTCCACGAACATCTCATTATGCTGAACCTGGGGACTGTCTGCGATCTCATCCAGAGCCAGGATCGCCGACGCCGGAACATCGTGATCCTCGGCCCGGGCGAGAAAGGCCTCGACTGTGGTCTCCATCGCGTACTGACGCATGAGCCCTACCAGCTCGCCCAGATGCTGCATGCGATCCGCCGTGGTCTTGAAGCGCGGGTCATCTCCCATTTCCGGATGGCCCAGCGCCGCACACAGCCCCTTGAACTCGGCGTCGGTGATTGCGCCGGCGGACATGTACCCGTCAGCAAGTTCGGTCACCGCGTAATTGGCACCAATGGTGGCCGCCCGCTGCACATCATCGTCCAGCAACACCGCGTCCATGGCTGAATCCGGCCACATGAAGGCGATGGCGGCATCGAGCATGGAGACGACGATGTGCTGGCCCGCGGCCTTGCCGGTGGCGCGCGCATACAGCGCCGCCGTGATCGCCTGAGCCACCGTGTAGGCCGTGGTCTTGTCGCAAACAAGGGTCCGATACATGGACGGCACGCCGGTGGCGGGATCCGTCTGCACGGACGCGAGACCGGACGCCGCCTGGATAACATTGTCGTAGACGCGCCGATGGCTCATGGGACCATCGGGGCCATAACCGGAAATCGAGGTGTAGATCAGGTTCGGGTTGATCGCAGCCAGCGACTCGTAGCCGAGACCGAGGCGCTCCATGGCCCCCGGGCGGAAGTTCTGGATGAACACATCCGCCTGCTCCACCAGGCGCTTGAGCAAAGCGACGCCGTCAGGCTGCTTCAGGTTCAGCACCAGCGAGCGTTTGCCGCGATTGTTGTTGAGGAAGATACCGGTGACGCCACCCTTGTTGCTGCCAAGGAAGCGCATGATGTCGCCGAGCCCGGGGGACTCCACCTTGATCACATCGGCGCCCTGATCCGCCAGCATCATGCCGGCCAGAGGCCCGGAGATCATCACCGAGAGATCCAAGACCTTGATGCCGTCCAGCGGCCCTGTTCCATTCATGAGCTGCCCCTCCGCAGAACACATGCACGCCTGCATGACTTGTATCTGACGCTGCCTTTGTGGGCAAGAACGTCCATCGAGACTCAGCGTCGGAACAGGCCCCGGCGACGGGGTAAATCGTGCCCCGGTGGCGTACAACGGCAGATGATGCGGAAACCGCATCGAACCTGGAGAGGAACGATCATGGCCAGGGTTCCGCGCGATGCAGGCCACGACGACCGCCAGGAGGCCGCGGCGACGTTCGCTGGGCACCGCAGTGGTCGACGAAGCATGGGGCAGCAGCCACGACACCTTCGGCCGCAACCGATGATCCGCTGATTAGACGATGGTGCCGCCCGACTTGCCCCAGTAGCGGTCCTTGAGCAGGCGCTTGTAAAGCTTGCCGGTGGGCAGGCGGGGCATGGTGTCGATGAAGTCCACGCTGCGCGGCACCATGAAGTGGGCAAGGCGCTCGCGGGCGAAGCCAAGCAGCTCCTGCTCCAGCTCCGGCCCGGGTTCGACCCCCAGCGCCGGCTCCACCACGGCCTTCACTGCCTCACCGAAGTCCGGGTCAGGCACGCCGAACACCGCCACATCCGCGACCTTCTCGTGCAGCACCAGCGCGTCCTCCACTTCCTGCGGATAGATGTTCACGCCGCCTGAAATGATCATGAATGCCTGACGATCGGTGAGGAAAAGGTAGCCCGCATCATCCAGGTAGCCGACATCGCCCAGCGTCGACCAGTTCGGGTGCAGCGGATGCTGTGACGAACGCGTCTTGTCAGGCGCGTTGTGGTATTCGAACGTCACCATGTCCTGCTCGAAGTACACGAGCCCTGATTCGCCGACGGGAACCTCGTTGCCTTCTTCGTCGCAGATGTGGAGGACGCCGCGCGATACGCGGCCGACGGAGCCCGGACGTTCGAGCCACTCCTCACTGCTGATGTAGGTTGAACCGTTCCCCTCGGTCCCGGCGTAGTACTCACCAAGGATCGGCCCCCACCACTCGATCATCTGCCGCTTCACCTCCACCGGGCACGGCGCCGCCGCATGGATCGCCACCTGATGGCTTGACAGATCGAAGCGGCTGCGCTCCGCTTCCGGCAGCTTCAGCATGCGCACGAACATGGTGGGTACCCACTGGCTGTGGGTGACGCGGTAGCGCTCGATGAGTTCCAGCGCTTCCTCAGCATCGAACTTACGCATCATCACCACAGTACTGCCCAGGGACTGCGCGCCCATGCAGTAGGCAAGCGGTGCTGCGTGATACAGGGGTGCCGGCGACAAATAGATTGAATCCGTCCCGAAGCCGTAACGCTGCCGGAACGCATCCGCATTGCGCACCCCGTCGCGGATGCTGGCCCCACTCAGCGGTCGCTTGATGCCTTTCGGACGGCCCGTCGTACCGGAGGAATACAGCATGAAATCGCCGACCGGCTCGCTCGCAAGCGGTTCCAACGATTCCGGCGCAACGGTCTCCGCAAATGGCAGGAAGCCGTCGCGGGCGCCACCGACCATCAGCCAGGCTTCGACGTCAGGACACAGTGGCGGGACGCGGCAGGCGACATCGGCCAGCGCATCGCTCGTGATCACGACCCTCGCCGCACTGTCATTGACCACGTAGGCCACTTCCTCCGCCGTGAAGTAGCGGTTGACGCAGGTGAGGTAGAGCCCCGAACGCAGCGTCGCCCAGCACACAGCGAAGAATTCGAGATGGTTCTCCATGAACAGCGCCACGTGATCACCCGGTACGAGTCCGCGACCGGCCAGCCAGCGCGCGATGCGATTGGAGCGAGCATCGAGCTGCGCCCAGGTCAGGCTTTCGCCGGTGGCGGCGTCGATGGCCGCCGGGGCCTGTGGCTGGATACCCGCCCAATGTCCTGGATACATGACGCTCCCCCCTCCTCGTGGCCACAAATGTTGGTTCAGAACGTGGACAGTCCGGTCGCCTCCATGAAGCGATAAACCAGATAACGCCAGCGTCTGTGGTCCGCGTAGACGTCGTAATCCACACTGTGAACCCGATCAGGCTCATTATTCCAGCGCTCATCGAAGGCGATGCGCACTGCATCCAGCGCAGGAACGTCGAACGTGCCGCGCAGATGGACATTGGTTTCCAGATTGTAATTGTCGAGGTTGCGCCGGGTGAGGTTCGCCGATCCCGCGAGCAGATCCACGGCGCCGTCAGCGCCCGTGCGCAGCAGGAACTTGCTGTGGCACTGCTCACCGCGGGTGTTGCACCAGCGCACGTCGATCTCCGCCCGGGTCAGCTCCATCGCGACCTGTCGATTGGGAATGCCGGACCCTTCGCGTCCGAACGCGCCCTTGTTCGGATCCAGTATCACGCGGATGGCGACACCCCGCTCGGCGGCGCGAATGAAGGCCTCGATCACGTCACGGTGAGCCAGGTAGAACATGGCAAGGTCGAGCTGATCTCCAGCCTCGGCTCCGCCGATCAATTCGAGGGCGACTTCCCTGATCCGTGATTCGGTGACGATTCGCAGCGCCGCGTCGCCATGCGCGTCATCGACCGGCGCGCGTTCCGGTACAGAGAACGCGTCGGGCGACCCGGAAAACCGCGCCACCGCGTCCTCGGTTGCAAGCAGATCCAGTGCTGCGCGGCCGTGGAAGCGAACGGCCTGATTGCTGTGGAGGCTGCTGGCATCGTGCGGATTGGCCGAGGTGACCAGGCCGACCCAGTCATCGCCCGCATCCACCACCAGGGTCTTGCGGTGGTTGGCCTTGAAGTTGAGCAGACGCAGCCACGTCCGCAGGGTCACCTTGCCATCTCCCACAGGATCCGGAAGCCAGCCATTGCGTAGCGTGTTACCAAACCACTGACAGCAGATGCGCCACAGACCCGACCAGATGGGATTGGGATCCCGCAGCCGGGTCAGGTCTGTCTCGATGACGCGTACGCCGGCCGCTTCCAGGTCATCGAACAACGACGACTCGATGCCGCCATAAAGGTTGTTGAAAGGATCGGTGATCAGCACCGCCACCAGGTCCGGCCGCGCCCGCTTGCGCGCGATGAGCACATCGGCGAGTTCCCGCGACAGCGGTCGATGGCCTTCGCCCGTGTCACCGGCGAAGTCGTTGACCAGAAACATGTCGAGCACCACCAGCCGCTCCGCCGCAGCGATCAGGCGGAATACTTCATCGAAGATCGCCGCTTCGTTGCGCTGCACCCCATCCGCATCGACATAGGAGGTATCGAGCAGCAACGCCACGTCTGTGGCGGCCCGCCAGGGCGTTGCCACGTCCACCCCCGCCGGCAAGGGCTTGCGGGCGTGATGGATAACGGTCACGCCGTAAAGGATGAGGATGCAGACAACTACGATGCCCATGAGCCTCCCCCTTCCTGCTCCCGCTCGCTCGATCATGATTCCCCGCTTGTGTCCCGCACCTGCGAGCATCAACGATCAGGCGCCTGCGGTCGAGCGCGCCCCGGTCGAGCGCGGGTGCTGCAACGGACGCTAGCGCGTACCATCCGTGTCTCCCAGCGCTCCTTGCCCCAGGCAGATAGACGTTCGCCCATGACTCGCAAGTGGCTCCTGCCCCTCGCTCTCACCGCCTGCGCCACGCCGATGTTCTTCATCGAACGCGCCACGCTGGGCTTCCTGCCTGGCCCCGTCTTCTCGCTCGGACACATCGCGTTCTTCGGCATGCTTGGCTACGTCGCGGGCCGCGCACTGAGACGCACGCGCATGAGCCTGGTCCGGCAGGCCACGCTGATCCTGACCGGCGCCTTCCTGCTCGGTGGCAGCATTGAACTGATCCAGCCCTACTTCGGCCGCACGGCCCTGTGGTCGGACGTGTGGCAGAACATGGTCGGTGCCGCGGTGGGGCTCCTGCTGGCACATCCCCGGGACCTGTTGCGCTCCTGGTGGGCGCTGCCGGTGCTGGGCGTGCTGGCGCTGGAGCTGCGTCCACCGGCGCTGCTGCTCTGGGACGACCAGGTGGCACGCCAGCAGTTTCCGCTGATCAGCAACTTCGAGACCCGCTTCGAGCACCTGCGCTGGAGTGAGGGCGTCGTCGTCGCGGACCGCGCCCGCAGCGGCGAACGCTCTCTGCAGGTCGAGCTGCAGCCGGGTCGGCGCTGGCCCGGGACCGCTTTGCGGCGCGGCATCGGTGACTGGCAGGGCTTTGCTGCGTTCGAGTTCAGCGTGCACAACGACGATGGAGCACCCATGCACCTCACGGTGGCGATCCGTGATCGCGAGCACACCCTCCGAGGTGGTGCCTATCGCGACCGATTCAACCGCCGCTTCGAGCTTGCGCCCGGCTGGAACGACATCCGCATCCCCATTACCGAGATCCAAGCAGCGCCGCAGGAGCGGACGCTGGACGTGAGCGCCATCGAGCACGTGATCTTCTTCACCGGCAAGGTCGAAGCCACCCGCATGTTTCACCTGGACGCGGTGCGCCTGACTCGAGATCCTGGCCCCGGAGTCCGACCGCAGGTAGAGTCCGGCGCCGAGACGTCGCCGCCGACGCCCGCCACGGAAGGGAGAGGACCGTGACGATCACCCAGATGACGAGCCTGCACGAGGAGCGCCTCGATCATACCGTGAGCGTGCTCAAGTCCCTCGGTGCTGCGCGCGTCCTGGACCTGGGCTGCGGCCTCGGATCACTGCTATACCGGATCCTTCGCGAGCCGCAGTTCACCGAAGTCGTCGGCCTGGAGCGCTCCGCCCTCACGCTAAGCAGCACCCGCTCGATGCTCTCGGAGCATCTGCAAGGTGATTCACCGCGTCTGCGGTTGCTGTGCGGCTCCTATGCGGAACGCAACGACGCCCTGAGCGGCTTCGACGCGGCAACCATGATCGAGACCATCGAGCACGTGCCGCCGCAGTCGCTTTCTGCAGTGGAGACAGCCGTGTTCGGTCACTACCGCCCTCGCGCGCTGTACATGACGACCCCGAATCAGGAGTACAACGTCCTCTACGGCCTGGCGCCAAACGAGTTCCGCGATCCCGACCACACCTTCGAGTGGAACCGGGCGAAGTTCCGCCACTGGGCCAGCGGCGTGGCCAGCCGGAATGGCTATCAGGTCCGCTTCAGCGGCATCGGCGAACACGACGAGGAGTTCGGTCCGCCCACCCAGACCGCCCTGTTCCTTACCGCGTAGGCCATAAAGCTCCCGCAGCCGCGCGTGATGGCTCCGGCACCTCTGGGAGCGGGCCCCATTCGCGTCGTCCCCCCAGGGTGACCGCAAGGCCCGATAACCTGGCGACGCCAATCATTCATCGTATTGATTACCGGGCGCGGCGCCAGTGCCTCGAAGCGTTCGCCCAGGACTGTCCGGACATCCAGCTCGAACTCCACGAATCCGTTCTCGGCGATCCGCTGATGCCGGCGAACTTCGTTGCAATGGCGGCGCCGGCTCATCCGCTACTCCAGCTCGAACTCGAAATGATCCTGGAGGACCTGCGCCAGCATCGGCACCTGCTGAGCAGGGACTCGGGCTCGAGCCGCACCCGGAAGTTGGCTTGCCAGAGCGCCCAGACCCGCTGGACCATGAGCCACAAAGCGACCTCCTTTCGCGCGGCCCGCATGGGTCTCGGATTCGCATGGTATCCGGAGGAAGTGATACGGGAGGAACTGGCAGCCGGACAACTCGTGCACCTGCACTTGGCCCTGGCCCAGGGTGCGCAGCAAGCCGGAGCCCTGTATCTGGTGTTCGCCGGACCCGATGCAGCCGGTCCCGGTGCCCAGCGTCTGGCCGAACTGATCCGCAATGCCTCCAGCCAATGAGCCGCCCCCTGGTTCCGCGATGAGCGTTACAGCATGATGGCGCGCACGCGAAAGGGGGAGACTGACCATGATCAAGCTCGGCACCACCGAACGCAGTTATCCCTGGGGCGTGCTGCGCTCGACCCACGCCAGCAAGGTGAAGTTCGCCTTGGCCGAGAAAGGGCTGCCCTGGGAGGTGGAACGCATCCGTCCCGGCGATCTCTGGCGCAAGCCGCCGGAACTGCTCGCAAAGCATCCCCTCGGCAAAGTGCCCTGGATCGAGCACGAAGACCTGCTGGTGTGGGACTCCAGCGTGATCCTCGAGTACCTGGAGGACCGCTACCCGAAACCGTCGCTGCTACCGGCGGAGGCCAAGGCCCGCGCCGACGTGCGTATGGTCACCCGCTATGTGAACGAGGCCATCCTCGGCGGTGATCTGCCTGCGATCTGGATGCCCTGGTGGAGCAAGGAGGAGGATCGGGACCTCACTGCCATGGGGGACGGTCGCAGTCGCCTGCGCCAACGCGCCCTGCCCTGGCTCGAAACCCGGCTCGCCGACGACCGCGAGTGGATCTGCGGCCAGCTGAGCATGGCCGATGCGGGTCTCGCCGCCATGGCCATGGTGCTGCAGGTGGACGACTTCGAGCTGGACGAGTTCCCGGCCCTGGCGGCCTACCTGGAACGCATCCGCAGCCGCCGCGCCTATCTCGCCATCAGCCCGAAAACCTCCCTCGAGGACTCCCTGCGCGCCTGACGCCCACTGCGCTCGAACGAAGCGAGACCCGCCAGGACCGATCGTTCCCGCTGATGCGGAGTGAACAACGGGGACGTGCAAGGCTTCAGTGGGAGCCTACGTCTGCGAAGCAGGCGTCGCGACCTGCGTCACGCCCGAATCCACGGTCAGTCGCCGATCGCAAAGCCGGCCTGCGGCCGACTATCGCTCCCACTGACGAAGCCCGACTTCAGGCGCTGCGCTCGAACGAAGCGCAGTGCGACAGAGTGCAGCGAAGCTGCGCGTCAACAAAGGGCGCCGCCGCCGGATTCCGATCACCCGACGAGCAATATGTCTACGATTGGTGAGCGGTCAGAAGCCACAGCAAATCCGGCGTCACTGGTAGCGAGCCAACAGCCATCGCTGCAGACTGGGACCAATCAGAATTGCGATTAGCGCGAACAGGATCACAGTCAGCGGAAACGAGTTCGCTTCAAGAAAACCTGCTGGAGGCGCAAAACCTGCCACACCAAAGGCGGCCACCAAGCCGTCTATGGCGACTGTCATCAGTTGCGTCATGAGGAAAAAGTACGGGAACCCAATCAGGAAAAAGCTCGATGGGCGTTCTCTCAACCAGCGTCCTACCCGGCTCGGCATGCGCTCTGACAGAAAGACGATGGCGACGCAGAAGAGTGAAAAGAGCCCCAGCACAGCCAGTGCCAGGGCAAGCTCGGGTGACATGCCCAAAGTGCGTATCGGTTCATCAGTAGCCAGCTGATCTTCGACGTTTTCGGGCGCTGATTTTAGAGCAAGCAGCCAGAACCTGAACAAGGCAAGAGCCAAGTACGCCAGCGTGTAGGTCAGCGTCATGCCCATCCCAAGCATTCGAACGTCCTCGCTGTTCACGCTCTTCACGCGGCCTGCGTCCAGGTTCGCGTGAATCGAGCACCTACTTCAGCGACAGGTTGGTCCACACCCAGTCGAACGCCTTACCTCCCGCCGCTGCCGTGAAACCCAACCCAAACCCACCGGCGCCCCACTTGGCGGCGGTGATAGTCGCCGGATGCGTCGCGATGTACATCGCACCAACCAACGCCGGCGCGATGCCTCCGGCAACTTTGTCGACTTCCTCGCTCGTCAGATTTCGCATGACTGATGCTCCTCAGCATAGTGCGTCACCGTCTTTGCCCGACAGGGCGGTGCGACGGCCGTGATCGACGTGATCACGGCACCACGCTAGAAACTTGCGAGACTGTGCAATAGTGGCGATCAGTGTGCAGTCGTGTGCGAGATTGCCCATGGCGATGTGCGGAGCGACCCCATGCCCGGCGGCGTAGCCGCCGTGCTCGAACCCGCTGCGACGTCGAGCGATCGGAGCGCAGCTGCGCTGCACTCCCACTGGCATAACACAAGGATCTTGCGACAACTCAGTGGGAGCTGACGTCCGCGAAGCGGGCGTCGCGATTCCGCGCCATGCCCGAACCCGCCGGCAGTCCGCGATCGCAAAGCCGACCCTTCGGGCCGACTTTCGCTCCCACTGACTGTGCGCGGCTGCAGGCGCTGCGCGCGAACGCAGCACCGCTGGGGCTCAGCCGGCCTTGTCCTTGAGGCTGGGCAGCTCGTAACCGTCGTCGGCAAGCTTCGCGCGCACCACCTTCTTGTCCATCTTGCCGGTGGACGTGAGCGGAATCGCATCGACGAACAG
Source organism: Gammaproteobacteria bacterium (assembly GCA_007694905.1). Taxonomy (GTDB): domain Bacteria; phylum Pseudomonadota; class Gammaproteobacteria; order Pseudomonadales; family Azotimanducaceae; genus SLTB01. The sequence continues at coordinate 224 of REEU01000205.1, read as the reverse complement.
CACATCGTCAGGCAACTGCCACTTGGCGAACTGCTCGCTGCAGTGGGCCAGCACCTGATCCTTGCTGAGATCCACGCCTTCTTTCTTCACGACCATCGCCACCGGACGCTCATCCCACTTCGGGTGCGGCTGCGCCACGACGCAGGCCTGGGCCACGCCGGACATGGCCACGATGTGATTCTCGAGGTCCACCGAGGAGATCCACTCGCCGCCGGACTTGATCA
>REEU01000291.1 GCA_007694905.1 Gammaproteobacteria bacterium | reverse complement strand
TAGGTCGGGTTAGCGTAGCGTAACCCGACGTGCCGACGTGCCGGGGACGACGCTGGGTTGCGGCCATGGGTGGGTGCGAGACCCGTCGGGTTACGCCCTTCGGGCTAACCCGACCTGCGGTTGGCTCAGGACGAACGGCAAGTGAATGATCCCGTTCGTGGTGAGCTTGTCGAACCATGAACGCGATCGAATTGGTCAGCATTTCCCTTACGACTAGAGCCGGACCTAGCCGATGGGTTTTCCGGCGCCGGATCGGCGAGAGGGCTCGCCTCCTACCGGGGGGCGGCCAATGCGGAGAGTCTGTTGTGCACCGCGAGGAGAGCCTGCGCAGCTTGCGTGATCATCAGGCATCATAATGTGTTCGACGCACAAAGCGGTTGTGGCTGGTGTGGGCGCCCTCGGCGCGCAGCGCCTCTGGAGTGCGGCGGCTTGCCGACGCTCTGGGCTTTCGGGCAGGTTCAGGGGCCGGAAAGCGGGAGCAGGCTCCCGCACTCCATAATCCGCGCTGCGCATGCGACCGTTGTGGCGGCTGTGGGCGAGACGGGGCCGAAAGTCTCTCGTGCGGCATGGAAAATGCAGCGCGGTTTCCGTGGGGCGAACATCTGGCGCAGATTTCGCTGGTTTTCTAAAGTCTGCCATGATTTGGCCGCCAACGGATAAGGGGCAGGCGCGGTCCCGGCATCGGATCCCGGAATACCCGGCGAGACCGAATCGCGGCGGGCATGAATAACGCGACGAATCCTGAGTAAATCGCGAGCCACTTCGTTATTCTAGGTGCGTAGCGCCAATGTGACCAAGACTCTGGATGGAGGAAACGCAGTGAACACGATCTCTTCTCTCGGTGGGCGCCTGCTCATCATGCTGGTCCTGCTCCTCGGCGTGGCGCTCCTGCTGCCCGCATGCTCGACCAGCCCCCATCCCCCGGTGCCGTCCTTGGCCCTCGACGAGGGGCCGGACTACCTGATCGGTCCTGGCGACAACGTCAATATCTTCGTGTGGCGCCATCCGGAGCTGTCGTCTTCCGTTCCGGTCCGTCCCGATGGCAAGATCACCACCCCGCTGGTCGAGGACGTCCCGGCCACCAACAGGACGCCGACGCAACTGGCCCGCGACATGGAGGAGATCCTCTCCACGTACGTCAGGGATCCCATCGTCACGGTCTTCGTCACCGGGTTCCGCGGACCCTTCGACCAGCAGATCCGCATTGTCGGACAGGCGGTCAACCCGCAGGCGATCTCCTACAGCGAACACATGACCCTGCTCGACGTGATGATCGCCGTTGGCGGTCTGACCGATTTCGCCGCCGGGAACCGTACGGTCATCGTGCGTCATCTCAACGGCGAGACGCAGCAGTACAACGCGCGTCTGGACGACCTGGTGAAGCGCGGCGACATCGCCGCGAATGCCCCCGTCTTTCCCGGCGACATCCTGATCATTCCGGAATCCTGGTTCTGATCCAGGGCGTACCGGCGGTCGCGAAGTAAGAGGCTAGTGATCCATGCATGAGTTGCTCAACATCATCCTCGGCTATGTCCGCAGCGCCTGGCGGTATCGCTGGCTCGCGCTCGGGCTGGCCTGGGCCATCAGCCTGGCGGGCTGGCTCTACGTCGCCCAGATGCCGGACGAGTACCGCTCCAGTGCCCGCGTCCATCTGGACACGGACTCGATCCTGCGCCCCCTGTTGCGTGGCCTTACCGTAGACGTCAACGTCTCGCAGCGCGTCCAGCTGCTGACCCGGACCCTGCTGTCGCAGCCGAACCTGGAGAATCTGGCCCGGGCCACCGACATGCATCTCCAGGCCACGACACCGGCCGACATGGATCGCGTGGTCGATCGGCTGCGCGCGCGGATCAGTATCGGATCGGATCGCCGCCAGCCGAACCTGTTCAACATCTCCTACAGCGACACCGACCCGCGCAAGGCGCAGGAAGTGGTGCAGGCGCTCCTCAACATCTTCATGGAAACCACGCTGGGCGAGGCGCGCCAGGACACCGACCTCGCGCAGCGCTTTCTCGACCAGCAGATCCGCGAGTACGAGCAGCGCCTCGTCGATGCCGAGCAGCGGCTCGCGGAGTTTCGCCGGACGAACGTGGGCATGATGCCGACGGACCGCGGCGGCTATTACTCGCGCCTGCAGACCGTGGAAAGCCAGCTCGAGGAGGCGCAGTTACAGATCCGGGAGGTGCAGAACCGGCGCGACGAGCTGGCGCGTCAGCTGGCGCGGGAGCAGCCGGTCATCGAAGGTGGGGCCTCCAGCGGTTGGTGGGGCGCGACGTCGCCCTACGACACCCGGATCCAGAACATGGAGGCCCAGCTGGACGAGCTGCTGCTGCGCTTTACCGAGCGGCACCCCGACGTGATTTCCCTGCGCCGGACCATCGCCGATCTCGAGGAACAGCGCAGGCAGGACATGGCCCTTCTGAACGATGCGGACAGCGCTTCATTTGCCGAGCAGGAAGCCACCCGCACCAATCCGGTATTCCAAAGCCTGCGGCTGGCGATTTCCAGTGCCGACGCCGAGATCGCGTCCCTGCAGGTTCGGGTGGGGCAGCATGAGAGTGAGCTGCAGCGGTTGCGGAACATGGTGGACACCATTCCGAAGATCGAGGCCGAGATGAAGCAGCTCGACCGCGACTACAGCCTGAATCAATCCCAATTCAACACGCTGATCCAGCGCCGCGAGACCGCGCTGATGTCCCAGGTGGTCGAGGAACGTGGCGAACAGGTGCAGTTCCGCATCATCGAGCCGCCTAGAGTCCCCCGCGCCGCCGCGGGACCCAACCGCCCGATGTACTACGCCATCGTGTTGATGGTCGCCTTGGGTGCGGGCGCCGGTCTGGCCTTCATCATTTCGCAGCTGCGACCGGTCTTCAGTAACCGCAAGAGCCTGGCGACCGAAACCGGGTTCCCGGTACTGGGCTCCGTGACCTGGGCGATGACGCCCATGCAGAAGACACGAATGCGTCTGGGATTCCTGACATTCGCGGCAATGACCGCTGGCCTGCTGCTGGTCTTCGGAGGTGTCGTGCTGTTCGAGGCGCCGCTGCACCAGGTCGTTTCCCGGCTCATCTGACAGAGGTTGACATGGACAGGAGCAGTTTGATCGAAAAGGCCGTCAGTCGACTGTCAGGCAGCGCCTCGGCCCACCCGCGCAGCGCGGAACCGGTTCCGGAAGAGGCGAGGCAGGGCTCGCCGATGCAGGAGCAGGCCGCTTCGCGAAACGCGCCGCCGAGCGATCCTTCCCCGCGCTCGACCCGTCGGCCCAATGGCAACGCCGAGGTCCAGCTCGATCTCGCGAACCTGCGGCGCCGGGGATTCGTGATGCCGGATGGCGAGCGCAGCGCCGTCGCCGAGGAATTCCGCATGATCAAGCGCCCCTTGCTGGCCAATGCCTTCGGCAAGGCGGCGTCGCTGGTCGAGAACGGCAACATGATCATGGTCACCAGCGCCCATGCTGGGGAGGGCAAGACCTTCACGGCCATCAACCTGGCGATCAGCATCGCCATGGAGATGGAGAAAACCGTGCTGCTGGTCGATGCCGACGTCGGTCGGGCCAACGTCCACAAGGTGCTGGGAACACCCGAGGGGCCGGGCCTGATCGACCTGCTCCTCGACGACCAACTCGACGTCGGCGACGTCCTGCTGAGAACCTCCATCCCGAAGCTTCGCCTGATTCCGATGGGGCGATACCATCCGCATGCCACGGAATTGCTCGCCGGGGCGGACATGCTTCGCCTGACCAAGGAACTCGCAACACGCTATCCGGATCGGGTCGTGATCTTCGATGCGCCGCCGCTGCTGATTACGAGCGAGGCCGTCGTTCTCGCCGGGCTGATGGGCCAGATCGTGTTCGTGGTGCAGTCGGAACGCACTTCGCAGAGCGTGGTTCGGGACGCCCTGGAACTGCTGGACCAGAGCAAGCCCATCGGGCTGGTTCTGAACAAGACCGTGAAGGCGATCGGCTCCTACGGTTACGGGCAAGGCTATGGCTACGGGTACGGCTACGGGTACGGTTATTCCTCCGGGGGGAAGGAGTGATCATGCGTTGCATCGCATCCAGGCTGCTCTACGCAGGCGTTGCAATTCTAGTGATCGTTTTCGCGGGGCCGGTCAACGCCACGGACTGGAATCTGTCCCCGAGTGCCAGCATCTCCCAGATCTTTACCGACAACGTCAATCTTGCCCCCTCGGGCCAAGAGGAAAGTGAAGTCATTACCAACACCAATGTCGGGTTCCGTGCGGACCGCAGCGGTCCGCGGCTGGACCTCAACGCCGCCTATAACCTGCAGAACGTGTTCTATTGGCGGGACACGCGGGATGACGAGACCTTCCACCAGTTCGCCGGCAACGGCAACCTCGAAGTGCTGGACGATCGCTTCTTCCTGGATGCCTCCGCGGCCTACAGTCAGCGTTTCGTCTCACCGCGGGATGCGGTGGGCGACAACATCATTGGCGCGGACGAGCGTACCGACGTCGCCACGTATCGCGTCAGTCCCTACTGGCGCGAACGCTACGGCAGCTTTGCCGAGAGCGAGGTGCGCTACATCTGGGAAAAGGTCGACGTGCAGCGTGGCACCCGGGGCGATCCCAGCAGCGAGGCGGACCGCTGGCGGGCCTTTCTGGCAAGCGGCCCGGATTTTGGCCGCGTCGGTTGGCGCCTCAGTTACTCGCTGGACGAGGTGGACTTCGACGACGGGTCCGCAGTGACCTTCGAGAGTGCCGAGGCGCTGGCGAGCCTCAGGATTACCCCGCAGTTCAGCGTCTTCGCCGCGGGCGGCAGGGAATGGAACGATTTCGAGGTCGACCCCAGCCGCGCAGAGCCCGACGACGAGTTCTGGCGCGCGGGCGCAACCTGGACGCCCACCGTGCGTACCTTCATGGAGGCATTCTACGGGGAGCGTTTCTTCGGCAAGACCTATGGGGCCTCGCTGCGGCACCAGTTCCGGCGCAGCCAGGTGGCCATCGACTATACCGAGGCGCCCACCACCCTCACGAATGTCATCTTCACCCCCACCCTGTTCCTGGTCGTCGACGAGTTCGGTGATCCGATCCTGGTCGATGGCGACCCCCTCTTCCTCGACTTCGAGTTGCCGGAACTCGTATCCGACGTCTACATCGCGAAGCGGCTCACGGTGAGTGCCAGCGGGAGCGGGGTGCGGACGCGCTGGGTTCTGCGCGGCTTCGATGAGCGGCGGGAATACCAGGTCGATCCGCGTGACGAGCATGTCTACGGCGTCGGCGCGACCTTCAGCCGCCGGTTGACATCGGACTCCACCGCCCTGCTCGATCTCCGCTGGCAGGAGGCCAACTACGACAACGACCCGGGCCGCGACGACGAGCGCGTCTACGGCATTCGTGGCAGCTACACCTGGCGCGTCGCGCCGCGGACGCGGGGCAACGTGCAAACCAGCTGGCAGCGATCCGAGTTCGACATCGATAACCGGGAGGAGGATCTCTGGACCGCCGGTATCGGCCTCAGTGCATCCCTGGGGCGCCGCACCACCGCGTCGGTGAACTACCGCTACTCGGAACGCGATTCCACGCGCGCGGACCGCGACTTCCAGGAAAATCGCATCACGCTCACGCTCGGCGCCACGTTCTGAAACCGCCGATGGCGGCTGGACATCCACCGCACTCCCCGGATCCAGGACAAGTCTGGCGGTGCACCGAAGGAGAACCCGATGAAGTCGATCTCTCTCAGGGAATGCGGATCAATGTCCTTCGACAGGCTCAGGACGAACGGCAAGCGCATGATCCCGTTCGTCCTGAGCCTGTCGAAGGACGCACACCCGAGGCCGGATCGTCCCGAGCATGCCGCAGGACCCTCCCACACCCCCCCGTTCGTCCTGAGCCTGTCGAAGGACGCCGACCGGGATGCCCTGAACGGAAAGCCGCGGCATCGCGCCCGATTGGAGATTCGACATGCAGCAGAACCCGGCTAAACCCCCCATTCGCAACGCCATGACCGTGGACGTGGAGGACTACTTCCAGGTCTCCGCGTTCGAGCTTCACATTCGGCGGGAGGACTGGGACAACCTGCCCTGCCGCGTCGAGCGCAACGTGGACCGGATTCTGGCGCTGTTCGACGAAAACGGCGTCAAGGCCACCTTCTTCGTCCTCGGCTGGATGGCCGAACGCTATCCGCAGATGGTGCGACGACTGACGGAAGAGGGCCACGAGGTCGCAAGCCACGGCTACGAACACGTGCGCGTCGTGAACCAGACGCCCGAGGCCTTCCGCCAGGACATCCGCCGCACCCGCAGCCTGCTGGAAGACACCACCGGCGCTCCCGTGCGCGGCTACCGCGCGGCCAGCTATTCGATCGGCCGCGACAACCTCTGGGCCCTGGACGAACTGCTCGAAGCCGGGCACCAGTACAGCTCCAGCATCTACCCCATCCACCACGACCTCTACGGCATGCCCGAGGCCCCGCGCTTCGCCTTCCGGCACCGCGGCGACGGCCTGCTCGAGGTCCCCGTGACCACCGTGGAGTTCGGCGGGCGAAAGTTTCCCTGCGGTGGCGGCGGCTATTTCCGGCTGCTCCCCTACCAGGTCTCGCGCTGGGCCATCGCGCGCGTGAACGGGCATGACGCCCAGCCCGCGGTGTTCTACTTCCATCCCTGGGAGATCGATCCGGAGCAGCCGCGCCAGACCGGCATCAAGCTGAAGACCCGGGTCCGCCACTACCTGAACCTGCGCCGCACCGAGCCCCGGCTGCGCAGCCTGCTCGGCGACTTCTCCTGGGGCCGCATGGATCAGGTCTACCTGCCCGCAGGCGCAGTGTCCGGATGAACGCGATCCAGACAGCCGCCGCCGTGCCGGCCGTTGGCGCTGAGTCGGCCGCCGATCTCGAGCGCGGCGCCGCCGGCCTGTCCGTCCGGACATTGACCGCCGAGCGCGCAGCCGCCTGGGACGCCTTTGTCGCCGACTCGCCGCAGGCCACCTTCTTCCACCGCGCCGGCTGGCGGGAAGTGCTCGAACGGGCGTTCGGCCACCCCACGCACTACCTCTACACCGAGCGCGACGGGAGGATCACCGGGGTATTGCCATTGGGGCACCTGCGCAGCCGGCTGTTCGGCAATGCCCTGATCTCCGTGCCGTTCTGCGTCTACGGCGGCGTTGCCGCCAGCGACGACGCCTCGGCCCGGGCACTGACCGACGCGGCCTGCGGCCTCGCCGAGGACCTCGGCGTGGACTACCTCGAGCTGCGCCACCGCGAGCCGCTGAACCCGGACTGGCCGACCAAATCCGATCTCTACGTGACCTTCCGCAAGCCGATCGACCCGGATCCTGAAAAGAACATGCTGGCGATCCCGCGCAAGCAACGGGCAATGGTCCGCAAGGGCATCAAGCACGACCTGCAGGGGGAGATCGACCCCGGCGTGGAGCGCTTCTTCAACATCTATTCCGACAGCGTGCGCAGGCTCGGCACCCCGGTCTTCGCGCGCCGCTATTTCGAGACGCTGCAGGCCGTTTTCGCCGAGGACTGCGAGGTCCTTACCGTGACCCGCGAAGGCAAGCCGCTGTCGAGCGTCCTCAGCTTCTACTTCCGGGACGAGGTGCTGCCGTACTACGGAGGCGGCACCGAAGAGGCTCGCGCCGTCGCCGGCTACGACTTCCTCTACTGGGAAGTCATGCGCCGCGCCTGCGAACGCGGCTACCGGACCTTCGATTACGGCCGCAGCAAACGCGGCACCGGCTCGTTCAGCTTCAAGAAGAACTGGGGCTTCGAACCCGAACCGCTGTACTACGAATACCAC
>REEU01000244.1 GCA_007694905.1 Gammaproteobacteria bacterium | reverse complement strand
ATCTCACCGATGCGCGAAGCGAGGTCGTGGAGATGCCGGTAAAGACAAGGCGCGCGACAGTTCGGGCGCGCAGGCGTACTTTACAGTACGTCGACCGATTCGCCGGGAGCGAATCGGGTCGCACGCAGTGCGCCCGCAGGGTGCGCGCCAGGGAAGGCGCGCAACAGCACCCGGACGGAGCGCAACCGCACCGGCGGACCGGCAGGATTTGCCGGTATATCCGCGGCCGCAGCCGTGAATCGGTGAGATATGTGGGCTAGGTCACATCCGGTAGTTGAAGCGCAGTGCGGCCCGCACCGGAACCGGGCGTCCGTGCAGCAGATAAGGCGCGAACTGGTAGCCTTCGACGGCATCGATGCTGGTCTGATGGAACACCGACGCCGAGGACTCGCGCACATGTACGTCCTCGACCCGTCCGGCCGCGGACACGGTGAACTCGAGATCCACCCAGCCTTCAATCTGTCGGGTCATGGCAGCCCGAGGATAGACCGGGGCGCGCTCTGTGATGACTTCGAGATCGGAGACGCGGAACGGCTCGCCGTAGCGGCCCAGGCGCATGGCCGCGACGTGCTCGCGGTACTCGAGCTCGCGCCGCAACGCGGAGCGCTGGTCTTCGGATACCCCCGCGCGACGGGCATCTTCGAGCAGCTGCGGGATCGTGTCGAACTGCTCCGCAGCGATCGCTTCACGGGTACGAGCGCCCAACGCTGCACGTACTTCCAGGATGCCACCATGGGCGCCCGAGTGATCCGGATGTTCACGCAGTACTGCCTGGAAAAGCTCCCAGGCACTGTCATCGCCGCCCATCAGTCGACCCTCCTCGAGGGCGCCCACGGCCGCAGTCAGCGTCGCCTCGAAGGCGCCGTCGCGGACCGGGGTCCGGGCTTCGGTGATGATGGCGTTCAAGGACGTCTCGGTCTCGAAGTCGATGCCCCACTCGACGGCCTCGTCCAGGGCCGATTGGGCACGCTCCACGTCACCCTGATTCGCCGCGATACGCGCCTGCGTGACCAGCGTGGAGACCACCCGCTCCATGCCCGCATCTGCCACGGCATCGGCACCACGCAGGGCCCTGAGCTCACGGTACTGCGCGCCCGCCTCGCTGATGTCGCCACTTGCCAACGCCGCCTCGAACTGACCCCAGGACGCCAGCTTGCGACGGGCGATCAGAGCCTCTCTGGCAGCCCTCTCGTCGCCGGGACGCAGTTCGGCGATCCTGGCGGTCACCGCAACTTCACGCTGGAGATCCTCTGCCGCACGAGCAGCGGCCAGTTCACCCCTCAGCCAATCAATCACCCGATCGAGGCCGAGCCTGGCGTCGCGGTGTTGTGCATCCTCTGCCAGAACCGCCTGGTAGAAGTACAGCGCACTGTCGAACTGAGGCTCCAGGATGCGCCCGGCTGCATAGGCCAACTCGCCCTGCTCGATCAGCAATTCGACACCACTTCTGCGCCTGCGCTCCACGGTTTCGACGAAGAGCATGTCGTCTTCGAACAGGACCGGAGCATCACCGACACGTTTGACGTAGAACCAGGCAGCGGCAACCCCCAGCAGGACCACCAGCGACGCCACACCGAAGCTTCGCATCAGTCCCGCGGCGTCGGCCTTCGCGCCCGTCGTCGGTAATGTTACGGCCTGCACGCTCATCCCGCCGGGCCGCCGAGTCCGAGGACGCGCGAACGCAGTCGACGCACACCCTCGACCACCCCGCTGAGCAGCGCACCTTCCCGGACCGCTGCCGTGGACCCAGTGACCTTGTAGCGCTGGACGGCTTCCGGGTGCGTCACCAGTTCCGCGTGCCGGCTCACCGCGGAACTGAGCCACAGCCGACACTGCCCGACGGAGACCGGTTTCAGCAGGAAGCGGAACACCTGACCATGGTTGATCAGGTTGATGAGCATATGCGCATCGGAGCGCTGACTGGCGACGATGGTGACGAGTTCGGGTACGTGCTGCTTGAGTTCCGAGGTCAGGGCCGAAACCGCCGCCTCGTCCACGGCGGCATCCGTGATGAGCACGCCCACCGGTCGTTCGGCCAGCAGACGGATGGCATCGGCCAGCGAAGCGGCGTGGTGCACCTGCCACCGGTCCTCCACCGCCTGCCGAACGTCCTGCAGCAATTCCCCGTCCTCACTGAGCACCATGAGATCCACCGCTGCGACCGCTGACTTGGGTGCGGTCGAGTCACCGCCGGCAGCGGCTTCTGCGGCATCCTCATCGCCGGCGCCGCTCATGCCACGCACCGCGTCAACCGCCAGTGCGACCGTCTCTTTGAGCTGCTCGCGCGGGCAGGGCTTCATGAGATAGCGGAAGACCTCACTCTCGTTTATGGCCGTCTCGATGGCCTCGAGGTCCGCGTATCCCGTGAGCAGGATGCGCATCGACTTCGGCGCGATGCTGCGGGCCTCACGCAGGATTTCGACGCCGGTCATCTCCGGCATGCGCTGATCCGAGACCACGACGTCGAATTCATGCTGACGCATGAGCTCCAGCGCCTCGGCACCCGAGTTTGCAAGGTGAACCTCGTAGTCCCGACGGAACATCGCCCGCATGGACGTGAGCACCCGCCGCTCGTCGTCGACAAACAGAATCCTGGCCTGCGCAGTCATCAGGCTGCCTCCTCTGAAGTTGCCCGCTCCAGGGGCAGACTGAGCGTGATGGTCGTACCCCGGCCGAGTTCGGAGTCCACCGCGAGACGGCCGCCATGTTCCTCGACGATCTGCCGGACGATGGAGAGCCCGAGCCCGGTGCCCTGGCCCACCGGCTTGGTGGTGAAGAACGGATCGGTGATTTTGTCGAGATGCTCGAGTGCGATTCCGCAGCCCGTGTCGGTCACAGCAACATCTACCCAGCCTTCGCGGGCTCGAGTGCTGAGCGTCAGGGTTCCGCTTCCGTCCATGGCCTGAACGGCATTGTTGACCAGATTGATGAAGACCTGATTGATCTTCGAAGGCGCACAATGGATGAGCGGCACGTCGGCAAAATCGCGGATCACCTCCACGCCATGCTTGTGCGTGCTGCGGGTGATGGTGAGCGTCTTCTCGAGCCCGTCGCGGACGTCAAAACGCTCCACGTCAGCGCGGTCCATGCGGCTGAAATCCTTCAGCGACTGCACCAGTTCGGCGATCTGACGCAGCCCATCCACGGAATCGTCGCTGAGCTGCCGCAGCTCTTCGACACTTTCCTCGAAGGCGTCGGGCTCCAGGGCATGTCCAAGCTCAGTGAGCCGTTCCCGCAGCGTCTCCCGGTCGACGCGGCCCTCATGCACGCAGCGTACGAGGGCCAGCGCAGGCTGCAACTGCCCGAGCATCTCCTGCAGATTGTCTGCATTGGTCTGGACGTTGCTCTGGACATACATCAAGGGTGTGTTGATCTCGTGCATCACGCCGGCGACGAGCTGCCCGAGCGAGGACATCTTCTCGGCCTGTACGAGCTGGACCTGGGACTCCTTGAGATCGACATTGGCCTGCTCCAGATCCCGGGTGCGCTCAAGCACCCGCGCCTCGAGTTCGTCGTGGGAACGGTTCAGTGCCCGATAGGAGGCGCGCAATCGCAGCCCGAAGTAGACCAGGACCAAAAGCAGCAGCCCGGTATAGGCGTTGAGCACCACCCTGGCGTCACCAACTGTGGACAGGCGATGCACCATGTCCGCACTCACCTGCTCGCGCAGGCCGGTGAGAAGGCTGGGCAATGGGCTCGCTTCGAGTTCCTCAGCGCCCGCAACGACCGTGCGCTGCTGCGACGGCAGGGCTGCCATGGCGTCCGCCAGTGCTTCAACGCGGGGGCGCTGTTCCACCGGAAGGCGTTCGGCAACACTGCGAACGGCTGCGAGCAGGGCATTGATCTCCGCTCCGGAAAGGATGAGCTGCATGCGCGAGCGATCAAGCAGTTGCTCGACGCTGGCGAACAGGGTGTCCGCGGCCGCATCCTCCCGCTCGCGTCGCAGCGTGCCCACGAGATTGCGGCTCTCGGACACGATGAACTCGTGATTGCGGCTCCAGCGCTGGTGCACCGTCAGGTAGTTCTCGCTTCGAACGGAAAACGCGGCCGCAGCGGCGTTCACTGCAGCAAACTCACCGCGCAGACGAACGTCGCCCAGGCGACCGACTGCCTGGACGTCGATGCTGTTGAATGCGATGACCGCAAGTCGCCGCAGACGCTGATAACCGTCTGGTTCCACCGGCTCCAGCGTTTCGAGTGCACGGTTCGCCCGCGCCAGACGCTCCGTCAGCGCTTCCTGACTGCGCGCGACGGCCGCACGTCGGGCCGGGCCCGGCTCCATGTCCAGGGCGGCATCGACGATGCGCGGCGCAAGCTCGGCTGCCTGGCGCACGCTGAGATCGAGGCGCCTCAGCGACTCGTCTCCTGGCTGCGTGGACACCAGCAGCAGGCCCGCAAGGACCAGTGCGGCCAACGCGACCGGCACCAGTGCAAGGCAGGTTCCGATCCTCGAAGACACGGCCCAGATCCTTTCCCAGTTTTCCCCTGGAAGCTTAGGAAATGGATGGCAGATACGCCGGGACAGGGGGCGCAGGAGGCTGAACGGCAGTGATTCCAGGACGAATGGCAGGTCCAGACACGAGCTTCCCGTCTAAGGAAAAGCTGATCCCTAAGGAAGTGCTGATCAATTCCCTAAGGGGTTTGGGCGGACGCTTTCACCAGCGCATGCGCATCTTCACACCCTGAGCGTGAAGATGACGCTTGAGCCCGGAGCAGGTGTAGTCGCCGAAGTGGACCATGGACGCGACCAACGCCGCATCGGCATGGCCCTTGGTCAGTACTTCATGCAGATGTTCAGGCACGCCGGCGCCGCCCGAGGCGATGACGGGAATGCGCACCGCGTCGGCGACGAGTCGCGTCAAATTCAGCTCGTAGCCCTCCCGGGTACCGTCCGCGTCGATGGAATTGACCACCAGTTCACCGGCTCCGAGTGCCTCGCCGCGCAGGGCCCAGGCCAGAGCATCGAGCCCCATGCGGGTGCGGCCGCCGTTGATCACGATCTCGTAACCAGAGGGCGTGGCGCCGCTCACGGGCACCCGCAGTACGTCCATGGACAGGACCACGTTCTGGGCCCCGATGGCATGGGCGCATTCGCTGATGAGTTCGGGACGCCGGACGGCTGCCGAGTTGACGTTGATCTTCTCTGCGCCGGCCAGGCGCAGGTCCGTGGCATCGGCCACCGAACGGACGCCCCCGCCCACGGACAGCGGGATGAAGACCTCCGCCGCCACGGCTTCGACGAACTCGAGCAGAATGCGTCGTTTGTCGCTCGATGCGGTGATGTCGTAGAACACGAGCTCGTCGAGGCCGTCCGCGTAGTACTCCCGCGCCTTCTCCACCGGATCACCAATGTCCTGGGTGTCCACAAAGCGCACGCTCTTGGCGAGCTTGCCCTCGCGAACGTCGAGACAGGCGATCAGTCGCTTGCTCAGCATGCGCCCTCCTGCGGCGGCGAGAAGAGGCCATCCCAAGCGGCAAAACGAGCGATCAGATCGAGGCCGACGCGGCCGCTCTTCTCGGTGTGGAACTGCACGCCGATGTAGTTGCCGAGGCCGAGGGCGCAGCAGAACTCCCGCTCGTAGTTGGCCACCGCCAGGACGGAGGCCTTCGACGCGGGATCCGGATAGTACGCATGCACGAAGTAGAACTCGTCGCCGGGCTCGATGCCGTCGAGTACCGGGTGCGATTGCACGACGCGCACCTCGTTCCATCCCATGTGCGGGACCTTGAGTCGCGGGTCGTCCAGCGCGAAACGTCGCACCCGTCCGGGAATCAGGCCGAGGCAGGGGGTGTCGCCCTCCTCCGAGTGGTCGAGGGAAATCTGCAGTCCGAGGCAGATGCCGAGTATCGGGGTGCCTGCATCAATGGCGTGCCTGAGCGCGGCATCGAGACCGGTCCGACGCAGGGTGGCCATGGCGCTGCCTGCCTGACCCACCCCGGGGAAAATCACCCGCTCCGCGTGAGCCACCGCCTGCGGTTCCGAGGCGATGGCGGCGTCAAGACCCACCTCCCGGCAGGCCCGTTGCACGCTGCGCAGGTTGCCGGCGTCGTAGTCTACGATCACGCTGCGGGCCAAGACGCGCCTCGCTGGTCCATGTGACATTACGGAAGGACGCGGATACTATCCGCAACCCTCACGGGTGTCATCCACAGGGATCCCCTACTCATGCCGGATCGTGCGGCACTAATCGTCAATCTCGGCTCCCCGGACTCTCCCGCGGTTCCCGACGTCCGCCGCTACCTGGCGCAGTTCCTGATGGATCCGCGGGTCGTGGATCTGCCTTGGCCCTTGCGAAAGTTCATCGTCTCGGCGTTCATTCTGCCGCGCCGACCCCGCGCCACCAGCGAAGCCTATTCCAGCATCTGGATGGATGAGGGCTCGCCGCTGAAGGTCTACACCGAGGCGCTCGCGGAGGCCTTGGAGGCGGCGCTCGGCGAGCCCGTCCGCTGGGCCATGCGCTACGGCAGGCCGTCCATCGAGGATGAGCTGGTCGCCTTGGCCGACGCAGGCGTGCGGCACGTGCGATTCCTGCCTCTGTATCCCCACTGGGCCATGTCGACGACGGAAACATCCATTGTGGAGGCAGAGCGAGTGATCGACGCGCGCAAGCTCGATCTCAAGCTGGAACCCATGCCGGTGTTCTACGAGCAGCCCGACTACATCTCGGAACTGGCCGCCGTCGCGCGCGAACACCTGCAGCCCGACGACCATCTTCTGTTCAGCTACCACGGCCTTCCTGAGCAGCATCTGCGTAAGAGCGACCCCACCGGGCGCCACTGCCTGACACGACCGGATTGCTGCAAAGTGCCATCGCCGGCCCACGACTTCTGTTATCGCCACCAGGTCATGGTGACTGCGGAGCGAGTGGCCGCAACGCTGGGCCTGCCCGACGAGCGCTGGGAAGTGTCGTTCCAGTCGCGGCTGGGCAGAGCGAAGTGGCTGGAGCCGTACACGGATCAGGTGCTTGCTGCGCTGCCCGAACGTGGCATCCGCAAGCTCGCGGTCATGTGCCCCGCCTTCGTCGCCGACAACCTTGAGACCCTGGAGGAAATCGGGATGCAGGGGCGGGAGACCTTCCTGGAAGCCGGCGGGGAGCGTTTCACCCTGATCCCCTGCCTGAATGCACGCTCGGGCTGGGTGGACGCATTGGCGGAGATGCTGCGCGAGCGGCCCGCGCAGGCCAAGGCCGTCAACGCTTCGTGACCGCTCCGGAAGTCGAGGTCGACAGTGGTCGCCTGCGAGGCCACCGCCGTAACGGCGTTCTCCGCTTCGACGGCATTCCCTATGCTGAACCGCCCCTCGGCGCCCTGCGCTTCCGTGAGCCGGAGCCTGTGGCGTCCTGGTCGGGAACACGCATGGCACAACACGCGCCACCCGGCCCTCTGCAGCGACCCGGGCCGACTCTGGGTTCGCGCCCCGTGGGCCACACCAGCGAAGATTGCCTGCACATCAATGTGGTGACTCCCGATCGCGCCGGCCGCCGTCCCGTGATGGTATGGATCTACGGCGGCGGGTTCGTGAACGGTGCCGCGGCGGACCCCATCCACGCTGGCGAGCGCCTCGTGGCGCGCGGCGATGTGGTGCTGGTCACCTTCGACTATCGACTCGGTGCGCTGGGTTTTCTGCATACCGACGCTGGCAGCAATCTCGGCATGCGCGATCAGCTCGCGGCGCTGAACTGGATCCAGCGCAACATCGAGGCCTTCGGCGGCGATCCCCGCCGCGTCACCCTGTTCGGCGAGTCCGCGGGCGCCATGTGCCTGCTGACGCTGATGGGCATGCCCGCGGCGGACAAGCTGTTCCACGCCGGGATCGTCCAGTCCGGCGCCGCGAGCTGGATCGCGGATGCCGACGCGGCCGAGCGCACCCGCAGGACCTTTGCCGCTGAAGTGGGCAGCGATGATCCCGAGGTCTGGCGCAGCCTGAGTACGGAACATCTGCTGGCTGCGCAGCAGTCCGTGGAAGCGCAGATACGCGCCGCCACCGGCCGTGGCGCCTTCCGGCCCCTGCTGGACGGACAGCTGATCGCGGTGGACGGCCAGCAGGCGCAGGACCGTGCCGCGAATCAGGGTCGGCCGCTCATGCTCGGCAGCAATGGCGACGAGCAGCGTCTGTTTCTGGCCATGCGCCGCAGCATGGAACGGGATGACGCCGTGGCCAGGCTGAGTCGCGCCCTGCCCATGCCCACGCCGGCAGCACGCAGGGCCGCGGAAACCCTGCTCGACGGCTATGCCGACCAGCACCCCGGATACACCACGCTGGAGTGCCTGGCGGCCGCGGAAACGGAGCTGCACTACCGGCGCCCGCTGCTCGCCCTCGCTGCCCGCCGCGAGGCCGCCTCGGCGCGGTCCTGGAATTATCTGTTCACGTGGCCCTCACCGGCCCTGCGCGGTCGTCTCGGCGCCTGCCATGCGCTGGAGATTCCGTTCGTATTCGGGACGCTGGACGCACCCGGCATGAGCCGCTTCGCCGGCACGGATGCCGAGGCCTGGGCACTTTCGGAACGCATGGTGGACGCCTGGGCGGCATTCGCGAGACACGGTGATCCTCGCAGCGCCGTCAGCGACTGGCACCCCTGGGACCGCTTGCAGCAGCTGGCCTGGATCGCCGATCGCGAAGCCCGCGTCGAAGCAGATCCGCGCGCAGAAGAGCGCGCGATGTGGGACCGTGTTCTGACCAGCGGCGCTGCGCCGACCGCGGACTGAACCCGAGCGACGGTAACGCCAGAACGTCAGGCCGGATCGATACGGAACCCGGTGCGGGGGAAGTGCACCCGAACCCGGCCCGCTTCCGGGTCGTCCCGCAGGACAGCGCAGGCGTGAGCCGTGCAATAGTCCAACGTGCCGGCCACGGGGATGAGGCCGTAATCCGTGGGTGTGACCGTGACGGCAGCGCCCGGCCGTACGCCTTCGGGCAGGTGCCCCGACTGGACCTGAAGCGGCATAGGTTCCGCATCCCGTGCCATGGCCAGCGCATCCTCCGCCGCCAGCTCCCTTCGTACGCCGTGGCCGAATCCGGCCATGCGC
Source organism: Gammaproteobacteria bacterium (assembly GCA_007694905.1). Lineage (GTDB taxonomy): Bacteria > Pseudomonadota > Gammaproteobacteria > Pseudomonadales > Azotimanducaceae > SLTB01. The sequence goes on along the minus strand of REEU01000244.1, from coordinate 24,148 downwards.
TGCATCCATTCACGGACGCGCGCGAACGGCAGCAGCAGGTCCTTCACCACCGGGTTGTGCTGGACCAGCCACAGACAGTGGTAGATGGCGAAGTCGGCCAGGGAGGGTACGCCACCCACCGCCCAGCGGGTGACGGCGAGCTGCGCCTCCAGGCGCCCGAGCTCATCGGCGAACTCAACCTCCGCCACGTCCGGCGGCAGAGTCGCGAGACCCTGCGTGCCCTTCACCAGCTCGGCGCGATCGGCCGCGAACTTGTTGGCCAATTCCTCACCGAGGGTCCCGAGGGTGGCTGCTGCAGCCTTGGGCTGGAAGCACAGCGCCACCACAACGCGGAACAGGTGTGTATCCGCCTGGGCCGCGAGCGTGCGCACCGCCCAGCCCAGCGCATCCGGATGCAGTGGCGGTTGCGGGTGCGCGTCCTCCAGAAACTCCGTGATGACGTGGGTATCGCAGAACACGTCGGCCCCCACCTGCAGAACCGGCGTCCGCCGATAACCTCCAGTTATAGGCATCAGCAGAGGTCGTGGCATGATGGGCGAGATCTCAACGCTGTGCCAGGTAACACCCTTGAAGCCGAAAATGGCCCGGACCTTTTCCGAGAACAGGGAGCCCTGGTAGTGGTGGAGAATGAGCTCAGGCATCGTTTTCCGCCTCGAAAAGCGCCCTGGTCTGCTCCTGCATGCAACGATAGAAGCTCTGGATCAATGGGCGCGAGAACATGGACTTGCGCGCCACGAAGCGTACCGGACGGTTGAGGCCGCGACGACCCATGTCGATGCACTTCTCAGGCGGTGCGCCAAGGGTGCGTGCCACGCCGCGCGGGACCAGACCGTGGCCAAACCCGGCCAGCGCCATCTGCGCCACTGCAAAAAAGGACTCCAGCGACGTCTCCCGGCGGATGCCGAGTCGCCGCATGTCATCCTCGATGGAAGCCCAGGCACCGGAGCGGGATTCGATGGTGATCACCGGCAGTTCGCCCACAGCAGGGTAATCGCAGCGCCCCAGCGCCGAGGGCACGATCACCATCGGCTCCAAGCGCAACACTTCCGAGACCAGGTCCGTATCCGCCTCCGCCGAACCGGTACACAGTCCCACCATGTATTCACCGGATCGGATCCGGTCCAGCACCACCGGCGAGCGCTGGGCATGGAACTCAAACTCGAGTTCCGGCAGCGCATGGCGCACTCGTGCGAACAGTGCCGGGGCCCAGGATGCGAGGATGGCCTCGGACACGCCGAGGATGACCTCACCGCGCTGCAGCGCAGGCGCCTCGAGGAACACGCTGCGCAGCTCCGCCACCAGTGGCGTGACCCGTTCCACCAGCCGCGTACCGTCCGCAGTCAGCACCACGCGCCGGCCGTAGCGTTCCACCAGCGGGCGGTCGTAGTGGCGCTCCAGGGCCGTGATGCGCTTGCTCACAGCCGATTGAGAAATCTTCAGGACGGTGGCCGTCTCGACCATGGTTCCCGTCCGGGAAAGCGTGATGAGTGTTTCCAGATTTTCGACCATGGCGGGGCCCAATCATTCGATATCGGACTAGATGCTATTCCAGCATGTCGCTTTTTTCACGTCATAGCGTTCTGCAGCATGCGCCGGTCGCCCTGGCTGGCCCTGCTGCTGCCACCTAAGGTGGCGTTCGACGTGGAGCGTCCGGCGATGGCGCTCGGCTGTGGGCTCTGGGTCACGGCTGCGCAATTGCTGGCCGGTGCCGTCGAGCTGCTCCCGCTGGGCTGACGCGAGCGTGCAGTGGGAACGCACGCAGCGCCTTGCTGCGGCTCACGCCACCTCTGGCCAGCAATCGCGTTGATACCTCAGGCATTAAGCTGATCGGGACATGGATCGGCACGGAAGGAATTGCCAAACGCGCGCGATGGCCTTAGCTTGCAGGCATGACGGATGCGGGGAGGCGAAGTCATGGTGAAGGTGCGTTCGATCGTACTGATACTGGGTGTGCTGGCAGTCACAACTGCCCACGCGCTGGAACCGGGCGACCGGGTCGATAATTTCCGGTTGCTCGACCACCGCGGGGATTCCCACGAGCTGTACTACCACACGGATGCCAGCGCCATTGTAGTGATGGTCCAGGGCAACGGCTGTCCCATCGTGCGCAACCAGCTGCCGCGCTTAGCAGAGATCAGGGAAGCCTACGCCGAGAAGGGTGTGGAGTTTCTTCTGATCAACTCGAATCTGCACGACGACCGCGATCGCATCCGGGCCGAGGCAACGGAGTTCGCCATCGATTTTCCGATCCTCATGGATTCGAGCCAGCTGATCGGCGAGTCCATGGGCTTCAGGCGTACCGCGGAAGTCTTTGTGATCAACCCGAAACGCTGGCAGCTGGCCTATCGCGGCCCGATCGATGATCGGGTCTCCTACCAGTCACAGCGCCCGACCGCGACCCGGGACTATCTGACCGACGCCCTCGAGGCGGTGCTCGCTGGAGAGACAGTGCGCCAGGCCGAGGTGGAATCCGAGGGTTGCCTAGTGCATTTCCCGGCGCGGGATCAACGTGCAGAGCAAACGCCCAGCTACAGCGAAGATATTGCGCCGCTGATCGCCGACAACTGCATTGCCTGCCACCGACCGGGTGGCATCGGCCCGTTTGCCATGTCCGAGTACGCCATCATCCACGGTTTCGCACCCATGATACGGGAAGTGCTCCGCACCGACCGCATGCCGCCCTGGCATGCTGACCCGCATCACGGTGATTTCAGCAACGACCGCAGCCTGACCACGGCGGAACGCCAGAAGCTGGTCCGCTGGGTGGAGGCCGGCGCTCCTCGCGGCGAAGGTGAAGATCCCCTGCCGGCCATCGCGGCCCGGGACTGGCCCGAATGGGAGCTCGGCGAACCGGATCTGATCATCGAGCTGCCGGCCTTCGACGTTCCCGCCACCGGAGTGATCGCCTATCAGCATCCCCGGATATCGAATCCTCTCGAAGAGGGCGTCTGGGTCAGGGCCGTAGATTTCGAACCCGGTGATCGAGCCGTGGTGCATCACATCATCGCGACTTTCGCCGGACAGGAAGGCCGCCATCAGCGCGAGGGGGCGCTGGGTTCCGCCCTGGGCGGGTTCGTACCCGGCGGTGGCCCGACGCGCTATCCGGAGGGCACCGGCGTCTATCTCGAACCCGACGCGATCTTCGTCCTGCAGATGCACTACACGACCATGGGCCGGGCCACCACCGACGTCACGCGCATGGCGCTGTATTTCGCCGACGAAGCACCAGAGCGGGAACTGCGCAATCTGGTCCTGATCAATCCGAGAATTCAGATACCACCGCACACCAGGAAGCATACGGAGCAGGCCGCGCACACCTTCGAGCACAATGTCTGGGTGCACAGCCTGCTGCCCCACGCCCACTATCGCGGCCGTTCCAGCGAGTTCATCGCCGTGCATGCGGACGGCAGCGAGGAGATTCTGCTGTCGGTGCCGAACTACGACTTCAACTGGCAGCACGACTACGTTCTCGCCGAGCCCGTGTTCCTGGCTGCTGGGACCACGCTCATCCATCGCACCAGCTGGGACAACTCCGCGCAGAACAGGGCCAACCCCGACCCGAGCGTCGAAGTCCGCTGGGGTCTCCAGAGCTGGGACGAGATGCTGTTCGGCTCGGTGCGCTACACCCGTGCCGAAGCTGCAGCAGAGACAGCCGAGGTGACCCGGCCCGTGAACGCATCCGGCCATTGACGAACGAGGGGGAGCACAAGCCGTGAGCGACACACGCATGACTGCCGCTGAGCGGGAAGCCTTTCTGGCCGACCTGCACGTCGGGGTACTGGCCATCCCAAGGCCTCAGGGCGCGCCGCTCACGGCGCCAATCTGGTACGCCTATGAACCCGCTGGCGCCATCACCGTGATCACAGGCCGCGAGTCGCGCAAAGGCAAACTGCTCGGACCGGGCACAAGAGTCACGCTCGTCGCCCAGAGCGAATCGTTACCCTACCGCTACGTCAGCGTCGAAGGCCTGGTCTCGGAAATTCGCGAAGCCGATCTTGAATCGGACCTGCGCCCGATGGCGCGCCGCTACCTTGGCACCAAGGGCGGCGATGCTTACGCGGAGCAAAGCGGCACAGAGGGATCCGTGGTGGTGCGCATCGATCCCGAGCGCTGGTTGAGCGTGGACTACGCTAAACTCAGCGCATGAGTGAGGAGCGTGCATCGACCCAGCACTGACATGCGGACCATGGGTCAGGCTGCGGACTCCAAGGCACTCTTCGGCTTCACCACGAACAGGAGGTCACCGGGATTGACCTGCTGGCCATTGGCGATGTTGATCCGGGTGATCACATAGCGCTGATCCGGCGGATACAACTTGACCTCGCCATGATTGAAGCTCGCCAGCGTAAGGGGGGAAAAGCTCTTCATGGCCTCAAGCTGACACAGCGTCTTGTCCACGGTCACCGAATCGCCCACCGAAACGTACTCCGGCTCCGACGGTGACGGCGTGATGTAGAACACCCCCGTAGACGGCGACAGCACCTTCAGTTCATCGCTGCCCTCAATGCGCAGATCCGCCGCATCCACAGGTGCCCCATCGACTCCGGCGTCCTGCTGCATCTCCTCGATGAGCTCCTCCGGATCAAGGGTCGCCAGCAGGTGTTCCATGTAGGTCGTATCGTAGTCACCGCTGCGGAATGTCGCGTCGGCGAGAATGCGCTTGAGCAGCGCCAGGTTGGTGCAGATACCCTCGATGCGAACCTGATCGAGATAGGCCAGGAGGCGATCGGCAGCCGCATCACGATCGCAATCGTGGGCAATGATCTGCGCGACCATGGAATCGTAGAACGGCGAGACGACCTTGCCCGTCCCCGCAGAGCTGATAACATCGATACCTTCTGCCTCCGGCATCTCGCAGCGATGCACCATGCCGGGGTCGGGGCGAAACAGGATCCGGCTGTCATTGCCGACGATCACCTTCTCCGCATTGAGCCGAACTTCAATCGAGTAGCCATTGCTGCCGATCTCGAGATCGGCGATGGACTCGCCAGCGGCGATGCGGAACTGTTCACCGACGATGTCGACACCGGAGACGTACTCCGTGACCGGATGCTCCACCTGCAGACGTGTATTCATCTCCATGAAATAGACCGCATCGTTGGCGACGTCGTAGATGAACTCCACCGTACCGGCACCAACGTACTTCACCTCGGCTGCCAGTGCCGCTGTGTACTCGAGAACTTTCGCTTCCATCTCTGGCGAGAGTGCAGTGGATCCGGACTCCTCCACCACCTTCTGCTTGTTGCGCTGTACGGAGCAGTCGCGAATGCCGAGCACCCGCGTGTTGCCATGCGTGTCACGCAGGAGCTGGGCTTCGATGTGACGCAGCGACAGCACGTATTTCTCGAGATAAACATCACCGTTGCCGAAGGCGTTGCGCGCCTCCGCCGCCACCTGGCGGAACAGGTCGTGAAAGTCCTCGGGCCGCTCCACCACCTGGATACCTTTGCCGCCGCCGCCATGCACCGCCTTAATCAGGACCGGATAGCCGATCTGCTCGGCAACGCTGGATGCCCGGTCCACCTGAGTGACGATGCCGTGGCTGCCAGGAACCACCGGTACTCCGAGTTTGCGCGCCGTATTGATGGCATTGGACTTGTTGCCCATGGTTTCCATGGCCTCCACCGGGGGGCCGATGAAGTTGATGCCGTGGCTGCGGCAGAGTTCAGCGAACTGCGCATTCTCTGACAGGAAGCCTATGCCTGGATGCAGTGAGTCCGCTTTTTCGTGCTCTGCCACCCGGACCACGGACAGACCGTTGAGATAGCTTTCGTCAGGCGTATTGCCGCCGATGCATACCACCCGATCCTTGGGCCCGAGCATGTCCACCGCCACCGACTCCATGTCCGGATCCGACTGCACCAGCACCACCTCGATCCCACGGGCGCGTGCCACGCGGACGAGCTTGGTCGCGGTACAGCCGCGCGCATGGATCAGCGTGCGCTTGATCGGCCGGATGAGGTGTTCGTAGTTCTCTGGTTTGACCTCGACCTTGGGCACGCCAGGCAGCGAACTGGTGATAGCGCCTGACATCACCCGCTCGACCACGGTGCGCACGTCCACCTTCGGCAGGGGAATCTCCGGATCAACGTTGCGAAGGGCATCGTCGAGTTCGGGCTGGAAGGGATGTTCCACCAGTCCCTGCATCGCGCCGGGAACCAGAGAGAGGTAGTTCGCCAGCGTCGCGTGGCTCGGCAGGTTCGACTGCACCACGATCTGGCCGGCGAACGGCATGTTGGTGCCGGACAGATAGAAGGTCTGGACCAGCGGGTGCGTGACGAAACTGGCCTGGGCACCACCGGTACAGTCCCCGAACCCGAACACGATCACCGGAAGATCGATGTCACGCACGAATCGGGTGATGCGATCGTTCACCGCCGCCATGGAGAACAGAGCCCCTGCACCTTCCTTCGTCTGCATGCCGCCCGATGAAATGAAGCAGATCACCGGCAGGCGGCGCTGGGCGCATACCACCAGCAGATGACAGAATTTCTCGGCGCTGGCCATGTCGAAGGCCCCCGCCTGGAAGTCCACGTTGGAAATCACCGCGCCGCACTGGAATGACTGATCCCCCGTCCGGAACGTGCCAATTCCGGTGATGATGCCGCTGGGCGGCTGGTCTCTCCCGAGCGCCTGCTCGATGGACTGGCGAAAACCTGGGAACTGCACCGGATCCGAACTGATGAGATCCGCATAGAGTTCCTGGAAGTCCTCAAAGAACGTCTCGATGAAGTGTTCCGGCAGGGCGCAGCGCTTACGCTTCTCCTGGGTGAGCACCTTCTGTATGAGGAGGTCCCTGTAGGCGATCGTGAGCCGATTCCAGAAGTCTTTGCGCCGACCGATACTGCGTGGGTTGATCCGCCCATCGTACTTGCGACCTTCGCGCTCCGCCGCAATGAACGAGGGCACCATGCGCTCGAAGACATGGGTCACCACGACGAGAAGCGTATCCGAAAGATGCGGAAATCCAGACTTCTTCCACTCCTCTACCGACTTCAGAAACGCCCCTGCACGCAAATAGGCATCGAGCCGCTCGAGCCAGTCGAAGGCCTGATTCTTCAACTGCAGGACCACCGCTTCACGCGGAAGGTCAGTGGCACCGAGTAGCCTCAGCGGCAGGCTGGACGCGGCCTGGGCGATGCTCCGGTCGAGCAGTTGCTCCATGGACGCACGGGAGAGGGCACGCTTCTCGTCCGCCTCTTCAGCGATGGTGTCGAGGTTCTGAATGACCTCGGTGTACAGGGCGTCAAACACCAGCAGGTTCAGGCACTCACGCTGAAACTCCTCACGCAGCTCGTCTTCGAGCAGGACGTCGAGAATGGTCATCTCCGAGACCGGGAGCGGCTCCGCCACGCCGGAACGTTCCTCGACGTGCTCGGGATAACGGGCACAGATCAATGCGCGGCCGGCGCGAATCGATGCGGCGCTACCCACGGGGGTATCCGCTGCAACCACGCCATGCACGCTGTCCGGAACCTGTGCCGGGTCGAGCTGCGCCTCGGCGAGGACATTGTGGGCAGACAGGATCAGATTCAGCTCCGCCACCATGTTGCTGCGCAGATAGCCGTCGGATTTGTCCGCGACGCCCTGCTTCGACAGCAGTTTGCGTCCCTCGTGAGAGAAACGATCGCGAAGGAAAATCGACAGGGGCGCGTCATCCTCACGCAGATGGCGGGCGAATTCGCGCGCATCGCCGAGATCTTCAGTCCGCAGCAGAAGGCGTGTAGCGTCCGGCTCCCGCAGATGCTCCACGAGTGCGACAAAGTTCCCGCGCGCCTCGTGCTTCCAGCGATTGTAGAGATACGTGGAAACGGTCAGCAACAGCACCGCACGGGCATCTTCGTAGTTTTTCTTCGGCTCACCGAAGAAAAGCTGCGCGATGCGACCGCGCTCGTCATGCACGGCCTGCTTCTTCTCCTGGTAGTTCTTCCACGCTTTCGAAAGCGCCTCGTCGTAAACCAACTTCTCCGGATCCTGCAGCCAGGACAGGAACGCCCGCCGCCGCTCACGCTCGGCGCGGTCCGCCAGCTCACCCTGGGGCACCTCCGCAGCCGCCAGCCGGCCGTATTGTTTCACCGTGGTGGAGCGGATTCGCTTGCGCACGCCTAGATAACGAAGATACCGGTAGGTCACACCGAAAACGTTGGTGTATTCCGTGGGCGACTTCGTGTTCGACAGCGACGCGCTGGCCTCGGTGGCGTCGAGCCGCGGCGACGGATTCAGGTAACGCTCGAGGTTGCGCTGGTAATGATCAAGGATGTAAGGATTCGCGGCCACGAACGCGCGGGTGCTCTGCTCGACGCTGAGGATGCCGGTCACGATGGCCTGGCGCAGGTTCGCGAGCTTGTCGTCATCCTCACCAGGAACGTAATCGATGACTCCATCGATGTTGCCCTGACGACACAGTTCGTAGGCGGACACGCCCACCTGTTTCGCGCACTCCTGCCAGGACAGGTTGTACTTGCGGGCGATGTTCGCCAAGCCCTTCGGCTGGATGGTGTTGAAGACGCCGTCCCGCACGGACAGGATGAGATTGCTGGCTGCCAGCGGAATGGCGCCGCCGGAATAGCCGAGGCCGAAGATGATGCCGACGGTGGGGACGTCCACGTTGCACATCTCGGCAATCAGACGCGAGATGGAGTGCGCCTGGTTGTTGCGGTTGGCCTGCTCTTCCGCGTCCGCGCCCGGGGTATCCATGAGGCTGACGATGGGCAGGCTGCGCTTGGACCACTCGTCCACCCGGCGGGCCGCAGCCAGATGATGGTGAGGCATCCAGACGCCGTTTTTGACGCTGCGATCCTGGGCGATGAACCCCACCTGCCGATACACGTCACCAAAATCCATGGTGACGACGGCGGAGTAGAACGGACCGTCCTCTTCGACCTGCGCGACGCGCATGCCGAGCCGCGGGATGATGCTGCGGGCACTGATTCTGCCAGGATCTTCCGCAGGAGCGACGCAGCGTTCGATGTAGGTGTCGATGTCCATGTTGCGCAGCTTGTCGAGCTGACGCTCGATGGCGCGCGCCGACAGCAGACCCTGGACGTGATCCTGGATCGTGGTGGTCTCGCGCTCCGCGAACAGCGAAAAATCCTTGGCAAGGCTCTCGGCGATCAGGAACAGCTGATCACCTTCCTGCTGCGGCGTCTGCATCAACCCTCCCTCGGGCAACGCTCCGGCTTGAGTCGCCGGAAACTCGGGAAGCACTTTACACTTGTGCTGCAACCGATTGAATCGAAAGAAGTTACCCGATTGAATCGCGTACGGCAAACTTGTCGATGACAGCGATGGCCCGGCACGCGCGTCACTTTCGCACAGATCATCGCCCAGAGCAGGAGAAAACTGAACCATCCCATGGCCTGTATCTGCAGCAGCGTAAGGCGCCGCGGCTGCAAACCGGTCATGCTGGACACCTCGTTCCCATCACGCCAAGAATAGCTCCGCGAGCCGATTGTGCCCGCATTCAGACAACCTGACGGGATCTGCCATGGGCCCAATTGACATGCCGCCGCTTCGCATCGCCGTACTCACCGTCTCCGACAGCCGTACGCTGGAAACAGATACCTCCGGTGCCCTGCTGGCCGAGTTGCTCACGGCGTCCGGACACGAGCTTGCCGACCGGGCGCTGGCCCCGGACGATCGCTACCGGCTGCGGGCTGTGGTCTCGACCTGGATCGCGGATCCGGACATCCACGTCATCCTGACGACGGGCGGCACCGGCTTCACGGGGCGGGACAGTACACCCGAAGCGCTACAGCCGCTGTTCGACAAGACCATCGACGGCTTCGGCGAACTCTTCCGACACATTTCCTTTCAGGAGATCGGCACGTCTACGGTGCAATCCCGTGCCCTCGGCGGGCTTGCCAACGGGACCCTGATCTTCTCCATGCCAGGCTCATCCGGCGCCTGCCGGACGGCCTGGAACGGCATTCTCAAATCACAGCTCGACCTGCGTCATAAACCCTGCAACTTCGTCGAGCTGATCCCACGGTTCCAAGAGTGACCGATCAGGAATAGATCATCCGGCTCAGGAACTCAGCCACGCAACCAGGCTTCTGCTCGCCGTCGATCTCCACGGTGATCTTGTTCTTCATCTGCACCGTGTTGGGATTGACCAGAGTGACCTCCATCAGCTCGCGATGGGCACGCACCTTGGAGTCCACCTTCACAGGGTTCGGGAAGCGAACCTTGTCGAGACCGTAGTTCACCCCCATCACGATGCCCTTGTAGGCCTCGGGGTTCTGCTGCGGAATGCTCGCCGTGAGGTGCGGGATCAATGACAGGGTGAGAAAGCCGTGGGCAATGGTCACCTTGTACGGTGACAACTCCGCGGACTTTTTCGGGTCGATGTGAATGAACTGATGGTCCAGCGTCGCATCTGCGAACAGATTGATCCGATCCTGATCGACGGTGATCCAGTCCCCGTGACCATCGGCAGTGCCAATCTGGCTTTGCAGAATTTCGACCGCCTTTTCCGCTGCTGTCGCCATGGGTGTCTCCTCCAAGAGAGTCTTTGTGGCTCTGAAAACGGCCGCTAGTGTGCAGAGCGGCGTTGAGGTTGTCCACGCGCCAGCGGGGCTGTGGCATCATCGCTGCCTCCTTAGCCCCACCGTTGGAGCCATGCTCATGCAGGACCGAGACGTCGTCATCCTGGCGGCTGCACGCACACCCATCGGCGCCTTCCAGGGCGCACTGACGCCGCTGACGGCACCAGAGCTCGGCGCCAGGGCCATTGCCGCAGCGGTGCAGCGGTCCGGTCTCGAGCCCGCAGCGATCGACGAGTTGTTCATGGGCTGCGTGCTCTCCGCCGGTCTCAAGCAGGCCCCCGCCAGGCAGGCCGGGCTCGCCGCAGGACTGCCTGAAAGCACCGGCGCCACCACCCTCAACAAGGTCTGCGGTTCGGGCATGAAGTCCGCCATGCTGGCGACCGACCTGCTGCGGGCGGGCAGCGCCCGGGTCATGGTGGCCGGCGGCATGGAGAGCATGACCCATGCACCCTACCTGCTGCCGCGGGCACGCAGCGGCATGCGCATGGGCCACGGCGAGGTGCTCGATGCCATGTTTCTCGACGGCCTCGAAGACGCCGCCACCGGGCGCGCCATGGGTACATTTGCCCAGGACACCGCCGATGCCCATCAGATCAGCCGTGAGGACATGGATGCCTTCGCTCTCGAGTCCCTGCAGCGCGCCCTGACGGCGACGGAGCAGAAGCGCTTTGCGGCGGAAATCGAGCCGCTTACAGTGAAGGATCGCAGCGGCGAGCGCAGCATCGAGGAGGACGAACAACCGGGCCGCGCCCGGCCGGATCGGATTCCGACTCTGCCACCCGCCTTCCGCGAGGGCGGGACGGTCACCGCAGCCAATTCCAGCTCCATCTCCGACGGCGCCGCTGCGCTGGTGATGACGTCCACCGAAGTCGCCCGCAGCGAGGGCCTCGAACCGATCGCTCGCGTGGTGGGGCACACGACCCACTCTCTGCATCCATCCGAGTTCACCCTGGCCCCCATCGGCGCCATCACGTCCCTGCTCGAACAGGTGGGCTGGAGCAGTTCGGAGGTGGATCTGTTCGAGATCAATGAAGCCTTCGCCATGGTGACCATGCTGGCAACCCGGGAACTCGGCCTCGACCCGTCACGGGTGAACGTACACGGCGGCGCCTGCGCCCTCGGGCACCCCATCGGCGCCTCCGGAGCCCGCATCCTCGTCACCCTGATTCATGCTCTGCGTGGGCGGGGCGGCGGACGTGGCATCGCCTCACTGTGCATCGGCGGCGGCGAGGCCACGGCCATGGCCATCGAGGTCGTCGTCTGAGTCACGAAATTAGTAACTCCCCGGAGATGCAGGCTAGAATTCCGCGATTGTCCCGGGTGGTGCTGAAGGGAGACTGATTTGGTCCGATTACCCGTGATCGTGGGCCTCGGCGGCGTCAATCCCGCCGGCCGCCTGTCTATCCATCATGCCTATCGCCGTCTCGTGATCGACAAGCTGCCGCAAGCGGACGCGGAGGCCACTTGGCGCAGTCTCGGCGCCATGATGAAACTGACCGATGGCGCGCTGCCGGACACGGCGCAGCGGCAGCATATTCTCGATCACACCCTGGTCCGACGCATCGAATCCCATCTTTTCGACGTGGAAGCCATTCCCTGGAACCGTAGCTTCGAACTGCAGGCTGCCAGCGGCGATCGCCTGCTGTTCCGCACCCGGCAGCGGCTGCTGCCCGAGCGCATTCCCGAAGACTGGCACATTCATGATGTGCCCGACGCAGCGGGCGTGGTCGAGGTGAGCGCGCCCCGCTCCCTGGAGATGCTATTGCCGGACGTCCGCACGTCCCGGGTTCAGAGCGCGGGTCAGTTACCCACCGGCTTCCAGCCCGAGCGGCTCTATCAGTCCCGCAGCCACCCACGCGGGCTGGCGATGACGATCTATGGGGCATCCGACGCCATTCGCTCCGTGGGCATCGACTGGGAGCGCATCCGCAGCGCGGTCCGACCCGACGAAGTCGCGGTGTATGCAGGCAGCGGGATGGGGCAGCTGGACTTCAACGGCACCGGCGGCATGCTCCAGAGCCAGCTCATGGGCAAGCGTGTCACCGCAAAGCAGTGCCCGCTCGGCCTCGCGGAGATGCCGGCGGACTTCATCAACGCCTACATCCTAGGCAGCGTGGGCTCCACCGGCACCAATCTCGGCGCCTGTGCCACGTTCCTCTACAACCTCCGGCAGGGCGTCGAAGACATCCGTTCCGGGCAGCGCCGGGTGGTGGTGGTCGGCAACGCCGAGGCACCGGTGACACCGGAGATCGTCGAAGGCTATCGAACCATGGGGGCCCTCGCCGAGGACGAAGCACTGATGAAGCTCGACGGCCGCAACGACATGGCGGATCATCGTCGCGCCTGCCGCCCGTTCTCCGACAACTGTGGCTTCACGCTGTCAGAAGCTGCGGTGTTCACCGTGCTGATGGACGATTCTCTGGCCCTGGAACTCGGTGCCGACATACTCGGCGCGGTCGGCGACATCTTCATCAATGCGGACGGTTACAAGAAATCCATTCCCGGTCCCGGCGTGGGCAACTATCTGACGCTGGCGAAGGCATTGGCCACCGGCCGCGCCATCTGTGGCGAGGACAGCGTCCGCCGCCGCAGTCATGTTCAGGCCCACGGCACCAGCACGCCACAGAATCGGGTTACGGAGTCAGCCATCTTCAGCGAGATGGCCCGCATCTTCGGCATCGACAAGTGGACCGTCGGAGCCGTGAAAGCCTACCTCGGCCACTCCCTCGCGCCCGCCTCCGGCGACCAGCTCGCCATGGCACTCGGCAGCTTCGCATACGGCGTGATTCCGGGGATCAAGACCATCGATCACATCGCCGCAGACGTCCATACCGACCACCTCGACTTCCCCATGGATCACGTCGATACCGGCAAGGAAGGGCTCGACATGGTCCTGCTGAATTCCAAGGGATTCGGTGGCAACAATGCGACCGGCCTGATTCTGGCCCCACACGTCACCCGAAGCATGCTCGCCCGACGCCACGGTGAGCAGGCCATGAAGCAGTGGCAGAAGAATCACGAGCGGGTCGCCGAAGCCATTGCCACGTACGACGAAGACATGACCCAGGGCAAGATCGAACCGATCTACCGATTCGGCGAAGGGGTGCTCGACGGACCCGATCTCACGATGTCCGATCGTGAGATTCGCATCCCCGGGTTCGACCAGCCCGTCAATCTGGATCTGCCGAACCCGTATGCGGACATGAGCGACTGAGTCGACGCGTGGTCGCGTCAGTGGACGACGCGACCCGACCCGGCCTTGCTCCCGAGGCGCTCGATCCGCTCGAGGATGCGGCGCTTCGTGTCACCCTCCTCGATCACGTCCACCAGCGCCAACCACTCGGCCGTGGCGGAGACAGGATCTCCGAGCTGTTCGTGAATCAGCGCCCGGTCCCGATGCTCGAGCCGCTGCCCCGGATCGGCAAGCTGGATGCGCTCCGAATGGCGGAGCGCCAGGGACAGATCCTGATTCGAATAAGCAAGCTGCTTGAGGTTGTTCAGCATCCGCAGCAGGACTTCCAGGGAAGTCGCCCGGCGCAGGTGCTCGGGTCCCAGCGCCTGCTCCGGTCCAGCCATTCTCTGCAGGTACTGCTGACACTCCGAATGTGAGATCACCAGCCCGGCAAACGGATCCAAAAGCAGTGGTGGCGCAGCCACGTCGTCAGTGCGCACCCGCAGCAGGAAGTGGCCAGGAAAATTCACGCCCTCGCAGTCCAGCCCCAGGCCGGCACCGACTTCCGCGTAGATCACGGCCAGGCTGATGGGAATCCCACGGCCGGTCTCCAGAACCCGATCGATACAGCTGTTGTCCCGGTCGTAATAGTGGGTTTCATCCCCTACCAGGCCGAGTATGTCCTTGAGGTAGTAGCACAAACCCTCTACCCGGGCCCGAGGATGGGGATGCCCGGCGACATAACCGCGCGCAGCAGAGGTCATGGCGGCCAGGCGCGCCCGGACACCGGTCGGCTCGAAGTCGGGTCGATCACAGGCGGCGACCAACAGCGCCGCCTCGAGCATGCCCGGTTCTTCGGGGGCGTCGCGGAACGCGATGAAGCGCTGGCGCAGTTCAGCTTCGGTCATCATCCGCACAGGATAGCGCAAGGCACGAACTCATTGCGCGCGTGCGGGCGCAGGTCAATGCTCCCGCGTCGTCCGGAACCGCACTTTGGGAAAGCGCTCCTCCGCGAGCATCAGATTGGCCCGACTCGGTGCCAGATAGGTGAGGTGATTCCCTGCATCGAGCGCAAGATGCTCGCCCGCCCGGCGCCTGAGTTCCTCGAGCGCCGCGCGGTTTTCGGGTTCGACCCAACGCGCGCCCCAAATGGTGGACGATTCGTAGACGCAGTCGGCCTTGTACTCGTCCTGCAGACGGAACGCGACCACGTCGAACTGCAGCGTGCCCACGGCGCCGACGATGAGTTCGTTGCGATTCTCCGGACGGAACACCTGCATGGCACCCTCCTCCGCGAGTTGCCGCAGCCCCTTCTCGAGTTGCTTGGTGCGCAGCGGATCCCGCGACCGGACGCGTCGGAACAGCTCGGGGGCAAAGTTGGGCACACCGACGAACTTGAGATCCTCGCCCTCGGTAAACGTATCGCCGATCTGGATGGTGCCGTGGTTGTGCAGGCCGAGAATATCGCCCGGCCATGCTTCTTCGGCCGCCACCCGATCGCCGGCCATGAACGTCAGCGCATCGGCGATGCGCACGTCCTTGCCGAGTCGCACATGGCGCAGCTTCATGTTCTGAAGGTATTGGCCGGAACACACGCGCAGGAATGCAATCCGGTCGCGGTGTTTCGGATCCATGTTCGCCTGGATCTTGAACACGAAGCCAGAGAACCGCGTCTCTTTCGGTTCGACCTGACGGGACTCGGCCGCGCGTGGCCGCGGTGCCGGCGCGTAGTCGACGAAGGCATCAAGCATCTCGCGCACACCGAAGTTGCCGAGTGCGGTACCGAAAAAGACCGGCGTGAGCGTTCCGTCGCGATAGGCCTCAAGATCGAAGGCGTGACTCGCACCGCGCACCAACTCGATCTCGTTGCGCAGCTCCTGAGCCTGAGCGCCCAGAACCGTGTCCGCCTCGGGATTGTCGATGCCTTCGATGCGCAGGTCCTCGGGGACCCGCTCACCGCCGCCCGGTTTGTACAAGTGAATCGTGTCCGTATAGAGATGATAGACGCCACGGAAATGACGGCCCATCCCGATCGGCCAGGTCACCGGCGCACAATCAATGGCCAGCACGTCTTCGATCTCGTCGAGAATGTCCACCGGATCACGGACCTCGCGATCGAGCTTGTTGACGAAGGTCAGGATCGGCGTGTCGCGCAGACGACACACCTCAAGCAGCTTGATGGTGCGCGATTCCACGCCCTTTGCGGCATCGATCACCATGAGCGCGGAGTCCACCGCCGTCAGCGTGCGGTAGGTGTCCTCGGAAAAGTCCTCGTGCCCGGGCGTATCGAGGAGGTTCACCATGCGATCCCGGTAGGGGAACTGCATCACCGACGTGGTGACCGAAATGCCGCGCTCTTTCTCGAGCGCCATCCAGTCCGATGTGGCATGCCGGTCAGACTTGCGCGACTTCACGGTACCCGCAAGCTGAATGGCACCCCCGAACAGGAGCAATTTCTCCGTGATCGTGGTCTTGCCGGCGTCCGGGTGGGAAATGATGGCGAAGGTTCGGCGGCGATCCACCTCGGCCTCGAGCGTGGTCATGGCATGTCCTGAGGGTCCTGCATGGGAAGGGCGCGAATCATACCGATGCGGCGCCCGGCCCGCACCCGTCGGCACAGCCTCAGTCAAGCAGAACCGTGTCGTCGTGATCGTAGGCCGGAGCACAGCAGCACAGGAACACCAGATCGATGCTGCCGGGGTTGTGGATACAGTGGGGCGTGCCCGGCGGGATGACTACGGTGTCGCCCGCTGCCACCTCGAACTCGGTGTCGTCGAGACACATCAGTCCCACGCCTGCGAGCACGTGGTAGAACTCCTCGGTCCGCCGGTGCAGATGTCGCTCCGTAGTCACCCCCGCTGCAACGGTCGCCTCGGCCAGACTCTGGGCGCGGGCAGCGCTCGCAGAGGGATGCATGAGTTCGCGAATGGTCGACCCGTCCAGGGTGGTGAAGGGCTCAGACTCAGCGCGTCGCCGACGCAGGTCGCTCACGGCAGCAGTTCCATGGCCATGACCCGGGCATCTTCACTGCCGCGGGCATCGGGGTAGTAGCCGGGCCGTCGTCCAACCTCACAGAAACCGATGCTGTCATACAGTGCACAGGCTGCCCGGTTCGATGGCCTCACTTCCAGGAACACCACGCTGGCACCCCGAGCCCGGGCGCGTTCCAGCATCCAGTCGGCCAGCCAGCGCCCACGCCCATGGCCCTGATGATCGCGGGCTACGCACAAATTCAACAGATGCGCTTCGCCCGCGGCAGCAGACAGGATGCCATGGCCGATCACCTCATCGCCCGCCGTCAGCACCCAGCATTCGTGGCCCGCGGCCAGACAGTCCGCGAAGATCCCCGGGCTCCAGGGATAGGCATAGGCGCGGGTTTCGTTGCGCATGACCGCCGCCAGATCCGAGCCGGTCATGACGCGTATCCGCAAGGCATCGACGGCGGTGCCCGGATCCTCTGGCACCACTCGGCTCACGAAGCCGCTCCGAGCGTGCCGAGCGTCTTCCAGGCCGCGACACGCACCGACCCAGGGAGCGTGAGGTCGAGCAGATCGGGATCGAAGCGGACCGCGCAAACGCTGAGATCAGCTATTCCCAGGCGTGCCATGGTGCTGCCCGAGTGATCTGGCGCGTCCTCCGCGCCGACCCACAGTACCGGGCCCGGGCCGTCCTCGAGGCGAGAGCGGATATGGAACGCGAGCGCCTCCCGCGCCCGCGGCACAGCCTGATCCAGCGCTGGGTCGTCCACCTGGGGCCAGTAGAACACCTGCTTTTCGACCTCGCCCTCCGCTGAACCCTGAACAAGCAATCGTCCCGCGCGCAGCAGATCACCGAGCAGCAGCAGCTGTTCGCCGCGAACCTCGCCCGGGGACAGGAGCCCCTCATCCACCAGCAGGACGCTGCCAGCGAGCCTCAGCACCACGAGCCGGAAACGCGGAACGACCGTCTGCGCGGCATCAGACTGAGGCGCGGCTGCAGGCGCGGCTGCAGATTCAGGTACCGGCGCCGGGCATCCGGGAGCGGCCTCCAGCAGCTGCCTGACCGTCGTCACGGGCCGCTGCGCAAGCGTTTCCGCAGCCGGTGAGGGGGGGCCGGCTGCGGGGGTCAGGTCATCCGGGGTCGGGCGATCCGGATTGCCTGCTGCATCCCGCCCCGTCGCCACGGCGGCAGCGCGACGCACATAGCAGTCGATGCCCATGGCATGGAGATAGCGTAGTTGCACAGCTCGCACGTCGAGACCGCTCCCGCAATGGATGTCCGTCAGCAGACGGCCCTGTTACGGCCGCCCAGTACGAGTTTACCTTGCGCTGGCCCAGTGGATCAGTACGCTTGGCGCTCCCTGGACCACCGAGCATAGCCGTGAAGTTCAACACCGACGACACCCGCATCACAGGCATGGAGGAGGTGATCGCACCCGACGACCTCATCCGGGACCTGCCTCTCAGCGATGCCCAGTCGCGACTCATCTTCGATGCGCGCCAGGCCGCCAGCGCGATCATCCACGGACGTGACGACCGACTCATCGTGATCATCGGTCCCTGCTCCATCCATGATCCGGACGCCGCGGTGGAGTATGCGGGCCGCCTGGCCGAACAGGCCAAACGGCTGCAGAGGGATCTGCTGGTGATCATGCGCGTGTATTTTGAGAAGCCGCGCACCACGGTGGGTTGGAAGGGATTGATCAATGATCCCGGGTTGGACAACAGCTTCGACATCAACCGGGGCCTGCACGTGGCGCGCAAGCTGCTGCTGGACGTGAGCGCGTCCGGACTGCCTGCCGGTACAGAGTACCTCGATCCCATCACGCCACAGTACATCGGTGATCTGGTGGCCTGGGGGGCCATCGGGGCCCGCACCACCGAGAGTCAGATCCATCGCCAACTGGCATCCGGACTGTCCTGTCCCATCGGCTTCAAGAACTCCACCGACGGCGCCGTGCAGGTGGCCGTGGACGCCATCGCCTCCGCCGGCCATTCACACATCTTCCTGTCGGTGACCAAGGCAGGCCATTCGGCGATCTTCTCGACGGCAGGTAACGAGGACTGCCACGTGATCCTGCGCGGCGGCGGCGGCGCGACCAACTTCCACCCCGAGGCGGTGGCGGAAACCCACGCCAGACTGCAGGCTGCCGGACTCCACCGCGGTATCATGATCGACTTCTCCCACGGCAACAGCGCCAAGCGCCATGAACGCCAGCTCGAGGTGTGCACGGACGTATGCGAGCAGATCAGCAAAGGTCAGCATGCCATTGCAGGCGTCATGGTGGAGAGCAACCTGGTGGCCGGGCGGCAGGACCCGCAACCTGGCGAGGCCTTGACCTACGGCCAGAGCATCACCGATGCCTGCATCGGCTGGGAGGAATCAATCGGTCTGCTGGACGCCCTGGCCGCCGCGGTGCGGGCGCGGCGTCAGGCCTTGCCGTAGACCGGAACCAGGGCGCCACTGACGACCCGATTGCGCGGTGAGGCCAGAAACGCGAGCACTTCCGCAGCGTCCTCAGGCCTGACCCACGTACTGAAATCCGCATCAGCCATGGCTTCACGATTGGCAGGCGTATCGATCACCGAAGGCGCAATCGCGTTCACCAGCACGTCCCGTTCCAGCAGCTCGCTGGCCAGCGTCTGCGTCAGGGCAGCGACGCCGGCCTTGGCAATGACGTAGGGCGTGAGCTTCGCGCCCTGGCGGGCATCGAGCGCAGGACGTGCGGTGACGTTGACGATGCGACCGCCCCGCTTCATTCGGCCTGCGGCCTCTCGACAGCAGAGCAGGCAGGTGGCCGTGTTCATGCGTACCTGCTGCTCGAGAATGGTGCTGTTCACCTCCGACAGGGGTGTGAACGCAAATCCGCCGGCGATGTGGATCGAGGCCCACAGTTCGCCACCCGCCGCAAAAAAGGCCTCGACGGCTGCATCGTCGGCCAGATTCACCGGGTGCACCACCTCTGCGCGTTCGTGGTCACGGAAGCTGCAGCGTTCGTACTCGGCAGCATCGAAGCACGGCACGCGCACACGGGCGCCCCGCTCCAGCAGCAGTTCCGCAACCGCGGTGCCCAGCGCACCGGTGCCACCGGTCACGACGACGTTGCGACCCTCGAACTCCTGGACTTCGCTCATGCTTTCCTCCTGTTGATAGTTGCAAAGTTGCCTGAACGCCGAGGCATCAGCGCATCGAGCGGCACACGATCGCCCGCCCTCGAAGCTATGCCCCGACCGGCTCTGCCAACGGCATCAGACCCTCGGGCCCCATCCGGTAGCCGAGCCCGGCGAGAAACGCCCGCAACGGTGCGAGTTCCAGCACCGCAGCCTGGCTCTCCTGCGACAGTTCCTCAAGCCAGCGCAGGTCCGGTTCGGGCGCTGCCCCTTGATCACGCCACGCCGGCTTGAACGTGGGCGACGCAGCGATCGCGGCATGCGCCTCATGTAGCTGAAACGATGGCAGTCCGAAGTCTGCGAACAGCCTCTCTACCGTGGACTTTGGCGCTGCGATGAGCTCCTCATAGCTGACTCGGGCCGCAGGCATGTCCTGGCGCAGGAGAAAGTCGGCTATCCCGCGGTTCTCGCGCAACCAGCGCCACGCGAAGACTTCCGCCCGGCTGGCCCAGAGCAGTCGCGGCTGCAGCTGACGTCTGCACTCCCGCCAGCGCTGTGTCCGCAGCGCCCGGTCTGAAGCCAGGATCGAGCCTACGCGATGGACGAAGGCCCGTGGGTCCCGCAGCAGATGGACGACGTGCACGGACGCCGCCGCATCACGTGTCCGGCACAGCCAGTCGAGGCGTTTCGAATTGTCGATCAGAGTACCGAACTGTCTGCCCCTTCGCTCCCATATGGTCTGGTGCCAGACGGTTTCCGGCAGCGCCGACAGGCCGGCATAGAGGGGATCGCTGCCATAACTCGAGTCGGTGCCGCTGCTGCTCGGACCGCGACGGCCGAGAAACTTGCGCAGGTTGGCCAGCTCTCCCACCGCCAGGCACTGAGGATCGGCCGCAAGCCGCTCGGCAAGCAGGTGGGAACCAGCGTGATTGCTGGCGAGAATGAACAGGATGCGGAAGCCGGCCAAGTCACTTCACCGCAGAACGGGACTGGCGAGGAGTCTACGGCCGCCGCAGCGCGATGCGCGAGCGTCGGCGGCGCGTACACGCGTGATCCGTATGCGGCTCGCCTACAGGGTTGGAAGGCCAAGACGTCGACGCAGCACCCAGAGCAGGGACGCGAGCAGCAGGAAGGGCAGGCTCGCATCATCGTGGCCGCTTCCTGCCGCGCAGCCGCCCCCGCCGCCGCCGCTCGCTGCGGGCTGCTGCACCGAAGCTGGGCCGGAAGGACTGCTGCCTGCACTCTGCGCCGGGCTCGTGGCCGAGGTCTCGTTGTTTGTCTCCGCAGCGGTTCCCGATTCCCCGGCATCAGGTTCCGTCGACGCAGGCTGAAGGTCGGTGTCCCGACTGCCCTCGTCCACAGCGTCTGGAGCCCCTTCTGCATCCGGCTCCGACAGGGTCGCAGATTCGACTTCCGAGCCATCGGTATCGCCCGCAGGTGCATCCTCATCAGCAGCGCCAACTGACGACATGTAGGCCGCGAGCTGCGGAATCGTCTCCGCCAGGGCAAGCACCGCGAATGCACCGTTCTCGGCATCTTCGGCGGCGACGCCACAGGCATGCTGCAGGCAGGTGGTCAGTTCCGGCGAGGAGAAGTAGGGCATCCGCGGCGCGTCGAAAACTCCCGGGCTTGCCATGATCGTCGTGAAAGCGTTGGCGACACCGTGGCCCGCCGCCCAGGACCGAGTCCCTCCGCCAGGGTTTTCCAGCCGCGAGTGCGCGAGCCCCAGCAGGTGACCCAGCTCATGCACCAGCGTATAGGCGCTGCAATCGATGGCCACGTAGGCATAGGCATGGGCGCGGTCGACATCACTGAGCACACCGGGCTCATCCAGACCGCCCTGCCATGCGACGCCGCAGTAGCCGTCGAACAGGTAGGTTCCCATGAGGACTACGACGTCCGCACCCGCTTCGATGCGCTCTGCGGCCACGGTTTCCAGAGCAGGGTCCTGGCCGTAGGTGATGTCCTGAAGCGCGATGGGCGCACGTTCTCTGGGGGCATAGGCCGTCTGCCGCAGACCAGCCAACTCGATCCGAGCAGAGAGACCGCTGCGCTGCATCACGTCATTGGCCACCGCTACCAGATGACGAATGCGCGCTTCTGGCGCGCCGTCGTAGTGGCTCGCGGCATCTTCCGTGTAGTAGACAAGCAGATCGATGCGTTCCGCTGCTGCAGCCACCGTAAGCATCGTCGATAGAACGAATGCGAGCAGAATCTGCTTGTGACCGAGCATGGGAATCCCTTCCCGACCCTCAGGTACGGTGCGGTCGCAGGGTGTGTACCGGGGCCCGGGCGCGGCGTTCGAGCTCGACATCGCTGACCATTCGGGCCATGCCGTCCCTTGCGGTGAACTCGTAATTGCCCTCCGGCGTCGTGAAGCTGCCGAAGCTCCAGCCTGCGGATACGGTGATCAGGCTCGGAAAGGTCCGATCGTCGTAAGCGATGTGACCGCGGATCGTGCGCTCTGCCCCCGTTTCGATGACCTCGTCCACGGCCATCTCATAGCGCCCGCCGAGCGGCGGAAAGTCCACCTGCACCGCATCACCGACGGCCACGCTCTGCAGTCCCGAAGCGCTGAACGGAAAGTCCCGGACCTGCGCGAGATCGGGTGCACGCACGGGCAGGCGGGCATCGTCGCGCCATTCACCGGCAGCATCGAACGGCTGCACCGGCTTGCTGGAGCTGACCTCAGCAACGCGTGAAACAGGCTCGTCGAAGGATGTGGGCGGCTCGATCCACGGCGCGATGTCGACGTCGGCCGCAGCAGCCTCCGGCGCCGCCACAGAAGCGGCTGAAACCGCATCCGGCTGCAGCATCCAGCGCGCCCCGAGAATCAGAGCGGTAAGGACGACGATGGCAAGTGTGAGGCTACGCATGGTATCGCACCGATCAAAAACTCGATGCGACAAAGCTATGCTTCTGACCGCGACAAGGCGCTCGGGTAATGCCCGGAAGCTGCCTTAGGGGGTACCCTGAGTCGACCCGACCACCCTTACATCCGGTTCAGGCACAGACAGGACGCCGACATGCATTCAAGCCAGACCTACATCCTCTACGGCGGAGACATCTCCTACTACACGGGCAAGGCCCGCGCCTATCTGCAGTTCAAGTACATCCCGTTCGAGGAACGCACGGCGACCCGAGAGGTGTACCGGGAGATCATCGTGCCGCGTGTCGGCTGGCCGGTCATTCCCGTGGTCGTCACCCCTGAGGACCACATCCTGCAGGACACCACCGACATCATCGACGCCCTCGAAGCGCGGTTCCCGGACCCTGCCGTGTATCCGCTCGGCCCATGTCAGCGACTCGCTGCGCTGCTGCTGGAAGTCTACGGCGACGAATGGCTGAAGATTCCCGCGATGCACTACCGCTGGAACCACAACACTGACTGGATCATCCGCGAGTTCGGCAGACTGTCCCGGCCAGACCTCTCACCGGAAGAACAATACGAAGTGGGCGAACGCACCTGCCGTCCGTTTCGGGGCGCGCTGCCGGCACTCGGCGTCACCGACGCGACGATCCCCGCCATCGAAGCCAGCTACGAGGCGCTCTTGGGCGAGCTCGATGCGCACTTTGCCCAGCACCCCTTTCTGTTCGGGGACCGGCCCTCCATTGGCGACTTCGGACTCATCGGCCCCTTGTATGCCCACCAGTACAGGGACCCGGCATCAGGGGCATTGATGGCGCGCATCGCTCCGGAGGTCGTGGCCTGGGTGAAGCGTATGGTGGCACCCGCGGCGGCCGCGCGAGACGGCGGCTTCGTTGCGGACGACACGGTACCGGAGACGCTGCTGCCGGTCCTGCGGCGTATGGTGGAGGAGCAGTTCCCGGTCCTCTCTGCTACGCGCCGTGCGTTCGAGGCATGGAATCAGGACCATCGCGAGGAGGCGATTCCGCGGGGGATCGGCATGCATCGCTTCACGCTGGAGCGGGGTCACGCTACCGAAGCGAGTGCGGAACGCGCGATTTTTCCTTTCGACCTGTGGATGTTCCAGCGTCCGCAGGAGCACTACGCCGGACTCAGCGGCAGCGCCCGGGAGGATGCCGACGCGCTGCTCGAGCAGATCGGCGGGCGGGACGTTCTCGCCGCGCCCATGGGCACGCGCCTGATAAGACGCAACTTCCGGCTGGAGCGCGGCTGATCAGCACCTAACCGCCACGCCCTGTAGGCGAGCGCGTGTACGCGCCGCCCTCGGGCCGAGCGCACGCGCCTGTGAGGCCCAGCTCGTGCCTACAAGGCCATGCGTCACCCTCTCTGTAGGCGAGCGCGTGTACGCGCCGCCCCGGCATGCCGCCCAAACAAAAAGGCCCCGTCCTTCCGGACGGGGCCTCGCTGTTGA